>MVRL01000125.1 GCA_002067705.1 Methanosaeta sp. PtaU1.Bin112
AATCGGTTTTAGCTTGATCAAATCCGGATGCAGGCCTCTTCCAGGGCGCGCAGATTGAGAATAATCCTCTCTGCACTCAAATTGCGGCTCTCCAGCACAATCGTCTGGCAATCAACTCTCAACAACAGCTCCATCAACTCGCTCTTGAGGGGCTCCCAGTGCAGGTCTTCTTTGCCATCGTTCTCGTGGATATGCACCTCCAGGATGTTATCCTGAACAGCTCTGATGAATTCATCAATCCTAAAACCAAGTCTTTTGGAAGCAATCTTCAGATGCCCCAGATCGAGGAGAACCCCAACTTCCGGAAAAATGTCTTGAATATGTGAGAATTCCTCTGGCCTGGTCATCATGTAAGCCTCATTCTTATGCTCCAGGTTTTCCAGAGCTATCTTTACGCCTTTGATCTTAGCATAGGCAGAAATATCCTCAACCGATATCGCAAATTTCTCGAACGCTGCTTCATAGGAGACAAGCCGCTCTCCTGCAAACTCAAAATTCAATCCCAGCGTTTTTTCCACTCGAAATCCGGGATGAAAGGAGTACAACCGGCAACGAAACTGGGCGCAGAGATCTATTGCCTTCTTGCAGATGGCCACGCTTCTCTCTCTAATCATTGCGTCCTGAGAAGCCAGGTTCATGATGAATGGATAACTGACTGGCGGAAAGTAGTTATGAATAATAAAATTGAGATGAGAGTGCTTCTTGAGAATCCCCTCTGCATCTCCCGTGCAGTCCAGACCGCCGCTTAACTCCACATTTTTTATGCCGTGAGCGCTGTAGATCTCCAGTATTTCCTGAAGATCCCTCGTGCCGCCCAGGCATGAAGTTGAAACGAAGAGATCTTGCATCTGCATCATTTCGATGATTTGTACCATTCAATGGTCCTGGCCAGCCCGTCCTGCAACGGTACCTTGGGCTGCCAGCCCAATACCTCCTCAGCCCTGGTTATGACCGGCTTCCTGCGCAAGGGATCATCCTTGGGCAGAGGATGAAATGTAATCTCTGATCGAGACCTGGTTATCTCCAGAACCTTTTTCGCCATATCGAGGATCGTCGTCTCCTTGTCGTTGCCTATGTTTATCACACTTCCACGGGCTTCTTCCAGGCAGGCCAGCTTCAGCAACCCTTCGATCTGATCTGTCAGGTAGGTGAAGCTTCGTGTCTGGCTTCCGTCCCCGAAAACGGTTATGGGTCGGTCGTTCAGGGCCTGGTCTATGAACCTGGGAATGGCCCGACCATAAATCCCGTCAAACCTCATCCTGGGGCCATAGGTATTGAAAATCCTGGCCATCCTCGTGTCCAGACCAAACTGGTTCTTGTAGGCAGTGACATAGGCCTCGCCGCATCGCTTGGCCTCATCATAACATCCTCTTGGGCCAATAGCATTGACATTTCCATAATAGCTTTCCGGTGTGGGCACTACCAATGGGTTGCCATAGGTCTCGCTTGTAGATGTGTATAGCAGTCTGGCCTGATTTTTCTTCGCAATCTCCAGCGAGTTCATAAGACCAATTGTGTTTGCCTTGAGTATTTCAATGGGGTAATGCTCGAACTCGAAAGGAGAGGCTCTGCTCGCCATGTGAACTACCAGGTCCAGCTTCTCTTCGAGGAATATGGGCTCACTGATATCGTGCTCTATGAAACGGAAATTCTCCAAATCCAGCAGATGGGCGATATTTGACTTTAGGCCACTGGCCAGGTTATCGACGCAGACTACCTTCGCACCCTGATGAACCAGTATATCGCACATCCAGGATCCCAGAAAACCAGCTCCGCCGGTTATCAGGACCCTTCTGTCTTCGAAGGTGAGGTCCCCAAGGTTCTTCTCTATCGCTTCAACCTCTTTTTTATAGTCCCAAATCAAGCAGATCCACTCTCGTTTGCAGCTAATATCTTCAGAAAGGCTTTGAGATCTCCTGAAAACTCCTCTCGCTCTAAGCTCAGTTCGATATTCGACTTCATCCAGCCGAGCTTATCCCCGATATCATATCGTCTGCATTTTGTAACCAGTCCAATTGGTCCGTTTAATCTCCTCAAAGCATCTGTGAGCTGTACCTCATTTCCATGTCCAGGCGGGGTATCCTTTAGGAGGCCGAAGATATCGGGGGTGAGGACATACCTTCCTATCGCACCCAGGTTCGATGGCGCATTTTCAGGTTTAGGCTTCTCCACAATGTCTTGGATCCTGTAGGCACCACCCTCTAGCTTTTTTCCATCTATGATTCCGTAGTCCTTTATCTTCTCCCTGGCCACCGGCTCCACCGCTATGATGGAGCTCTGAAACTTGCTGAAGGCATCTATCATCTGACTGGTGCAGGTCTTTTCATATTTCACCGGTATAGTTATGGTATCGCCCAGCAGAACTGCAAACGGCTCGCCGTCGCAATGTCTTTCTGCGTGCAGAATGGCATCACCCAGTCCCTTTTGCTCCTTCTGACGTATATAGTGAATATCTACCATATTGGAGAGGCTCTCCGTTTGCTCGTAGAGCGCAGAGTCTCCCTTCTGTTTCAGCTTCCATTCCAGTTCGAAGCAGACATCGAAATGATCTTCTATGGCCCTCTTGCTTCGACCCGTGATTATCAGAATGTCCTCTATTCCGGATGCTACAGCTTCTTCCACGACATACTGAATGACCGGTTTGTCCACCACAGGCAGCATCTCTTTGGGCTGGGCTTTGGTCAATGGCAGAAACCTAGTTCCAAGCCCCGCCGCAGGTATCACTGCCTTTTTAACCATTAAGTTCAATTTTATTATCCCTCTTTCTCTTGTTCCGCTTAATCTTTTCCTGACGCTACCAGCAGATGCCTTCTGCATCCTTGCATGAGAGAATCCTTCTGCCTTCGATGATAACCTTCCTCTTCATTAGGTCAAACTCTCTATCGAGGTAGCTGAACTCAGGCCATTCGGTCATCACCAGACAGGCGTCTGCCATCTCCAGCGCATCGGATGGATTTGCACAATATGATATCTCCGGAACGATCTTACTCATAGAGGAATTGGCCTGAGGATCGTAGGCAGCAACCTTTGCGCCCCTTTGAATCAATTCTATGATCACCGGGATGGCCCTTGATTCCCGAGCATCATCTGTATCATTCTTGAAGGCCAATCCGATAACCGCAATCTTCTTCCCCTGCAGGTTACCTACTCTTTTCTCCAACAGCTCTATCATGCGCATTGGCTGTTTATCGTTGATCTCCACCACGGCATTGAGCAACGCTGGATCCTCCCCAACGTTCTTTGCCAGATGGATCAAGGCAGATACGTCCTTGGGGAAACAGCTTCCGCCAAAGCCGGCCCCCGCGTTGAGGAAATAGGGGTTAATTCTGTGATCTAGGCCTACGCCTTTCATAACCTCGTAGACGTCTATTCCCAAGCGTTTGCATATGTTTCCGATCTCATTGGAGAAGGAGATCTTGGTTGACAGGAAAGCATTGGATGTATACTTGATCATCTCTGCTGCGGTCAGACTGGTTCTGATCAACGGCGCTTCAAGGCCGCTGTAGATGCCCTCAAATCTGTCCCCTGCCATCTGGTCCGAGCTACCTATAACAATCCGGTCCGGTTTCATAAAATCCTGGACTGCCAATCCCTCCCTAAGAAACTCCGGATTCATGACAAAACCGATTGCGTTAGCATCTTTTTCTGAGCATTTCATGACTGTTGGCCTGACCAGATGCTCGGTTGTGCCTGGTGGGACTGTGCTTTTAACAGCTACCACATGATACCCATCGCTTCTTTGAAGAGCGATGCCAATCGACCTGGCTGCGGATGAGATCATGGAAAGGTCTGCCCCACCATCCTGTGCCTGCGGAGTTCCTACGCAAATCAGAACAACCTCTGAATCCGGGATGCTTTCATAGCTCGATGTGGCCGTTAAATTCTTGCCCACATGTGCCAGGAGAATCTCCTCCAGACCGTTCTCGTATATGGGCGGCCTGCCCTGGTTGATGGCCTGAACTTTTGTCGGATCAATTTCTATAAGGTTGACAATATGGCCTAGCTGTGAAAAGCATGCGGCAGACACCAGGCCGACATATCCTCCGCCTACAACTGATATTCTCGTATGCATCCCCTCAATCAAGACTCGAATTCATCATTAATTCCCGTGGTCTGTATTCGTTTCCTCTGATAATAATATAAGAAAGCCACCAACACTGCCGTTGAAATTATCATCAGAGCAAATAGGATCTGTCCCGCACCTGGGTTGACCGTCATAAGCTTGGATGCTCCTTGCATTCCTGCCGTCGGCAAAATCGCCAGGGTGAGGATCTTGATCAGCATTTCCTTCTGCTTATCTGTATTCAGCAGATCCTTCATCTCTAAAAATCTGACGGCAACTCCGGCTACCAGCAGCAGATATGCCAGTATGGCCGCATTGTTTGCCATGCTCTCAATGCTCAGCAGGAGGAATGGTGTGACGGCCAGGCAGATCAAAGCGTCAAGGATGATGACCGACGATATCGGCATATCTTCCAGGTTGCCCAATATCAGTTCCCATATTTTATTCCGATAAGCCCTTCGGCTTGGATGGATGAAGAAAAGATAGAGGAGACACAGAGTAGTGGCAATTCCGATGAGCAAAAGCCTGCTTATATTCGGGCCCAACTCCTGCCTGGCAATTAGGAGGTAGTAAACGATCAAGTATATTGTCGCCGCCAGCAATAAACTGATTGTCTCTCTTTTTGCTAAAAGCCAATCCATTGTCTCCGCAGATCGCCTCTTGATTCCAGCCAGGCGGAGGGCCGTGGCCGTTATCAGCAGCAGGAAAATTATCAATACCACCCATGCGGCTTCATAAACGACGATGATCGGTATAACAATGAAGGCCAGCAAGCATTCGATGATCAATGCCGAAGAGAAGGGCAGTTTTGCCAGCTCATCGATCTGCCTCCAAATCCTGTCGCGATAAGCGATATCGGAAAGTCCCAGGCGCGCATCAAGTCTCAAGATAGCAGCGCTGAATACAAGCAGTATCAGAAACGCGATTAAGATATAGACCCTAATGCCTTCTGCAACTGGAACGCTGACGCGAAAGCCCTTTTCGGGAATCTCATCTACCGTAATGGATAACGAGACCTCCTTGGGCTGAGTCTCTTCAATCGTCAGACCCTGATCAGATAGTATGGAATAGAGTGGTAAAATATATGCTACGGGATTATATATTATATCCGGTGCGACCTCTGCCTTGGGCAGAACCGGCATGCGAAACAGCCTCGGATTTGTTGGATCGCCTTTGCCCTCACCGATATTATTGAAGGTGGCTATCTGGCCTACTCCAACTCGAGCATATCCCAATCCTCCTTTTTCTATCTTTATCAGTCCATCTCTTTGGCTTTCCGCCTTTACCACGGCTTCTACCCTGGCAATGCTTCTGTCCTCTATAGTGCCTTTCTTAATGGATATCTTGCCGTCAGAGACGACCGGCTGAGATATGTTTCCTTCTACTTTGGAGACCGCGATCTCGGCACCTTCCAGCCCATCAAGGGTAATATCCGTCCAATCGGAGGTTGTCTCAATGTACAAAGGCACTGATAATTTTTTTACTGGACGGTTATCATCATTGAGATCGTCCAACGCAAAGCTGCCTGTTACGTAAGTTTTTGTCTTGCTGGAGTTGGCCAGGAAATAATCCCTATTCGCGATTCGCACTCTAACGAAGCCCGAGTTATTTTTATATATAGCAAGCTTGCTATTGCGGCTGTAATTCAGGTCCATTAAGAAGGATGCCCTGCGGAAGGTGCTTCCATCCAGGAGGTAATTTAAAAATATGAAGTTGTCTCCGAGAATGTTTGCCTGCAAACCCTGGTCATCTATTTGTGTTGTCCAACCGCGGGAAATCTCCGCACCGTCGAAGAATATCTGAGTCATATTGGAGGTCATCTCAACGGTGACCGGCAGATTTTTAATTGTTCTCTTGATCGTCTTATTATTATTGTAAATCCAATCGCCTATCTTCGCCTGGAAGGTTCCGTTGTCTGCTTTTTGCATGGTGAAGGCAGGAAATTCATCGTAGACTGATGCATTAGCCAGGAGATCCAGCTCCAGCTCCCTGCCCAGCGGATTGTCAATAGCAATCGAGCTATCCGTTATTATCGGTCGGTATGCATTACCTTTCATCTCCTTGATAGAGCTCTTTTTAATGCTCAATCCATTGAAGCCTATTTTTGCCATGGAAGAGTTGGTACGAAGGCTTATGGGAATGGTCATCGGCTGATTGAGGTTCTCAATTCTGCCTATGCCATTAATATCGGCTGATGCCTGGCCCATCACGTCTTTGGTGAGGTAAACATTGACCGGATTCTGAATTGCGTTTATTGTTGCTCTTACCCTGGCTTTTCCCGGACCTTCCATAAGTATAGCATCGCCAGAGTGTTTTATGCCAGAGGAGGAACTCATGACCTCCAAACCAGTTATCGTCGCCCCTTCTAGCCTGATCTGCGTCCATGAGGAGCTGGAGTTGAGGTTGATGTCCAAGTAGGTGCTGGCCACATCGCTGCTCATGCTCTGGTTGGCAATAAATAGCAGTGGAAATAATGCAATAAGACATAATAATACGAATGTCTTTGCGTCTACGCGAATCATTGCGCCTAATGACGTGGTTTAATACTTAATACTTTTGCAGACGAGATTTCGCTATATCTCTCGCCAAAAATCTCAGATCTTGTCTTGGGGGGAGTGTGGTAGCCTCGATAAATGGGGACTTCCTATGATATGGGCACTGACGACTTTCCCGTTTGATCGGCAATGAAAACCTAACCGGCTTGCCATAGAGATTGTGATGGGACATTGTGGGGGAAAAATATTGGTCCTAAGATTGAAGGCGCTAGTGGGCATTAATGCCGCTCGCTCTTTGTCTCCAATCGACCCGCTATCGCAGCAGATATGCTCTCCTGGTCGCCTTCCAGCAGCCGAACATCTCTTCCTAGACCCAGACGCAGCATATTATGCGGCACTTTTTCATCCGCACGGCGACGTAGCAGGCCAAAGACGTTCGCCCCCTTCGCCATGCAGTCGTTTGGCCATTCGCGACCCGACGAACCCGCTGATTCCTGTTATCAATATACTTTTATCTTTTAAATGCAAGTAGATCGCCGCTTTATTTTGCATAATATTTGATAAGTTCTTTTACCCCGTCTTCCAGGCTGTATCTCGCCTTGAATCCGAGCACCCTCTCTATCTTCGTTGTATCTGATTGGGTATGCTGAACATAATTCTTTATGGGGTTCTCCGTGTATTTCGGCTTCAAGTTCAACCCCATATTCTTGTTCAAAATCTCTACAGTCTGATTGAAAGTGTAAGCCTTTCCTGTCCCCACATTAACAATGCCGTGATAGTCGGAATTCATGGCCAGCTTGAGGGCATGTATCAGGTCCTTTACATAGGTGAAATCCCTGGTCTGTAAGCCGTCTCCGAAGATCAGAGGCTCCCTACCGTTTTGCATATCCCAGAGGAACTGAGTGACCATATTTGCGTATTGCTGTTTGGCCGTTTCCTTAGGCCCGTAAACCGAGAAAAACCTCATGCCCACGGAATCGATATTGTAGAGCTGCCTGTAAAGCTCGGCAATCCTCTCCATAGCCAATCGGGCTTCTGTATAATAGTCGGTTACCTGAATGGTCATATCTTCTCGATGAGGTGGCAAAAGGCCATTGTAGAGCGATGATGACGAAGCATAAACCACCCTCGCACCGGTCTTCCTGGCCAGCTCGAAAACGGCCGTAAATCCGTTGATCGCTTCTCCGACCAGGTATGGATTCTTCTTGTACATGGGCGAGGAAGATGGAATACCCATATGGTAGATCTTTTCAGGATGAAGATCCATACCAGGCAGATCGTTGCAGCTTGCCTGGATGAGCTTCAATCCGCCTTGTAGCCCATCCAGGTTGCTGGGGCTACCGGTGTGCATATTATCCAGAACCACTATATCTTCGCCTGCTTTCAATAGATCCTCAACAAGGTTAGAACCGATGAATCCTGCGCCGCCTGTAACCAGTGTGCTCATAATTATCAATTTCTCAAAATTCGCGATCTTCTATATCAGTCTGTCGAATTGCCGCAGGAGTTATTGTCTTGGAAATCTTCATCTGTTCATTGTGTCCGTGCGATTGGCATAAGCCCTTTCTGCCCGTTCGCAACCCGTCTCCCAGTCATACTTCTTTGCTTCTTCTATGCACCGCCCTCGCATCTCTTCCTTCTTTGGCAGTATGCGAGAGATTGCCTCGGCCAGAGCCTGCTCCGTAGGCAGGCAGACGGATCCCGTCTTCTTCGTGACCAGATCCATCACTGCATTCATCTTGTGCTCAATAGTAATCACAGGAAGCCCGCAGGCATTTGCTTCCAGAGCGGCCATGCCAAATCCCTCTCTGGCGGATGGAGCTACGAATATGCGAGACGATTTCATGAGAGACAGAGCCTCATTGTAATTTTCCAGAAATCCTTTAAAGTCAACATTCGCTGCCAGTTTCTTTTCGTTTACCAGCGATTTTAATTTTTCATTCTCCGGTCCGTCGCCTACTATTACCGCCTTCACATCAGGAATCTCCTCTTTGACAATTGCAAGTGCCCGAATGAGCAGATCCAGGTTCTTGTGCCCGACGAGCCTGCCCACATAGATGATATCGGACTGCGTGGAAGATGCATGTACCCGGTTTATTCCCTGCCAGTCTATTCCATTGGGCACAACCGCAATCGCTCTGGCTCCCAGGCTCAGCAGATCCCTTTGTGTCCTCGCTGATACGGCGATGTTCCTTTCCGTCAACCGGGCGGCAGACCACTCAACGGCCTGGCCGGCTCTGCCTATCTCTCCCAGGTAGCTCTGCCAGTAATCGCCCCAGACCTCATGCCAGGTGATGAAGAGCTTCTGCCCTCTGAGGCTGGTGAGCAATTTAGCCGAAAAGCAGGATAAATAGGGGAAGTTCTGGCAGTCCATCACATCGCAGTCGATCCTCTGGGCGAGGAGCTTGCCCGCGAAGAAGGCTGCCTGGGAGATCGATCTTCTGCCATTGCTGTAAAGGGGCATGGGCGGGCAGATGCCGTGCAGGTGCACCTTGCCCTGGAGGATCTCGTCCTCTCCAGTCCACCATTTCATGCCATAGCAATGAACCTCATGCCCTCGCTTCGCCAGGCGGCTGGAGAGTTCGTAGATCCTCTTTTCCGCCCCTCCTTTCACCCAGGGATAGACGGCATCGTAAACATAGGCGATCTTCATCGGGTTTTTCATCCTGCCGGATGGTATCTCGTCGCGACGGGGTTATGAATATGGCGGAGACGGGTAATTATGTCGAGATCACGATAGTCCTTTCGATTGCCGCTTGACTTTTGATCTCTTGCCTTTTGGTCTATTTACGCACTTGGATGATATCATCAGCGCCTCCTGGACTGCTTTTGCCGACTTGGGACCAATTCCCGGGCAATCGTCCAGATAGGTATCCGGTTTCCTTGGCACCAATGAGACAAAAAATTTTTCCAGTATGCCTTTGGACTTAGCCGGACCCAGGCCTTTTCCACATAAAATGGAAAGCCCCATGGCCTGCCTTTCATTCAAAGCCGGTCTCGGTCGAAAGACCGTCAGATCGCCGCCATGCAAAATCCTCATGATGCATTGGAGCATTCTGTTCCAGGGATCGATCTTGAGCCTCCATATCTGAATATTCATGCCAATGCAGTTGGCTTCAAAGTCCTCTACCATAGATATGTACTCAATTATTCTGTCCTCAGCTTTTTGACCGTTGATGCCTCTATTGATTACGATTTTATTGATGGCCTGAATAATGTCGCCATCATCGCCGAGTACTACGATGATAAGGGGATCTTGCAGCTCCCGGCCAGCAAGGACTTGCCGGTATAGATGGCTGCTCTGATTGACAATCGAGGCCACATAGTCGCTCTGGGATC
The DNA here is from genome assembly GCA_002067705.1 of Methanosaeta sp. PtaU1.Bin112. Classification (GTDB taxonomy): domain Archaea; phylum Halobacteriota; class Methanosarcinia; order Methanotrichales; family Methanotrichaceae; genus Methanothrix. The sequence goes on from MVRL01000125.1 coordinate 9,898, forward strand.
CACCGGTCCCGGTGAAGTCCTTCCGCTCTACATTGATTGTCTTGCCTTCCCACTGAAAGCACAGATCAAAGGGACATCTTTGGGGGTGCATTTAAGAAGAAACGATCATCGTTTAAGATAGCTGCTTTGATTTTTCTCGCTCTTGCTCGATGGACTTCGTTGATATCCATTGAGACATTTATGGGCAAAAGCTGTTGCATGTTTGCCGCCTACAGTTTCTATTTATTGCGAATCGTCGGGCAGGAGATAAATAATCATGTATTGCGGAGCGAAAGTGTTCTTATGTATAAATGACATTAGATATAATTCAGCTCCCCCAGCCTCTTGGGCCTACTCATCAGTCCGCTGCCTACCAGGAGAGCATCCGCCCCGGCCCGCATCATGCGCAGGGCATCGCGAAAGCTAAATGTACAAAGACCAACTATTATATTCCCTGGTCAATTGGAGTGGATCGTCTTTGAGCCTGATGAGGAATGTTAGCGGTAAGGAAGCTGTCAAGGCCTTTGTCAGGGCAGGCGGAATTGTTCGCCAGGGCAAAGGCGACCATATAAATATCAAGATGCCAAATGGCCAACTCATTACTATTCCCGTATCCGGTGATCTTAAGATCGGTCTGCTCAAATCGGCAATAAGAAAAGCCGGTCTTGACGATGAGGAGTTCTTGAAGCTCTTGAAAGGTGTTTGAAGATGAATTATACTATATTGATACATCAGGCCGAGGAAGGAGGCTTCTGGTCAGAGGTTCCAGCTCTTCCTGGCTGCTATTCGCAGGGTGAGAGCATCGATGAAACCCTGAAAAACAGCAAAGAGGCCATAGAGGCTCATCTGCAGGCCTTGAAAGAGGACATGGCAGCCACTCCCGCAGAAGAGAGCCTTTTCATAGGCCAAGTCCAGGTTGAAGTGACATAGATCTCTTCTGATCCCGATAAATAAGCGCATCAGAACCGATTCAATTCCCCCAGCCTCTCCGGCCTGCTCATCAGCTCGCTGCCCACCAGGAGAGCATCCGCCCCGGCCCGCATCATGCGCAGGGCGTCCTCATGGCTGTGAACCCCGCTCTCCGCCACCAGAAAGACTCCTGCCTCCTTTGCCCTCGGCGCGAGCCGCTCGAAGGTTTTCAGGTCAACCTCCAGAGTATTCAGGTTGCGGTTGTTGATGCCGATGATCCCGGCAGACGTATTCAGGGCCGCGTTCAGCTCTCCTTCCGTGTGGACCTCCACCAGCGGCTCCATTCCATAGGCACTGACGGCACTCACGAACTGGTCCAGGTCGATTCCCAGAGCGGCGATGAGCAGTATCAGATCGGCCTGCACCTCCCCCAGCTGCCCCTCGTCGAAGATGAAGTCCTTTCGCAGGACGGGAAGACCTGCCCGGCGGGCGATGAGAGCGTTTTGCAGAGAACCTCTGAAATTGGTGGGCTCGGTGAGAACGGAGACTGCGCAGGCATTGTTCTGCCCGTAGGACCGGGCATAGAAAGCCACCTCATCTGCAGTGAGCGGCCTGCCCAGCGCCTTGGGCTTGATCTCGGCGATGATGGGGATGATGCCCCGCCCTCTCAGGGCCTGAGCAGAGCTGACAAGGTCCCGCTGCTCTGACCTCGGCCAGGCGGCAGCCGCGGCAAAGCCCCTTTCCCGGGAAGCGGCCAGGATCCCATCGATCAGCGAGTGCATAGGGCCACATCCTCTATCCAGTTGCTGATCAGCTTTTTTCCGGATGGGGTGAGAACCGACTCGGGATGAAACTGCAGTCCGCAGTGGGGCCGGCTCCTGTGCCGCACGCTCATGATCACTCCATCTGCCGTCCTGGCGGCGACCACAAGCTCCGGGGATAGCTTTTCGATGGCCAGGGAGTGATACCGCCCTCCCACGATGGGATTTTCCACTCCCCGGAATATGCCCCGGCCGTCATGCTCGATCAGCGATGTCTTGCCGTGCAATGGTTTTGTATGGGATATGGTCCCTCCGTAGGCGATGTTCATGGCCTGGTGGCCGAGGCAGACCCCAAGTATGGGTGTACTGCCAAACTCCTTGATTATCTCCAGGCAGCTTCCGATATCCCGCGGGTTGGCAGGATGGCCGGGTCCCGGAGATATTACTATCCCCAGAGGCTTCATGGCCGCCACCTCTGCCAGAGTTACGCGGTTGGATCGTACCTCGGTTCCTTCATAGAACTGAGAGACATAATCCACCAGATTCCATACAAAGGAGTCCTGGTTGTCCACAAATAAAATCGGGCGAACAGCACTTGTCTTCATACTGCTACCCCCAATGCCCTCTTCATGGCCGCCATCTTCCTTTCTGTCTCCATAAACTCCTTTTCCGGTTCGGAGTCCGCCACTATCCCCGCTCCCGCCTGAACCGTGGCCACCTTATCCTTGACGAGAACGCTTCTGATGGCTATGGCAAAGTCTGAGCTGCCGTCTATGGAAAAGTAGCCTATTCCGCCGCCGTAGATTCCCCTGGGCGCGCCCTCCAGGTCGTCGATGATTTCCATCGCCCTCAGTTTGGGCGCTCCTGATAGCGTTCCTGCCGGAAAGACCGATCGAGCGGCATCGAACTGGTCGCACTCCTCTCTCAGCTCGCCGGAGACGGTGGTCTCAATGTGCTGCACATGCGAGTACTTGAGCACAGACATGAAATCGTCCACCTGCACGGTGCCGGAGCGGCAGACGCTTCGCACATCGTTCCGGCCCAGGTCCACCAGCATGACGTGCTCCGCCCTCTCCTTCTCGTCTCCCAGCATTATCCTGGCATACCTGTCGTCTTCCTCTCTGGTCCTTCCCCTCGGGCAGGTGCCGGCAATGGGATTGACCCTTAACTTGCGGTCGTAGGTATTGAAGAGGGTCTCAGGAGAAGCTCCTACTATGGCCAGGTCTGCAAACTCGAAGAGATAGGTGTAGGGGCTGGGGTTGATGCTGCGCAGCTTCCTGTAAAGTTTGACCGAATCCGGGCACTCAATTCTGGTCGATCGGGCCAATACTATCTGGAAGATGTCTCCATCCCTGATGTGCTCCTTTGCCATGAGCACAGCTGCCTCATACTGCTCCTTGCCGCCCGCGGATAGAATTCGGCCTGCGACATTCAGGTCCTCGGCCTGATCATAGTCGGGGTCTATTCCCCCGATGGTCTCGATCAGATTCACCTTGGGTCCGGGCAGGATGGGAGCGATTGTGAAGTAGACCTTGCGAGTGAGGTGGTCGAAGATGAAGGTGCTCTCTGCCAGGCACAGTTCAGCATCCGGTACGTCAGACGACGATGTTCTGCCCAGACGCTCTTTGACCAGATCGTAGGCGAGATAGCCGATCCCTCCGCCGGTGAAGACCTGTCTGCCGAAGCTGTTGGGCATTCCCCTACTGCAGGGAATGGCCGCCCGAATGGCATCGAAGAGATCATAGCCCTCCTTAATTGGCCCCTGCAGGATTGATCCATTCTTCTGCACATCCACGCAGTGGGCGAGCCTCTCTTCGATGGGACCCATGCCTCCACTGTAAAACTGCATTTGCAGGAAGCGGTTCTTCACTGAGACTACCGCGGACGGATCAGCTCCCACGAAGGAGAACCTGGCCTTTTGGCCTGACTTTTCCACCGATTCCAGCAGATAGGGATACCTTCTGCCTCGCAGAGCGAGGTAGAGGGAGAGAGGAGCGTCTACGCTGACCTTATCGGTCACGTCCACGTAGATCGGCTCTACTGAAGAAGTGGACATGCTCTCACCTCCCTGATGAATGAGCGGATCTTTTCCGGATCCTTCTTGCCTGCGGTCTCCAGACCGCTGGAGGCGTCAACCGCGTAGGGGCCGACCGTATTTATGGCCGCGGCCACATTTCCGGGATAGAGGCCTCCTGCCAGTATCACCGGCACCTTCAAGCTCCTCACTATGGCAGCGCTCCTGTTCCAATCATGGACTGCACCCGTTCCGCCCAGTTTTCCGTTGCATAGTGTGTCCAGCAGAATTGCATCGGCACTTGCCGCATAATTCTCTATCTCCTCCAGCTTTGAGTCTGCGGCGACGGTTGCTACCAGCTTCTGGGATACCCTGCCCATCAGCTCCGCCATCTCCTCAGCGCTCAGGGACCCATGCACCTGCAAGACATCCGCGCCGGTCTTCCTGGCCAGCAGCACAGCCTGCTCCACGTCATCCGGCGCGATCACCGCCACGCTCTTGGTGAAGAGCGGCACCTGTTTTATCAGATCCGCGGCATCCGTTGCAGAGAGGCGGTGCCTTGACTCGTCTATCTGCACAATGAATCCCAATCCGTCTGCTCCTGCGAGTGCAGCTTGAGCGAGTTCTGTGCTGTTCATGATCCCGCAAACCTTTATCCTGGTCACAAAAACCGCTCCAGCTTCTCTGGCTCTCCATTCATCTTCGTCATTTCTTCCAGGAGATGCAGGGCTTTTCCGGCATCTATCGCTTCCTCTGCCATAATTGCTCCCTCTTTGAGTGCGGAGGCTCTTCCACAGACGTAGATGGCCGCACCCGCGTTCATGGCGATGATGTCTCTTCTCGGGGATCGCTCTCCCTTCATCACCGCTACCAGCTTTCTGGCGTTCTCCTCAGGCAGACCGCCGGCGATATCCTGCTTTCGGGATAGCTGATAGCCCAGGTCCTGTGGCATCAATCGGTAGCTTTTTACCATTCCATCTTTTAGCTCTGAGATCATCGTCTCGCCGGTATTGGTGATCTCATCCATGCCCATGCCGTGCACCACCAAAGCCCTCTCGGCTCCCAGCATCAGAAATACCCTGGCCAGCTTCTCGCAAAGAAGCGGATCGTAGACTCCCATGAGCTGCGCTTTGGCTCCTGCCGGATTGGTGAGCGGCCCAAGGATATTGAAGACCGTCCGCAGGCCCAGCTCGCGCCTGATCGGTGCCACGCGCTTCATTGCCGGATGAAAGACCGGCGCCAGCATGAATCCCAGCCCCAGTCGCTCGATCATCTCCGCCACAGCTTCTGGCTGAGGGCTGATGTTGACTCCCAGCTCCGAGAGAACATTGGCGCTTCCGCATTTCGAGCTCATCGCATAATTTCCGTGCTTGGCCACAGGCACGCCGCAGGCAGCAGCAACTATGGCTGCTGCCGTGCTCACATTGATGGTGTTGGAGGCATCTCCTCCCGTGCCGCAGGTATCAACCAGAGTGCCCTTGACCTTCGGGTGGATACATATCGCTGAATTTCGCATCTTTCTGGCAAAGCCTGCAATCTCCGAAATGGATTCGCCTTTCATGCGCAGAGCAACCAGCAGAGCCCCTATCTGAGCATCTGTGGCACTGCCGAAGATCTCGCCCATGAGTTCTTCAGCTTCCTCCTGGGAAAGGTCGCGCCCTTCCACAATATCTTGAAGGTAACTCAAAGTAATCACCAGATATAATGTATAATCTTGTACTATATTGAGTTAAAAAGTACATTGTATTTAAAGATTGTGTGCTGTAGTTCAAAGAAAGCCAAATGTGTGCGACCTCTGGGAAAATATCTGGGAGAATTGAGATGATCACATGATTGTAGCAGTTGAGGCGTATTTACTGCTGCTTTCCAGGCACCGCAAAACCTATTATCCCAGGGATGATTTCGACTATATATGGCGAATCTCAATGTGGCGATCCTGGGGTCCCTCGACTATGGCAAAGAGCTGGGAAAAAAGGGTACTGCTAGCGATCTTACATTTTATAACTTGAAAAAAGGACAGAACACGGTCACCTTCATAGAGCCTACCCGCTATCCAGAGAGGCTGGCGCCTCTCTTCTACGCCGTCTCCATGGCTCAGAAGGCCCTGCTGATTGTAGAGCAGATCAATCCCGCCTTCGGCGAGTCGGTAATCATGCTGGACTCGATAGGTGTGAAAGAGGGATATGTGGTCTTGAAGAATTACCTCTCCCCCGAGCAGATAGCTCCCTTCATTAAAGGAACGGTTGTGGATGGCTATGAGCTGCTGGAAGATGATAAGAACGTTCTGCGCGAGAGGCTCCTGGAGGACGTGGGCAAGATCGATTCGCCGCAGAATAGAGAGACTGGAACGCTGCCAGTAGATCATTTCTTCAATGTGCGCGGCATCGGCACAGTGGTCTTAGGCTCCATTGCCGAGGGCAGCATCAAGAAGCACGACGTTCTCATGGTCCTGCCCGGAGATAAGAGTGCCCAGGTGCGCTCTATTCAGAAGCATGATGAGGACTTCGATACTGCGGGAATAGGAGAGAGGACCGGCATAGCCCTCAAAGGGGTGGAGGTAGGAGACCTGGATCGGGGAACCATCCTCACCAACGACAAATCCATCAAGCAGGTTTCATCGATTACTGCCAATGCATCGATCGTCAAATACTGGCCAACGCCCCTGAAGGAAGGGATGGTCCTTCATATCGGACACTGGATGCAGTATGTGCCGGCAAGGGTCGAGGCGGCGTCAGCGGAAGGGGACTGGCATAAAGTGGAACTGAAACTGAAGCTGGATAAGATGCTGGTCTACCGGCCGGGAGCAAAGGCGGTTCTAACCTATCCGGAGGGCGGCAAGCTCAGAGTGGTGGGCACGATCGATCTGCCTTGAGATGAACCAATATGAATAATAGTCGCATGATTCAAAAGATCTTTGCGCTGGCTATGGTGCTGGTGGGACTGCTCAGCATGCTGGCAGCCTGGCAGCTTCTGCTGGTATCCGACATCCATAGCACAACCGTCGTCGTCCTGGAGATGGGTGGGGTTATAGTCTGCATGGCCGGGTACTTCCTCTGGCGACGGGTTTGGATGGCGGAAAAAGAGGAACCGAGGCAGATACAGGCATTACCGTTTGAAGTCGAGGATGGCCGCCAGGAATAACCTCACCATAATCCTTTGAGATATTTTTATTTTTTCTTCTTGCTGAAGAACTCGATTGCCTCGGCCAGTTCCTTGTGATCTTTCGCGTAGTCCTCAATTTCGATCTTCTTTGTGTAGGCCTCGCACGCCTGCACTAGGGCAGTCGCACCGGCCCGTGTTCCTCTCGGGTGAGCGTGGCAGCCGGCGCCCATGGTTGTGATGAAATCAACTCCGCCCATGACATCGATGAAAGGCTTCAAGAGCGTTGGGTTGAGTCCACCGGATATGATCGGGCAGCATTTCTTGATGCCGCGCCAGGAGTCGTCCTCCAATACAGCGCAGTGAGCATCGTCCATCTCGACCATCTTGATAGCGTCCTCGTCCTGCGGCGGGATCCTTCCCCAGTTCTGGGTGAAGAAATGACCTTTGCCTTCGACCTTCAGGATATTCCTCGCCGCGGTTACGTCTTCCTCGGGACTGCCTGCCATCTTGCCGACGCCTGCCGTACCGGTGTGGATCCCCGAAGCGCCTGCCAGCCTGGCAAACTTCGAGAGCACCAGCACAGAAAAGCCGATGGGATTCTCCGGCCTCGTGAAGCCGCCATGTGCCGCCCTGTGGAAGTGCAAAAAGACCTCTGGATATCGCCGCCTGAGCGTCTGAACCGCCATCCAGCCGGCCGTGATGCCATCTATGAGGAATGCATAAGAGCCCGGCTCGAAGCCCGCCTCCCTGATCATCTCGCACCTTTTGATCATGGTGTCGAAATCGGCCGACGATACGTTGAACGAGTGCACCTTCTTCTTGCCCGTCTCCTTGACCGCTTTGTCCATGGCCATCTTGACATACTTTATCATCTTGTCGTAGGGGCAGAAGTCCTGGTCAGCTTGCGGCTCGTCGTTCTTTACGAAGTCTCCGCCGCCAACCCAGAAGTCGTAGCATACCTCGGCGTACTCCGACGAGGTCAGTCCCATCTTGGGTTTGACTATTGTCCCGAGTATCGGCCTGTCGTACACGCCGAGGTATGCCCTCATGTCGTCCAGTGTGTAGCTCGGGCCGTCGTATTGCTCCAGCATCGAAGAAGGAAACCAGATGTCCAAGAGCTTTAAAGCCTTGATCTCCTTCATGCCGAGGACGTTGCCGACAATGTAGGTAAGGATGTTCTGGACATTGCCGTTCCTATCGAACAGACGCCAGGGATAAGCAATCCAGATCAGGTTCTTCTCGATGTCTGCCCTGTAGACGAGGGCGTTCATCACCCTTGAGAATGGAGTCTCGGTCTTCACGGCAAAATTGGTGCCGGTCGAGCTCTCGGCCGCGATCTCGGCCGCGGCCTGCAGGATGTTGAGTTCCCCGCCCGGTATCATGTGAAATACTGCCAGGAGATACTCGCCGTTCCTCGGATCAGGGAGATCCATCCGTGTGTACAGGACCTGCTTTGGATTGAGTGTTTTAAGGAGTTCTTCTTCTTTCATTGGCAATACCTTCCAGCTATGTAGTATAGCCTAGGTGAATATTAATTGCTTGCATTCCATTGGCAGAAAATAAAGCGCCTCTAATCCAAAAGAGCAAAAAAGAGTGTCTATTGAGCCTTAGTTTCACAGACCAATAGTGGGGTTGATTCCCAATACGAATACTACTACGAAGTACAGGGCGTTAAGCACAAGTCCAAGTGGTATACCTAGCTTGGCCCATTCGCTGCTGGTGATGCCCAGCTTTCCGGCAGAGATGATGTTGGGGATGTTGCCGGGGATGAGCATGCCGCCGGAGATGAGCAGTCCGTAGAGAGCAGCGTTGATCTGCTTTTGGGTCAGTGCCTTGGATATCTCAGCCGCGGTAAGGGTAGCATTATCCAGAATGGCGGAGATCATGTTCACCCAGAACAGGACGTAGTCCGGGATCTTGGTGAAGTACTTGAAAATGAGCACCTCCATTCCTGCGCCCAGAAGGAAGAGGGCTGCCACGAAAGCGTAGACCTTGAGAGTCCTTATGAGAACCTCTTTGACGCTTCCTTCATCATCGCCGGAGCCCATCTTTTCCACCTTGCCGGTTGTAGGCTTGACATAGTACATGGCAAAGAGGGAGCATAGCAAGACACCCAGGATGATCAGAATGCCGAGCTGGTCGAATAAGTAGAAGAAGCCTGCACAACAGGGTCCGCCTTCATAGAGGGCCGGTCCGGACAGCTTGGAAATGGCGATGGTTGACAGGGGCTCTCCCAGGGGGGTAAGCACAGCGCCCAGGCCAATAGCAAAGCAGGCAATGATCACATAATTGATCTTATTCTTTCTGTCCAGGGGCAGGGTATTGGCGATCTCACAGAGGAAGAGCGAGGAGATGATGGCGGTGATGACGGAGCATATGAGTCCCAGGACAAATGTGGAGACGAATATGATAATGCCCAAGTTCATCTTCTTGACCAATCCGCCCATGAAGCTCTGGAATGCCTTCTGGCCGTAGAGGAATATGAATCCTGCTACCAGGACGGCGGGCACAATTCCTTTCATTACAGGCTCTTCTGCCGCAGTCATGATCACTTCTGCCGTCCACTTATTGGTCACTGTGACCGCAGCCGCACCCATGATAAATAGAAATACTTCCAAATTTTGTTCGACAATCTTAACTTTAAATGGGAATATCAAAACTAGCAGGGCTATAACTGCCAATAGCATATCTACTGTAGTTACAACCTCACCAAGTACGGTAACCATTAGACCACCTCGTTGCAATTAGTCCTACATCCGCTCTCCGCAGAGAGTTTGGAAAGCTGATGTGTTACCAATATTAAACGCTTTTGGCATTTGCTTGGTAATAATTTTCTATTTTGCACTTATTCAATTCGGTAAAATCTCTATAATTACGAATTCATAAATCTTATTTTAACCAAATTGCTTTTTTACATTTTCACCAAAAAGGTTAAAAACCTTTTAGTATATGGACAAATGGGCAGATCGTAATGCGCATGCTCCAGGTCATCAGTTCTGCCTGGCCGCCTTCGTTTGGCCAATTGACCCTGATGGGCTATCAGGTAGGTCAGAAATGGGTTATACTGCTATCTGATTCGCTATAAGGACCACCTGATCAGATGCGGCAATTGGACTGGGAAGGATGAAGTGATCTCAGGTATTAAAAATATTATAAATATTGGAGGGATTAATTGTGCAGTTTGACCCACTAGACCTTGGCCTGTTGGCCATAGTGCTAATTGTTCTTGTAGGACCATTCATGGTCAAGAAAATCGAGCACAACCTTGAGGTATTTCTGTTCGTTATGGGAATATTGGCGGTAACCATATCCAGCTTTTATAACAAAGAGACTCTAATGGCGACCCTGGGGTACACAGAACACCAGGTAGAGCTCATTGGCTGGAATATGGAGATCATAATGGAAGCTATTGAAGAGCCGGTGATTAAGGGAATCGTTCCGGCGGTTCTGGTGGCGGGCCTTCTCTTCCATTACGGAAAAGCTTCTGTGCAAAAGGCAATGAACTCCATCACCAAAGTGGTTCCTGTTAAGATCATAGTGTTCCTGATTGTAGCTATTCTGGGCCTGTTTTCAAGCGTCATAACGGCCATAATCGCTTCATTGCTACTGGTGGAGCTCATGAACTGCATGCCCTTTGACCGGCAAACCAAGATCAATCTGATCATCATTGCCTGCTTCTCCATTGGCCTGGGCGCGGTGCTCACTCCCGTGGGCGAGCCCCTGTCCACGATCGCCATCACCAAGCTGCAGGGAGAGCCTTACCATGCGGCATTCTTCTTCCTCTTCAACCAGCTGGCCATCTATATCATACCCGGATGCGTGGCCATGGGCCTTCTCGCTATGTTCTTTACCGGCAAAGCCAAGGCTATGGAATGCATGGCTGCGCAGGAGGATGACGGCGGCCTGAAGGATGTGGTCATCAGGGCCATTAAGGTCTATGTCTTCGTTATGGCGCTTCTGCTTTTAGGCGGCGGCATGAAGGTGGTAATAGACAAATATATCCTTGGCATCTCCCCCGAGATTTTATACTGGGTGAACATGATCTCCGCCATCCTGGATAATGCTACCCTGACTGCGGCTGAGATAAGCCCGGCGATGAGCATGGTTCAGATTCAAGCAGTGCTCATGGGACTGCTCATCTCCGGCGGAATGCTCATCCCCGGCAACATCCCCAACATCATCTCTGCCGGCAAGCTGGGGATCTCCAGCAAGGAATGGGCAAAGCTTGGCGTTCCTCTTGGCCTTATACTGATGGCGATATACTTCGTGTGGATCTTCTACATACCCTTCCACATTGAGTTTCATTTCTAAATGGCGATGGTTTATCTCATCGCCTAATTTTTCCGGGATTCAAACAGCATATTTTAAATCATTCCAATCCACAAGTGCGGATCAGACATTAGGATGGGAGGGCTGACGCTATGCCAAGCACCAGGTACACGAGAATCGAGATCACTCAAGAGGCTTATATGGGCCTTGAGGCAGAGGCGGTATTGCAGGGCAAGACTCTCAAGAAGCTCGCCTCCGATCTGATATTAAAGGGCATATCGGCAAAGGCTTTGAAGTTCGTGCAACTGAGCAGTCAATCACTTCGTGAGGACGAGGCCGGCCTGTTAAGAGAAGCTCACGAAACAGGTGGCTATCGATCGAGGATATCTGATGATGCGGATGCGATACAGAGAATAAAGGATCTCTGGTCTCAGAACCCCAGGCCGTCAAGGCGAGAGATTGCCAGAATAATAGATTATCCTGCTTCAACTACAAAATATCAGATTAAGAATATGCTGGAAAGGGGCGAACTCAAGGAATAGACTTCTATTTCTTGATGCATTTTACATATATCCGATATCCCAGGAGGTTGAGCTTCTTCTTTCCGGGCAGCACCCTGCGCTCTAGAAAGGATGAGAGCCTCTCCTGAAAAAATCCCGGATCGATAACTCTCCGCCAGGGGTTCAGGAAGAGATAACCCTGGCAGGGCTTGAAGTCAAAGCCGCGATAATCAAGAACCGCAAAGCCAGCTTTCTCCAGCTCTTTATAAAACTCGGAAGGTGAGACGTATTCAGGCGGGTTAATCGGTTCCCGGAATAGGTGTTTTCTGATCATGGTATAGTGTGATGTGCGGGAGAAGAAGTCCACAGCCAGGATACCCTCGGGCTTGAGCACCCGGTAGAATTCCTGCAAAGCCCTTGCTGCTGCAGACGTATTTGGCAGGCAAGTGAGGACGCCGCTGCTCACCACCCGATCAAAGCTCCGGTCCTGAAAAGGCAGATCGGTCACAGATCCCTGCAAAAAAGATGCTTCTCCGTCGTCCTTCGCCCTTTGGGCCGCCCGGCCCAGCATGTTGGCGGAAAAGTCCATGCCTACAAGCTGGAGGGTCTGATCGCACCTCTTCGTGCGAGATCTTCTCTCTTTAAGCGCTCTAATGAGCAGGTTGCCGTTGCCGCAGCCTGCGTCCAGCACCCGGCCATGTGCTCCGGAAAAGCAAAAGCTTGCCGCTTCCTCCTCGAAGTCGCCCATCATCTTCAATATGAATTCGGGAGTATCATCTGGCAGATCGCGTGCCAGCTTGAGGTCGATCTCTTCTCCGCACCTCTTCTGACTCTCCCAAAATTCCAGCTCTTCCGGGTCCATATGGCAGTCCATACCTGAAGCATCCTCAATGTTGCGTTAAGAAAATCCAAATACGTGGCTCTCAAGCCAAGGCTAGGTGTCGATCCTTGTGATGTGAGAATTATTTATACTTTGCCGGAGATACTGCAATATCGATAGTCCATTCGCTTTACTGACTCAGACCGAAGGAGCCAGCAATTGTGTCCCAACAAATAAGGAATAAAGAGCTTCAGGAGATCGCTTCACTGGTGTTGGGGGAGATGGAAGGCTTTCTTTCCGCAATGGAAAGGGCTGCAGAGCAGGTCTCATCCGGCCGCAGGCTGGAAGATATCGATGATGCCGGCTATCATCTCTATCTGGCGAGAAAAGATCCAAAAGACCTTGGCAGCCGGGCTGAAGCAGTGATGGGCTGCATGGAGTACGATGGATTTATCCGGATTGTACAGTATACTGCCGCCCAGAGGGGCCTGTGTCTGGAGGAGGAGACAAAGCTGGAGATAGATCTGCCTCTCCCGGAATTTGAGGAGAACATGGTCACAGGCGGCTTTGAAAGATTCAAGGGCCTGGCGGTCGAGCACCGCAATAAGTGCCTGGAGGAGCTGATTGCAGCAGTTTGTCGGGTCTTGAAAGAGCGCGGCCTGGCGGTGGCCTGTGTGCCTGATGAAGATGTGATCTTTTATTTGCCTGTATCCTAGACCAGGGATTCCCATACTGCCTTTTGCAGCATGGCCACCACCGGAAGTTTGATGATCACCGCCAGCCTTTCGCCCCCCATTGTTCCGACCACTATGGAAGAGCGTTCATCAGCGATCATAAGGCCGTCTATGCTGCTCACTGAACCGTCGATGACATAGTCACTAAAGAACTTCTCAGATCCATTTCTCATCTCCTGAACATCATAACCCAGGCCTTCGAACTTCTCCTTTTTGTCAACCTTTATCCGCAGGTTCGGCACCCTTTTGAGTTCCGCCCAGTGCTCAGTCAGGAGGTCCGGAGTGCGGCAAAAGACGATCAGCTCCCTCTCAATCCGGCTGAGAAAATCACTGATGCGATTTTTTATCCCCCATTCGCTGCGAACGCACCATACCGGAGAGCTGCCATGAACCTGCAGATCGAGGCTCAATAGCTCGCTTGTCGATCGGTCTATGGATGCCACAAGCTCCTCTTTCAGCCGCTTCATGACCCGATCAGGCTCAACGGCCCGATAGTATGTTGGCGATCCATGCACAAACTCCACGAAGCCTTTGCCTTCCAGCTCTCGGAGGATATCGTAAATTCTGGTCCTGGGAACGGAGCTAATCTCGTGCACCTCTCTGGCGGTAGCTTCTCCCATGCCTACCAGCGTCGCATATGCTCGGGCCTCATATTCGGTGAGGCCCAGCTTTCTCAGGCCGTCAACAATCTCATCTCGCATTGTAGCTCATCTGTAACTCATTTAGTTACAACAATGTTATATAGATTGTTGCCAGATTATTGCCAGGATCATCAACGGCTCAGCATCCACCAGGGAGAAAAATGCAATGGCAGAGAAATTTTCGGGAGAGAATCCCTTTAAGTTTTCCGTTCTGGCAGCTTTCATCTTTGTCTTGGCACTGATTGCAGCCTGTATTCCAGCCGCGCAGGCCGTCGAAGCCGGCGCTCCTATTCCTCCTGAGCAGTTTGGAGACGATTACTACAAGGTATACGGAAGGCCCAATATCACTCTTGCTCTGGAGCAGGATCGGGTCTATCAGGGCGAGGACGCTTCATTGTTCCTGACTCTGACCAATCTGGGAAGGATAACCTCATTTCAGGTCAATGAGGAGCCTGCAGCCAACAAGAGGGAGGAGATCCTGGCGGCGCAAAAGGAGCAGGAGCTGGAAAAGCTGAGAACCGTAGCCCAGGATGTCTCCGTCCTCCTCTCCGCCGAGAACGATAGCGCCATAGACATAAAGCGAAGGGTGGCCTATCCGGGAAGCATTCGGGAGGGCCAGACCTCAGCCAGGCTGGAGTTTCCTATCGACGTCTACAAGAACACTCCTCCCGGAAGCTACCGGCTTATTGCCGTGGTCAATTTCACCTACCAGAGGGACGTGGCGGTAAAGGGTGATGAGGACCACCCCGAGAGCCCGGATGTCTTCTACTGGTACGATAGCATCAGCCAGACCATCCCCCTAATCCTGACCGTGGAGCGAAGGAGCGGCGCGGAGTTTGCGGTGACCTCTGTCAGCCCCCAGGCCCTTGCCGCAGGCACTGAGGATAACGTGGTCAAGATCCGCATAAAGAACGTAGGCTATGATACTGCCAAAGATCTGGTGGCCCGGCTGCGGCCCGAGAGCGGCATCTATGTCAGCGTGGACGAGTCGCCCATAAAATCACTGCCGCCGGGGCAGGAGGCGGAGCTGGTCTACAAGATGGATGTCTCCAAGGATGCCGTGCCTGGCAAAAACTACCAGCTCAGGGTTGTATTCGAATTTTCCGATAGCAAGAGAGATGACCTGGCCGACTGGGAGAATGCCTACATAATGGTCGAGCCCGTGAGCGCAGGCCGGTCCTGGGCGGCTCTCTTTATTATCATCATTGCGCTGGCGGGAGCACTGCTCGTCGTGGCAAAGAAGAAGGGCAAGATCTGAAACTGGGCGGGAAAGAGACGAAAGGGCAAGATGATTGGCAGGTGAAGGAAATTGAATAGGATCCATCCGGCGATCTCCGCCCGGGCAGTGGTCAAGAGCTTCGGAAGGCAGAGGGTCCTGGACGGCCTGACTGTGGACATACCATCCGGTGTG
>MVRL01000126.1 GCA_002067705.1 Methanosaeta sp. PtaU1.Bin112
GAGCAAATGCTCAAACGGATGGCAAAACGGACGAATTCCGTTTGGGCAAACGCTGTTGCTCTTCTCTGAGAGCCCCCAAACTGCAACACTAAAAATTTTGAGGAGAGCCATATGAAATATTCTATCGTCCTCGATATCATCGGCACCGTGCTCAAGATCATGGGCTTTCTGCTGCTGGTTCCGGGACTCGTTTCTGCCTGCTATCATGAGAGCAGCGAAGTTGTCGCCTTCGCCTTTACCGCTCTATTATCCTTAGGTTCCGGCATCATCATGAGCCGCTGGGGAAAGAAAGGCGAGGTGGGAAACAAGGAAGCCTTCGCCGCGGTCTCTTTGGGCTGGCTTGCCGCCACCTTCATCGGCTCTTTGCCCTTCCTGTTTCTGGGGCTGAGCATGATCGATTCCCTCTTCGAATCGATATCTGGCTTCTCGGCAACCGGAGCGACAATTCTGGTCGAGGCAAACGTCCAGGGCTACTATATTCTGAACTCCACCCTGGTCAATAGCAGCATCTGCACATCTCTGGTAAATCACCTCTCCCTCGGCCTGAATGCTTACGGCATTGCCTGGCAGTCTGCCGGTAGCGCCACCTTCTACGGCCTGCTCTTCTGGCGCTCTTTCCAGCAGCTCATCGGGGGGCTGGGAATAATCCTGATGGTGGTGGCCATCTTCCCCCAGCTGCGCGTCGCTGGCCGCCAGCTCTACCGGGCCGAGACCGTGGGGCCGAGCAAGGACACCATCACCCCCCGGGCCACAGCCACGGCCAGAATCCTCTGGAAGGTCTATCTGCTCCTCAATGCCCTGGAGATCATCCTGCTCTATGCGGCAGGCATGCCATTCTACGACGCGGTCTGCACAGCCTTTTCCACCCTTGCCACAGGCGGCTTCTCTCCTCAGGCATCCAGCCTCGTGGCCTATAACAGCCCGCTCATCGAGGCAATTGTAGCCGTCTTTATCATCCTCGGCATGTCCAGCTTCACTCTGCACTACAGAGTTCTGACCTCAGACCGTCTTGCCTGGCTGAAGGACGAGGAATTCCGGTTCATGATCGCCATCCTGGCTATGGCCACGGCAGTACTGCTCTTCTTCGGAGAGATAGAGGGCGGTGGGCTCATGGAGCGCTTTCGGTTTGCTGCCTTCCAGGTCATCTCCTTTATGGCAACCTGCGGCTTTGTAAATTCCCTGGATTATGACAGATGGTCTACTGCCGCAAAGCTGGCTCTGATGATGGTCATGCTAATCGGGGGATCTATCGGCTCGACCGCAGGGGGGATAAAGGTAGGAAGATTTCTGGTAGCCTGCAAGTATGCTTACTATGAGCTGTTTCATATGATTCATCCCCATGCTCTCATGTCCGTCCGACTGGCAGAGACAAGAGTGCAGGAGAGCATTCTGCGGCCCATGCTCTTCTACTCTTTCTTCTACCTGGCAGTATGGCTGGCCTTATCCCTGGCGCTGGCAATGGTTAGCAGCACAGATCCGCGAGTGGATCTGCAGGTCGTGGCTACGGGAATCGCTTCCTGCATGGGCGGCGTGGGACCGGGCTTTGGCATAATAGCCTTCGACTGGTCGCAGATAGGAGAGGCCGGCAAGATGATCGGCTTTTTCGCCATGTATATCGGTCGACTGGAGCTGTTGCCAATATTCCTATTATTTATGCCTGAATTATGGAGGAAATAAGATGCGTGTCTTGATTACCGGAGCTGGCGAGGTGGGTTTTCTCATAGCCAGCGAGCTATATGCCGATCATGATGTTACCGTCATAGACAAAGATCCCGTAGCCTGTGCTCGTCTGCAGGACATGGATGTAAAGGTCCTGCAGGGCAATTCGGCCAACGCCCGCCTTCTTCAGGAAGCCAGCATCAAGAAAGCGGATATAGTAGTTGCAGTCACCGGCAACGATGAGGTTAATGTAATCACCAGCATCATAGCCAGCCACCTCGGTGTGCGCCAGACCATCGCCAGAGTCAGCAATCCTGAGTATATCGACCAGCCGGTCCAGGATAGAAAGGAGATAGGCATAAGCTACATGATCTGCCCAGAGCTGGCCATGGCAGAGGATATGGCAAGAGCCCTCTACTTCTCATCCCTGCTCATGAATCGGGAGCTTGCCAGAGGACTGGTTGAGCTGATCGAATTCAAGGTAACGGAAGAGATGAACATTATGGGACCCATTGAAGATGTCGCCTTGCCAGAGAACTGCAATATCGTGGCCATCAACCGGGCGGGAGAGATCTTCATACCAAAGAAGGGAGATGCTGTCAAGCTCAATGATCACCTCATGCTGCTATGTGACTCCAAATCTCTTCCCGGCCTCAGACAGATGCTGCACGAGTCTTCGGGCTCTCCCAAGGTCATGATCGTAGGCGGTGGGATGGTCGGCTTTTATCTTGCCAAAAGGCTGGAGAAGATGGGCGTGGACGTCAAGCTCATCGAGCAGAACGCAGAACGCTGCAGCGAGATCGCAGATAAGCTCTCCGATACCATGATTCTGAACGGCGACGGCTCAGACCTCGCTCTTCTCCGTGAGGAGGAAGCAGGCAAGATGGATGTGGTCTTTGCGGTAACCGGTCAGGATGACAAGAACCTGCTCTGCTCTCTGCTGGTAAAACAGCTGGGAGCCAAGAAGATCCTCTCCCGAGTCAACAGAAGCGTCTACATCAAGCTCTTTGAGATGGTCGGGGTAGACAGAGCAGTGAGCCCCGGACAGGTTACAGCCGATGCTGTGCTTCAGAGGGTAATTGGCGGAGAAGAGGTTATCACCCTGAGCGACGAGAGGATGGAGCTGGTGGATTTCATCGCCCGGCCCGGTGCCAAGATTGTAGGCAAGATCGTATCCAAAGAGCTGCCCAGGGACTCGCTCGTCGGACTGGTAATCAGAGACGGTACCCCACTGGTTCCAGCTGATGATTTCAAGGCAGCTGCAGGGGACCGCATCTTCGTGATGTCCATGCCGACGGTCGTCTCCAAGGTCAAGAAGCTATTTATATCTTAATTTAAATATTTTTTATAGCCCAATAATTTGAAAAAGCTATCAGAAGCACATCTTTTTTATAGCAAGACCTGAGTCTTTTCTGGCCTAAGGAGGGCGCGCATCATCGAGCGAAGCGGCATTATACAATGAAGATCAGAGTGTTTCTGGGGTTATTTGCATCGCTTCTTAAGATCCTGGCGGTGCTGATGCTGGTCCCCGGTGCAGTAGCAGCATACTATGCCGAGACCGGAGGGGTTATCGCTTTTGCGGTAACCTCTCTTCTCACCCTTGCCACCGGCATGATCCTGTCAAGGCTATCTGTGAAGGCTGAGCCTGGCCTTAAAGAGGGTTTTGCCCTCGTCTCTTTGGGCTGGCTTGGTGCTGCCTTCTTTGGGGCTCTGCCTTACATCTTTCTGGGGCTCGGCATTGTCAACGGCCTATTCGAATCCATGTCGGCCTTTACCACCACCGGCTCATCAATACTCACAGAGTCAAATGCCCAGGGCTACTGGATAATCAATTCCGATCTTGCAAATGCCAGCCTGGCCCATCAACTTGAGCTTTCCATAAAGGCCCTGGCCTCAAGCAGCAGCTGGCTACAGATCAGCAGCAGACCTGACAGGACATATATGGGTTTGCTCTTTTGGAGATCCTTTGCCCAGTGGCTGGGTGGAATGGGCATAATACTGCTATTCGTGGCCATACTGCCTCGCCTGGGTGTGGCGGGACGGCAGCTCTACCGGGCTGAGGTGCCTGGTCCGGACAAGGACTCACTGACGCCGCGCATCAAACAGACTGCCCGGCTGCTCTGGGTGGTTTATATCTCTTTGACCGTCCTGGAGGTTGCAGCACTTTACCTGGCAGGAATGCCCCTTTTTGATTCGCTGTGCAACACGTTTGCTTCTATGGCCACAGGCGGCTTCTCTCCCCAATCACACAGCATAGCAGCGTATGACAGCAGGATGGTAGACGCCATCATCGCTCTCTTCATGTTCCTGGCCGGAGCCAACTTTGCTTTGTATTATCGGATGATGAACACAGACAGCAAAGCTCTTTTCAAGGATCCGGAGTTTCGGTTTTATGCTCTGGTAGTCTTGATGGCAACGGCCATCATCGTTCTTTGGGGCGGTCTGCATGGCGATATTTATAGAAAAATCCAGCTGGCTGCCTTTCAAGTAATCTCCATCATGACCACCACCGGATTTGCAACCGACGACTTTGACCAGTGGACGTCTGCCGCGAAATATGCTCTTCTCCTGCTGATGATCATTGGCGCCTGCGCCGGATCCACAGGCGGAGCCATTAAGGTGGTTAGAATCCTGTTGGTCTTAAAGAGCGGATATCGCGAGCTGCTGCACGTCCTTCATCCCAAAGCAGTCCTCGCTCTTCGTCTGGGAGGAATCTCAGTCAGGGATGAGGTGCTGCGGCCCAGCAACATATTCGTGGCCATGTATATCATGATTTTTGCCTTTGCCTCCCTCCTTCTGGCCATTATCTCATACGGCAATCCGGCAATGACCATCGAGACCATCCTATCCGCCGTCGCCAGCTCACTTGGCAATGTCGGGCCGGGCTTTGGAATGGTAGGGCCCATGTTCAGCTTCGATGGAATCCATCCCGCTGCCAAGATGCTGCTCTTCTTTTGCATGTGGATCGGGCGGCTGGAGATTGTGACTGTGCTGGTCTTGCTGACACCGGAATTCTGGAAGAAGTGATCTCTGCTTATGGTAGATGATTATTCCCTGTCTTTCTCCCTGATTCGCGCGTTGATAACCCTGTCCGATCTTATCAGGGCCTCATGCGTCTTCCCATAATGTCTAGCCGCCTCTGCCATGATCTGCTTGAAGCCTTCGTTGTCCCCAGCATCCGCCTTTTCGGAAAGCCGCATGCATTCTGCTATAAAGGTCTGGCGGATTGCTGTTGCTTTGGGATTCCTCTGAATGGAGGCATAGAGCTCAGGTTCCTGGTCCAAAATTCGGCCCACAAAATCTATCATGATCTCGTAGACCGGAGACATGAATCTCCTCGATCTCTGCACATCAAAGTCCAGAGCGCGCAGCGTCGCTCCTATGCCGATGTAGGCGAAGTGCGTGAGCGCTTGCACCACAGCCATGATCTGGTCATGCTCTTCTGCATCCAGGATCTCCACATGTGCTCCGTCTGACTGAAAGAGCGACTGAATGACGGAAAGCCAGTTGCCGGTCCTTCCCTCTGCAGGAGTAAGGATTATGGTCTGGCCGTGCAGATTTGGCATGGTGGGACCGAACATGGGATGGGTGCCAAGTACCTCTACCCCGTTAGGTGCGCAGGCCGCCATAGCCTTCACAGGCTCGGACTTGATCGAGGTCACATCCATGATCAGGCTGCCGGGATGCATATGGGGCGCGACCTGGCTGATTATCTCTACCGTCTTCTCAATGAGAACGCTAACCAGGACGATATCGCTCCTTTCTGCCTCGGCTATCATCTCCCGAGCATATCGGACCCCCAGGCGCTCTGCTACCTCCACCCTGCCCCTTGGCCCCCATATTGCTACATCAAACCCCTTCTCCTTGAAATAGCGGGCAAACCAGGAGCCCGTCTGGCCCGTGCCTCCCAAGATCAGTATGCTAACCATTGCGCCCTCGCCTTCCTCCTCGTTTGGCTATATGGCTGCTTCTAAGCTTCGTAAAGCTTTGCATTATCGTTCTTCTATTTCACTCTCATCAGAGCGTGACTGAGTCGTGAGTGCAGAGAATATTCGGCTTGGCCTGGATTATGGTCCTGCCCAAGCAAATTGCCACCAGGCAGAAAAGGCAGAAAAAGCATTTATACTTGATTCTGCGTAAGGGTTCTGGTTTGTTCCTTATCATTTGGAGGATTGAAGGATTTGACAACTGTTTACGACGTACCTCCCCATGACTTGATAGCTGCCGTAGCCCAGGAGCTGAAGGCGGCTGGCAAGGTTCAGCCCCCGACATGGGCTGAGTTTGCCAAGACAGGGGTAAACAAGGAGATGCCGCCCACTAACCCGGATTGGTGGTATGTGCGGTGCGCATCGGTACTGCGCAGAATATACATAGACGGCCCGGTGGGAGTCTCCCGCCTTAGAAGCTTCTACGGCGGAAAGCACCGCAAGGGTGTGGCTACTGGATTCTTCTGCAAAGGCAGCGGCTCAGTGGCTAGAGAGTCACTGCAGCAGCTGGAGAAGGCAGGCTACGTGAAGAAGATAAAGAAAGGACGCCAGATGACTGCCGAAGGTCAGGCATACCTTGATGGCGTAGCCCACAGGATCAAGAGCCAGACGCAAGGATCAGCTGCACCTGCGGCTGAGCCCAAGGCCGAGTCGGCATAAAATCTAGAGAGGACTGAATAAGTATGGCTGATGATGAGCTTGCAGAACTAAGACGAAAGAGGATGGAGCAGATCCAACAGCAGCAGATGGATTCACAGATGGCTGCCGCTCAACAGGAGCAGATCCAGAAGGAGATGGAAGCCAAAAAAGCATCCTTGATGAGGACCATCCTCACTCCTGAGGCTAGGGAACGGCTTAATGCAATACGCATGACCAAGCCTGAGTTCGTCGCTCAGATTGAAGGTCAGCTCATCATGCTTGCTCAAAGCGGCAGGCTGAGGGGCGCAATCACCGACGAGCAGCTCAAGGCGATCCTCAAGCAGGCACTGCCCAAGAAGCGAGACATCAACATAACCAGGAGATAAAGCGGCAGTAAGCTGCAAGGCAATTTATGAAGGTTGCAGTCTTGTTTTCCGGCGGAAAAGATAGCAGCCTGGCGGCTCTTCTTCTCGAACCGTTCTTTGATGAGATCGAGCTTGTCACCTTCAGCTTCGGCCATGACGATACCTGGATGAGAGCGGCTGATGCAGCGAGAGAGCTTGACCATCCCCATAGGAGGATGGTCTTCGAAGATGGCGTCCTGGAGCGGGCCCTGGAGATACTGCTTGCTACGGGCTATCCAAATGATGCTCTCAATTATGTTCATCCTATTGCAGTAGAGACAATAGCAAAAGAGTGCGAATTTGTGGCGGACGGGACGAGGCGTGACGATCGCGCACCAAAGATGGGTTTCAGCGCCATCCGAAGCCTGGAAGACCGGTTGCATGTGCAATACTTAAGACCTCTGGCGGGCCTGGGTCAAAAGGCCATCCGGGCCATGGTCTCGCGCTATTTGGACTTCGAGGAAGAGCTATCCGAGAGGTATCCTGCCTCCGATTTCGAGGTGGGCCTGAGATATGCGCTCAAAGAGAGATGCGGCCAGGCGAAGGTCGATGAGATATTCCCCTCCAATCATACGCACACCAGAGTTATTCGGAGGAAGAGATATGTCCAAGAAATTAAAGGGCAAGAAGATCAGGCTTGCCAAGGCGTTCAATCAGAATCGTAGGGTACCCTCATGGGTTATTGTCAAGACCATGAGACAGGTGGTCACTCATCCCAAGAGACGACATTGGAGAAGAAGCAGCTTAGAGAGATAGACATGGCCGATACAGAAAGAGTCTACACTATACCCTTGGGTATGGTCAAGAGCGCTCCCGTTTACAGAAGGTCCAACCGGGCCATAACCGAGGTTAGAAGCTACCTTGCTCGACATATGAAGGTGGCAAAGAATGATATCAAGATCGACCCCGGCCTGAGCGAGGTAATCTGGGCCAGAGGAGATATGAAGCCTCCCCGGCGCGTAAGAGTACGCGCAGTCAAATTCGAAGACGGCGGAGTTGAGGCGGAGTTTGCTGGTGACAGATAAACGAATAAAGATCGCAGGAAGCAGCCTTATCGGAGTCTTTGCCAGGTGCACGGAGAAAGTATTGCTCGTGCCAAAGGAAGTAGGAGAAACCGATAGGCAAATTCTTGAAGCCGGATTGAAGGTGCCGACGGTGCAGGTACTGGCAGGAGTAGGCTCCATCTTAGGCTCCCTGGTCGCCGCCAACAGTAGCGGCTTCGTGGTAACCCATCATGCTGGCAATGAGGAGTTAGAAGTTCTTCGCGAACATGGCAGAGTAGCAAAGCTGCCGGCCAGGATCAATGCCGCAGGCAATGTTATACTGGTCAACGATAGCGCTGCTCTGGTTCATCCGGAGCTGTCCGGCAGGGCCTGCGAGACTATTGAGCAGACCCTGGGCGTGAAGGTGGAAAAGGGCACCATCGGCGGTATTAAGACTGTGGGAATGGCGGCGGTAGCAACCAATAAAGGGATCCTTGTGCATCCGCGCGTCTCCGAAAAAGAGATCTCCGTTCTGGAGAAGCTCTTCGAGTTGCCCGTGGATGTGGGCACGGTGAACCTCGGCTCGCCGCTGGTGGGATCTGGAGTGCTGGCCAATAGCCACGGCTACTTTGCGGGATTTGGAACCTCCGGCCCGGAGCTGGGGCGCATTGAGGATGCACTTGGCTTCCTGGTTTGATCATTCCATAATATTCCGGAAAATCCAATAATTGGTTATATTGAGTAGGGGTGGAATAGTGAGCAAATTCGAGATCAAAGGAAAGTATAAGGGAGGACTTGTCGGCAAGACCTGGCTGCCCTTCAGCAAGGTTGTGGAGAGCGGCAATGAGAAGAATGCCGTGAACAAGGTATACTCCCTTATGGGGAGCGAACACGGTCTGAAGAGAGACCTCATCAAGATCGACGAGGTGTCGGCTGTTGAGTAGCGCTCCTGGAGGCGAGGAGGAAGTCAGAAGACTCCTGGCCGCATATCAGCAGTATCAGGCTCAGGCGGACGGCATCATGCAGCAGCTGAACCTGACGCAGATGACCGCCGCGGGCCTGGAGAGGGCATTGTATGCAGTGGAAGCCCTGGACACGGCAACAGAAGGGCAGGAGATTCTCGTTCCCATCGGATCGGGGTCTTTCGTCTACGGAAATCTCGCCTCTAAGGAGAAAGTTATCTTGAATGTGGGCGCAGGCGTGAGCATCGAAAAGACCGCCGCCGAGGCCAAGGAAACTCTGTTGGCCAGGAGAGCAGAGGTTCTGGAAGGTTCCCGAAAGCTCAGCGAAGTTCTCTCCAAGATCGATAAAGAGATGCAGAAGATCCAGGCCATAATGCAGCAGTTTGAAGAGAGCGCCCATCAACATCAGCATCAAAGCGGCATGGAGAGCGAAGGGATTGTTTAGTCGCTTCAAAGAAAAGCTCTCCGGCTTCAAAGAGGCTCTGTCCTCAAAAATTGCCGAAAAGGTCTCTCAGGCTGAGAAGCTGGCCGGCAAGAAGGACAATGGCAAGACCGGCGACAGTAATATTGAGATAGAGAGCCAGGCCAGAGCGCTTTCAGGGGCAGGTAAGAACGCTGCACAAGCTGCTCCGGAGAAATCCTCTGCATCCAGTTCCGCATTCGCCGGAAAGGCAACCGCAAAGGCAGCTGTGGCCCAGCCAGAAAAAGCAGCAGGCGAGAGCAAAATCAAGAGTCGTTTCTCATTCTTCGAAAAGGCCAAGAGCCTGATATTCGAGCAGGAAGTGATCCTTGAGGAAAAGGATCTGGAAGAGCCCATGTGGGCGCTGGAGATGGCCCTCATGGAGAGCGATGTAGCCCTGCCGGTAGCCGAAGAGATCGTCAGAGAGGTAAAGGACGATCTTGTGGGAAAGAAGAAGAAGATCGGCGCGGACACTGGCGCCCTTGCCGAGCAGTCGCTGCGCAGTGCGCTCATAACGCTTCTATCCAAGAACCATCTTGACTTTGACGAGTACATCAAGAGCAGAGAAAAGCCGGTCAAGATCCTCTTCGTAGGTGTGAACGGCACTGGAAAGACGACCAGCATCGCCAAGGTGGCCAGGTATCTGATGAACCAGAACTACTCCGTAGTCCTGGCGGCAGGAGACACCTTCCGGGCAGGAGCCATTGAGCAGCTTGAGGTGCACGGAAATAGCCTGGGCCTGAAGGTCGTCAAGCACAAGACCGGCGGCGACCCGGCGGCAGTGATCTTTGATGCCGTGGAGTATGCCAAAGCGCACAACAAGGATGTGGTGCTGGCCGATACCGCAGGAAGGCTGCATACCAACATCAATCTCATGGATCAGATGAAGAAGATCGTGCGCGTGACCAAGCCGGATCTGCTCATCTTTGTGGATGAAGCAATCGCCGGAAACGACGCCGTGGAGAGGGCGCGCCTCTTCAATGAGTCGGTCCCAATTGACGGGTCCATCCTCACCAAGACGGATGCAGACGCCAAGGGCGGTTCCGCAATCTCAATAGCCTACATCACCGGAAAGCCAGTGCTCTTCTTGGGAATAGGCCAGACCTATCCAGACCTGGTGAAGTTCGAACCCCAGTGGCTGGTGGACAGGCTGATGGGAGAGGCGGAGGCGTAAAGCAAATTTTTTAATTCATTGAAGATATAAAAAGTGGTTATCATTTCCGTTCAAATCTTATCTCGGGCAAATCAGGAGTGCCAATTGTTATAGATTTGGGAAGCGCATAACCGCCCGTCTTCTTTGCGCCAATTATGCGATTCATTAGCATGCCAAGATGCAGCTCAAGCCATTTTGGATTATTGCCTGCATGAAGTTCAATCCTCCAGTTGTAGAAAGAATCACCCCGTTTTCCGATTGTTATGGAATGAACTGCATTGCATTTATAAAAGAAGTTGATGGTCCTGGAAAGAAACTCTGCCCACGATTCCGGAGAGCCTGCATCCATTCCTTCAGGTGTTTCAAAATTTGGCAGTATCTCAGAAGGTTGCGTTAAATCTGTCTGACAATCAAGGAAATTTATGCGTTCCGTGCCCTTTAGCTGGTTGCATTTCCTGCAAAGGGTTTGAAGGTTATCTAAAATATTGTTTCCCCCAAAATACTTTGGCACTATGTGATCTACCTCTAAATAGCGACTATTGCGTGTTCCGCAGCACATGCACTCGCCATCTCTCTCCTTAACCTGCTGTTTGAGCTCCTCGGATGGTTCATAATCTGAAGGAGATGACATCTTGACTTTGATGATATGGTTTTCTGGATTTGCCCCGTGCCGACCTGCATGGAGGATCCTCTCAACGCAAGCATTATACTGGCTCTTGAAGAGCTCATAAGTTATGTATAAAACCTGCCAATAGCGGTCCTGCCGATTGAATTCCAGCTGCAATGCATTATCCTCTTGGATTCTTGAAAGATCCTTGACCATCAGGTCTTCTGCAATCAAATCAAGATCGTGTCGCTTCCGTTCTTCAAAATCGAAGAACCTGGGCGCAGAATTGGTTTGAGCAATATGGCGGACGATGCTGAAAATATCCTGCGAGAGGTCCGATCCATAATGTTCCTGCTCATTTGAAAAATACTCACTCTGTAATACTGCAATTTCTGATGAGACTTCTTCAAGCTGAATTCCTTCATCAAAAAATTTAGAATTAGAACTGGACTGCAACTCATTTATGAGCCGCTCATAGCCTTTGGCTTCATTTTCGAATACCATCACCAGACGCTGGACACGCTCTATCTCCTCGGAATCGGATTGCTTGGCAGCATATTCGACTCTATACCATCCCACTGGCAAAAGGGTAAGGAATGGCTCGATATTTATGTTGATGCCGCTATCCATCTGTGCAGCAAGCTTTCGGACCAGCTCAATTGATATATATCTGACCGGGGGCTTCTTTCCATATGCAGGGTCCGGCCCGAAGCCGCCATCTATCATATCATACTCTGCCCAATTGATAAGCTGCTCCCACTCATCCGTAAAGAAAACAAGATATGCCTCCGGAGTTCCCCCAAACTTTGGACCACGCAAGGCTCGACCTACCATTTGCGTCATGAGAATTTTGCTGGTGGTTTGACGGGTAATGAAGCAGGTATTGACATCAGGGATATCCGTTCCTTCCGTCAACATTCGAACATTGACTAAAACATCAAGTTCATTCCTGCGGAAAGAGTCGAGAATCCTGGCATTTTCATCTGATTTGCGCTTATTGCGGGCATCAGAACTCCTCATCCCCGCATCCACATGTGAATATACCGTTCCTGTGCGCACTCCACGTTTGCGGAGTTGCTCCGCAATTGCTTCGCATTGGTACCAACGATCGGCAAATATCAGTGTCTTTCCATATCGCCCTTTACCTCGGGAATATTGCTCTGCGATAAAATTATTTCGGTCTTTATTCTCCGCAAGTTGAGTGATGATATCCTCAGGAATATCGCGAAAAGTCCCCACCCATTTTTGATATTCACGCAAGTCGAAGTTCGGAGTGAAATTAGTCTTTTGCTGTTCTCTAATTGGTTTTGCCAGTATCCCTTGTGCCATTAGGCTTTGCGGAGTAACTTGATACAAAATTCCTTGTGGGAAGAGCTTGGATAGCCATCCCTGCAAGTTTTCATCGGAATAGACAGGAGTTGCCGTGAGACCCAGCAAATGCATATCTTTGCAGCGGTCCCTGAGATCTGTAATCAGCTTTCGATAGCTGGGAGCAGGAGCATGATGAGCCTCATCAAAGACCACAAAGAGCTTGCCTTTGGCGGAATCGATAAAAGAGTTCAATGCAAAATGGTTTTCGCTATATGCCTTGGTTACTGTCTGCAATGTTGCGATGACCACATCATCGTCGGATTGTATATCTGAAATACGAAAATGACCGATCGTTCCGGATACTACCCTCAACTTCAAATCGTATCTGGGTTCAGATATTGCGGCCACATGTTCTCCAAAGCTATAATATGCCTGTTCGAGCAGATGGTGCGTATGGGCAAGCCAGAGAACTTTATATCCGTCTGACAATGCGGTTCGACAAACAAAACGAATTGCAGTAAAAGTCTTGCCTCCGCCAGTGGGCAAAACCAGTATTCCGCTGGAATGAGTACTATGATTACTATTATACCATTTGATCAAATGATCTATGGCCATAGCCTGATGGGCAGCTGGTTTCTTCAGAGTCGAATTTCGTGCGTCTCTCAAATTATATTCGCTGAAAAATTTTCGTGCTTCATTCATCTGCATTTTGGTCCCTTTTCGATTTCAGTCAGTTCAGATGATAGGTTATTAGGATGTCGCTCAACATATGATTCGTGTTATTTTCTGCGATTTAGCGCTTGTCTTGCTGCTCTTCGCTTAATTTTAAATCGCACTTTAAAACTTTGGAAAACAAGAGTTGCGGCAGACAATGGCATCTACTGCCCTGGCCCTCTTTCTCGGGTCATGCTGCCAGAGGCCCATCCCGCGCCGACAGGCTGCCACCTGCACGCGCTTGCCTGGTGAAGGATGCCACGAATATGGGAAATCTCTCGGAATCCTTATAACCTAACAGGTAAATGAAATATCATGTCTGTAGCAGTGAAAGTCTCCCAGCGAAAACCCATTCATGCCGAATCGCAAGATGATATTGCCACAGGCATTATCAAGGGACTAAAGGATTTCAAAGATGGACGGTTCACCCGCTTAAAAAATGCTGATGAGCTGGAAGAGCACTTTCGCAACCTTTAGACTTCTATGGCTTTTCAGACCATAACCACGGACTATTTTGATAAAAAATTTAAAAAGCACACCAGGAAGGATGGGCTGCTAAATGAACGGGTTATCAGGAAGCTGCAAGCAGTCAGCATCAATCCCGAAATCGGAGAGCCCAAGCGCCATGCTATGAGAGGGCTTCGCAGTGTGCATGTTGATCCGTTTGTTATCATCTATACTATTATAAAAGATATAGTTCTATTAATAAACTTTGAGGATCATGATGAAGCCACGATGCAACACCAACCATTCTGAACTCTCTGCTAAGCGACCCAAGGACAATCGATGCCCTGGAGAACGCTGGGATCACTACAGAAGAGTATCTTCAATTCATAAAAACACTTGGAAAGAGAAAATGAATACAATTTATCTGCCAATAATAACCGCGAGCCGCCAAAGTTTCCAACAATTCAAGCGCCCGAAAACTTTCCCCGCGCGCCCGCCCCCGCAGGATCCGCATGCATGTGCTCGGCCATGAGACCTCGGGATAGCACTCAGGCTTCGGATGGGAAGGTCTATCCCGCCAATAAATGGCCACGCTGTGCGTGAATAAGAAGGAGGGAGGCAAAAGTCTGCGCTATAGGAGGGAAAAAGACTTTTCGACCTTTGCCACTTAACATGTACGGCAATTGCCGAGATAAATAGCTTTCGCTTCCGACAAAGATCACTGCCAAATAAAAGCAATCGCCATAAAAGATTTAATCGAGTCTGCGGCGGGCCAGCGCCGATCCACAGCGCCCTTTCAGGAGGGACCGATCACCTTGGTGACTGGCCTGACCCAGCCCGAAGCTCGACATAAAGCCGGGCTTCAAGGCAAAAAGCACTGGATTGTTCCACAGCGTCCTTCTTACGGGAACCCGTCGCACCGCCAGATGCGGGGCCTTTTTCGCCTCTGCCACAGCTTTGTGCCGCGCCATTGGAGCCTGGGCGAGGATTTTTTCAGGTATGGCTGATTTAAGGCATGCTATGCCATTTAAGGCATGCATCTCTTGAGACCATATGGGTCTTCAGCCATCTGAATGGCCTTCGAATGCTGTACCAAGACAGCACCTCTCTAGTCTTCGGAGCTTCAAGGCGCATCCCCGAGGGGATATGTCCTTCAGACTCCTTGGCTTTGAGAGCTCAGCCGTTAGCCTTTGTCCTCGCTTGCCCGACTTGTAGCGCGGCAAACTATTTATATAATCGTTATAGATATTTGTAGTTTTCGGTCGAAAGCTGGCCTTAACCTAGTTAGCCGGTGTTAAAAAAGAAATCCGGGTCCACCCCCGCGGTTTTAACGACAGGAGACAGCCCGCGTATTGCTTTCGTCCTGTTGATTCTGTTTGATTGTGTTTAGATTCCAATGGATGTGTATGGACGATGGTGAGATATGATAAATCTCACCTCGACCTCCAAGAATCTCTTGCGCCTTCCCATCACTCCAGTATCTTGATCGCCTCTCCCGCCGTCTTGCCTTTGTTTACTATGGCGGCAATGGCCTGGGTCATCTTTGTGGGGTCTTGATGCTGGAAGACATTCCTTCCGATGGCCACGCCGCGCGCGCCCGCCTGCATGGCTCCTTCAATCATCTGCAGAAACTCCATGTCCGTCTCAGTCTTGGGACCGCCTGCAATTACCACTGGCACAGGGCAGCCCTCCACCACCCGCCGGAAGGAATCTACGTCTCCGGTGTAGTTGGTCTTGATGATATCTGCTCCCAGCTCCGCTCCCGCCCGGGCGGCATGAGAGACTACCTCTACATCATTGGGATTGGCGATGGATTTGCCGCGCGGGTACATCATGGCTATCAGCGGCATGCCCCAGAAATCACAGCGCTCGCTCACGCAGCCCAGTATGCTGAGCTGGTCAGACTCAGTCTCAGAGCCTATGTTGATGTGCACGGAGACTGCATCTGCGCCCATCTTCAGGCACTCTTCCACCAGACAGACCTGCACCTTGTTATTGGGATCAGGACCAAGTGAGGTCGAGGCGCTCATATGCACAATCAGGCCGACATCCCTGCCGTAGCCGCGATGCCCATGCCGGACCATTCCCTTCTGCTGAAGAACAGCATTGGCGCCGCCCTTGGCAACCTTGTTGACCATTTCCGGGAGGTCGACTAATCCCTTTATGGGGCCGACGGATATGCCGTGGTCCAATGGAATTATGACTGTGTTTCCGCTCTCTCTGTCCATTATCCTTTCAATTCTGACTCTCTTTCCGATCTCACTCAAACTGCATCATCCCGTAAATGCTAACATGTCACATGCTAACACATAACATATTTAAACATTGCGATTGATGAGCCGGAAAGAACGAGAGAGGACGAGGAAGGTAGTGCTCAATGGATCATGAACAACAAGAATACAAATGAATGATGAGAATAGCAATGAATGATAAGCAAGGGCAGACAAAAGGAAAATAATTAATATGAAATTACCGATTCAGTCGACCATTCTCAGTCGCTGTGATTGTGTCCACATCCGCATCCACAGTCGTCGTGGTCGTGATCGCAGCTGCTGTGATCATGATCGCAGCTATCGGCATTTGCACACGATCCGCACCCTGAGCCAGATAACTCATCCTCTGGGCCGCGAATGATGAAGCCTGTCCCCAGTTCTTCATCATCCACATAATCAATTATGGTCTCGCGGAGCAGTTCCGCGTCCTGAGGGCTCATATGGACTTTTACGCCCCGACTCTCAAAGATCTTATCACCCGCCTCTTCATCTCCCAGAGCCAGACCATAGGTCGCGCCACTAGCATCAATAGCGGCCAGGAACATCCTGATCACCTTGCCTTCTGCCTGGCTGCGCATTATCATTTTTGCTGCTGCCGCTGTAATCTCTATCATGAACTGCACATCCCAACCATATCACCACAAAACTCGTATTTAAAGATATTATCGGCAAGATATCGGCAAAAATGGAGGATTTATCATTGAGAAGCAATAAGGGACTACCATGGGCGTTGATTTGGGAGACCTGCTGCATAGAACGAAGATCGAGATAAAGGATCTCTCTGGAAAATGGGTGGCAATCGATGCGTTCAACACTCTCTATCAGTTCCTGAGCATAATCCGGCAAAAAGATGGTACGCCGCTCATGGACAGCCAGGGAAGAGTAACCTCGCATCTATCCGGCTTATTATATCGCACTGCTAACCTGATTGAAGCAGGGGTTAAGGTGGCTTTCATCTTCGATGGAGAGCCCCCTGCCTTTAAGGCAGAAACGCTTGCACAGAGATCCGAGATAAGAGAAAGGGCAGCTGTCGCCTGGCAGGAAGCCAAAGACTCCGGCATGGATGGATTCAAATATGCTCAGGCTGCGTCCCGAATCAACTCCGAGATCCTGGAGGATGGAAGAAGGCTCCTTCTGGCTATGGGAATTCCAGTCATTCAGGCCCCATCGGAAGGGGAAGCTCAGGCGGCCAGCATGTGCGCCAGAGGAGACGTTGACCTGGCAGCAAGCCAGGATTATGATTCGCTGCTCTTCGGGGCACCCCAGGTGGTGAGGAATCTAGCCATCACAGGCAAACGAAAGCTTCCCAAAAAGAACATTTACGTGGATGTGGAGCCGGAGGTTATTAATTTGGAGGAGGGCCTGGAGCACCTCGGCATTAGTCGCATCCAACTTGTGGAAATCGGCATCATGTGTGGCACCGACTACAATAGCGGTCTAACCCGGGTCGGCCCAAAGACGGCCCTGAAGCTTATCAAAGAAAAAGGAGATCTGGAGGCTATCCTGGCCGAGCGCGAAGAGAAGATCGAGAGCTTTGCGGAGATCAGGGAATTCTTCCTTCACCCTGATGTTACTGGCGATTATGAGATCAAGATGAAAAAGCCCCGGGTGGATGAGATTGTCTCTTTCCTGGTTTCCGAAAGGGATTTTGATGAGGAAAGAGTCTCAAAGACGGCTCATCGGCTGGAGGAGGTTTACAGACGTGGCCAGAGCACACTCGACCGCTGGTTTTAGCTGTCCGCTACCCGGCATCTCCAGCTTTCATGGATATGACATTGACCTTGACTGGGCTGTTGATCTTATCCGGAAGAGCGGATCTCGCCTGGTGGGGCTGCAATCCCCAGAGGGCCTGAAGAGGGCCATGCCTGCCCTGGCCCGCCGCATTGAGGAGATTACGGGTGCGAAGGTCATCATATCCGGCGATCCCTGTTTTGGAGCCTGCGACATTGATCTGCAGCTATGCGAAGCAGTGGATTTGATGCTCCATCTGGGTCATGCAAAGATCGAGGAAGGGCCAGATAATGTCATATTTCTGGAAGCGAGGATGAAAGAGGACCTAGAAGAGGTGGTGGCTAAGGCCGCCCAGATCCTCAAGGCCAAAAGAGTGGGCGTTACTACTACCATTCAGCATGTTCACAAGCTCGGCCAGGCACTGGAGGCCCTCAAAGAGCATGGAATCCAGGGCGCTATCGGGCCGTCGGGAGGAAGGATTGCCCGGGATGGCCAGGTCCTGGGATGCAATTATAGCGTCGCTCGTGCTCTGGATGCAGAGGAATATCTCTTCATAGGAACGGGAAAGTTTCATCCGCTGGGCATCGCCCTGGCCACAGGCAAGCGGGTGGTAGTTGCTGACCCGGTTTCCGGCGAGGTCTCAGAGATCGATACGGATCACATGCTGCGCAGGCGCTTTGCGGCTATCACTCGTGCCGGCGATGCAAAGCGCTTTGCGGTTCTGGTCTCAAAGAAGCCTGGACAGAAAAGAATGAATCTGGCGCATCGGATCAAGGCCCTGGGAGAAACCAGAGGACTTGATATGTTTCTAGTGTATCTCGACAATATTGAGCCGGATAGAATGCTGAATCTGGGAGCTGAAGCGGCCATCTCAACCGCCTGCCCAAGAGTAGCTCTGGATGATTCAGCCAAGTACAGCATACCCATTCTCACGCCCCCTGAGTTTGAGATAATGCTGGGGCAGAGGGAATGGGTGGATTATAGGTTTGATGAGATAGAATAGATCTCTTTGCAGATCTCTTTGGTACGATAAAATTTGCTCAATTTTTTTAGATAATAGATAATCATTAGATACAACCGCTATATTTATTAATGCGCAAATTGAATCTAATAATTCGGATTGATTCATAATTAAATCCTATGAAATGATGATGCCTATGAACCAAGGGAGCGAGACGGCAGCTGAAGATATTGATAATATCTATAATGATGCACTTGATAAATTATCCCAAGAGATCATCGAGGGTGCAAAAGAAGGATTCAAGGAAGGCGCAAAGGCAGGAGTCAAGAGCGGCATTCAGGAAATTCTGACAATGGGCTTTCTGGGGTCCAGCAGCGAGAAATCCCTATCGGACGCCGAGATTCTCAGAGGCGCAGCAGGAGAGGGTCTGCAGAACATGGCGAGCACCATCACAAAGAGAAACATCTGCCCGGTCATCAGATCCTGGATGGAAAAGCGATGCAATGAAGCAATGAACGTCCTCGCCGCTAAGAGATTGATCGAAACGGAACAAGATGCCACCTCCCTGGCCAGCTACCTCAAGCTGGAGGAGAAAGCCGACAAAAAATGCAAGGAGATGTCCGACCGGGCTAAAGCAGCTCTTCCATCCGGCTTCGTTATCGATTCTCTCTTTTGCGGCCTCCAGGATACTATCTGGAGCGGCATCAAAGAGGATATAAAGAGCTGCCAGAAGAAAATTGCTGAGATCAGGTCCGCCCAGCAAAAAACCTTAAGTGAGTAATCGATATGCAAGATAGCGAGCAGAGCGACAGTCTCATAAAAACTCCTGTGCAGAAGCTGGTTGGAGATTTGACTGAGAAGTACGTCCGAGAGACTGTTAAGCAATCTGCTCAAAAAATATTGCAAAAGAAGGGACAACAGTTTTCCAGAGAGATGGATTGTGCCTGGAAAGATGCCTCAGAAAAGGACAAAGAGCAATTCTCGAAGGATTTGGAGGATAGGATATCCAGAGAGATTCTGAACTCCTCAACCGATGCTATCGATCTGCAGAAACGGATCGATAGCGTTATAGATGAGCAGATTAATCCCGCTAAACTTGGCCCTGTCCGATTGGAGCCATCTCGAAAGTCCAGGGAAATCGAGACCACCTCCAGCAAGAAAACGCTAAAAGGATATTTGATAAAAATATTTATCGCTCTTCTCTTGATTTCCGCAGGGATTTATTTTGCCCTGCCGGTGATCTTTCCGGCTGAGCTTTCGGTAAGCACTACTAAACTCGATTTCGGAATAATGGAACAGAGAGTTCCATCGCCGCTCACATTTTCCATCAACAACCAGGGAAGGGGCACTCTGACCTGGAACGTCTATTCGGATGATCCCTGGATTGGCCTTGAACCGGCGTCCGGAACCAATGACGGCCTGGTTACGGTGAGCATTCGGGGCAAACCTCAGGCGGGAGCTCTCAAAGGGGTCATTAATGTTCAAGCGGATAGCCACCAGAGTCGGAGAATCGAGGTTAGCCTGCGAGTTCTCTCAGCGCCGGGAATTTCTATTCACCCACCAATTCTGACCTTCATCAAGAGATTGGGCGAAAGGCAAAGACCGGCCAGCCAGACTCTGAGGATCATAAATTCCGGTGAGCAAACCCTTGAATGGAATGCAGCAGCAGACCGATCTTGGATCACTATGAGCAATTATGAAGGCATCAATGACGGAGAGGTTCAGGTGGGAATAAACGGAGACCAGAGGCCAGGAACCTACCATGGAACAATTGCCATCATATCGAATGATAAGAACATCGACGTTCCGGTGACTCTGGAGGTAATCGAACCCGCGAGGCTGTCAGTCTCCCCTAATCCACTGAATTTCGATTTTCAAGCCTATACCGCCCAACCGCCAGATCCGCAGACCTTCAGCATAGCCAACAATGGCGGAGAGCCAATGAGTTGGCATATCAGCTCTGAACCGTGGATAACGGCAACACCGACATCTGGAGAATTACAGGGTGGTTCTTCACAGGAGATCTCTATCGGGATAGATACCCTGAATCTGGATTATACCGATCGAATCGGGAATCTGGCAATTGATTCAAATGGCGGAAGCGCAACAGGAAGAGTTCAACTGAAGAGAGCGATCATGCTGAAATGAGGCAAGAGAATGATGTTTTTCTTAAGGTTGTTTCCGATTGCTGTTGGATGGATGCTATTAGCATTAAGCGGCACGACATTGTCATCCGAATTTGAAATTTTCGCCCCTATATATTCATCGGATAATTATATCGATATTCAACAAAAGAGTTCATTTGTGAATGAGCCGCCGTATATTGTAATTACTCCTGCCAGCGGAGCTGCACCGCTTGACGCGATATTGCAGGTTGGCGGGCTGGAGCGGATTGATTTTTTATTTTGGGGGCTGGACAGGGATGGTGACGGTCAGATCGATCTGACTGGCCAGGCATCGCCTTATCAGGAGATCACTTATACCGCTCCTGGAAATTATTTCCCTGCATTCAATTTTTACAATGAACGAAATGAGATGATCGCCCAGGCAAGGGGGTCTATAACAGTGACCGATAATCAACTTCCATCAGCAAAAGGATCTGCAGCTGTCGGTGATTACAATATCGAGCGTTTTGGCGAAGGCGCTCCTCTCGGAATGCAATATATTTCCCCTGGACTTGCCCAAGCTCCCTTCCTTATTCTGGGTGGATTTCCCGTAGCCGAATCAAATGGCACTGATGATACAGCAAGCCAGAGTCAGGCTTTGACCGCAGCTCCAAGTGGCTGGGGGATAGTCAAAGATGCCCGGGGATCAGGAGATCGGCGCCCTGCCCAGAATTTAAATAATGGACAGAATAGCTGGTCTCCTCCTAAGGAAGAATTCACGGATTATCTTAAACCGCAACTTTCTGCTTCAACTGAGAGGGGAGAGGCACCGCTCACTGTCAGCTTTGATGCCAGCGGGACATATTCGCGCTACGGCGTGATGCGATATAACTTCGATGTCATCTGGGGGCCTCATGAAGCAGAGGACGACGGCTACTATCTCTATTCAGGGAACAGTCCGCAATGGATGCATACCTTTGAGGAGTATGGAATGTATCTGGCTATTTTGGATGTAGAGGACAATTCTGGAAATCGGGGGAGAACTACTAAGGTAATATTTGTTCTATGAATTATTACCGAATTTAATTATTTTTGGAATTAATTTGTGTTGAAATTAATCTGCATTAAAATTAATTATTTGCATCAACGGCGGCCATATTTTTTCAATTTGAGGAGGCGCAATGAAATAAGTACATGGGAAATCAATGCCAGTTTCATGATTCCAGTTCGTTGGCGTTCTGGGGGAAAGAGAGATCTGTATCAAATCCCTTGGGTATCAGGATTGGACGGAGGTGGATCTTAAGCCTCTATTTGAGCGAAGGGCAGGAGAAGCGGCAGGCGTCCAAATGCCTGGCATTTTTGCCAAGGCATTTGCTATTTTTTAAACTTGTAGGATTGCGAAGGGCGAAAACCGTCCTTCGCGATCCTAGAAGTTAAAGGCTTCCGCTCATGCCGGGTGGAATGCCGCTCAGATCGCCTCCCGGGCCGATCTTGTCGACGTACTGGTGAATATCGACAAACCTTGAGGCAGGCTTAGCGGTCTCTTCTTTCTTCTCCTCAGGTGTTTTTGTGGCTGTGGTATTCACAGCTGCCGTGGATGTTGTCTCAACCTTTGGCTCCTCGATGATGGCCGGGTAGTAGCTGGCTATATCCGGACTTATCCACATGGCGCTGAAGCTGCCGCTTCCTACCTTCTTTCCTCCACTGATCTGGGTGAAGGTTCCTGAAATAGTGTCTTTGACAGATATTCCCGTCATCTTGGTAGTGATCAGTTCCTTATCCTTTTGAGCGGTCAAGGTCAGAACCACATTGTCTTCGTCCACCGAACCGAGAACGTCTGCATTCCAGGCTTTTCCTCCTTCTGGCTCAAATTTTGCCTGGCCGTAAAGATCGCTCCCTTCCTGATTGAGGACCATGATGACTGGACCACTCTCAATGCCTGTTATTGACCAGATGTAGTTTAGATCCGGCTCAGCAGCGGTCTGCGTGGCATTGAGATCTGCCGTATCGTTGGACGGAATGCTCTCGTTTGTCGAAATGATTTCAGCAATACTCGTATTATTGTCAGGCTGGCCCAGAGACAGGCCGGTGAAGAGGGATACGAGCATCAGGGAAAGAATTACGTTTCTTTTATTCAATAATATGCCTCCGATATGCTTGCACTTTTCAGCGATAGGCTTTTCGTCATTTGCCTATAATATCTTCCTGTCTTACCTTCTCCTTTATAAGCCTTTCATATGTACCATCTTTTTATAAGATATCGCAAAATAAGTTATTAGCAAATATAGAGTTTGGAAATAGATCTCAGATCACATGAGATGGGGTCAATGAATTCCGGTGGTGAGCTTGCATTGAATAACGGACGGCTTCTTGTCAAGATAAATAGAATCAGCGCCTGGATGCTTCTTGTCTTCATGATCCTCTTTCTCATCTCAGGATATGCCTGGTGGAACAGGATATTGCTTCCTTTGAAGAATGCCATCTATATTCACACAAATCTTGATATATTCCTGGTATTTTTCTTCCTGGTGCATGTGCTCATCAGCGTCAGATTCGCGTTAGCGCGCTGGAGGGTAGGTCATGTACAGGCGGCCAATCTGCTGCTCATAATAATCGGCATCCTGTCATTTGGGGCCATCCTCAGCATCAGATAATCTGATCTGATCAACCTGCGACTGGAATTGGCATCTTCGGGGGAGGGATGTCTTGCTTCCAACACCGCAAAGCTTATTTAACCTGGAGTTACTAACCTAAGGTTCAATAAGTATTAATAGAGTGATGATATTGGATCCAGTTGAGCTGTTGGATATCCTGGGAAACGAGAATAGGAGGCGCATACTTCAGCTCCTCTCCTTTCGCCCTTTCTATTTTAACGAGATGGCCAAGCGACTTGATGTCGGCCCAAAGGCGATCATCGATCATCTGCTGATGTTGGAGAGAGCAGGCCTCGTGGAGTGCTATCAGGACCAGGGACGAAGAAAGTATTTCCGCATTGCTCGAAAAACGGTCATCGAGGTGGCGGTCTCGCCCAATTCCTATGGTGTGCGGGCTTATCGCTCTGAGGATGTGCCGAAGGCAGAGGGCACTGAATTAAATCAGGACATTAAACTATTGCGCGATGAGCTTCTAACCCTCGAGGAAGAGAGGCTTAAGCTGCGTGCTATTCTGGACAAGATCGAATCTCGCGAGATGGAGATCAAACACAAAGCCTGCAGTGCGGCCAGAAGCTGTACGCAAAATCCGCTGGAGTCGGAGATTCTGACTGCGCTTCTATCAGGTGATGCAGATGCATCCCAGCTGTCCGTCAGGCTAGAAATACCAGAGGTTGTTATCGAAGACCGGCTAAAGAAGCTGCAAGGGCGCGGGGCTGTTCATTTGCTGGATCAGAAATGGAGCATTACATGATGAATGGAGATGAGGCGGGCATAGAGCACATTATCGATAAACATGATGAGGCCCCCTCGGTGCAGCTTCGTGTGGCTGAGGCCTATCACAAAGATGCAGGAAAAGGCGTGGCCAGGATTGGATCTTCCGCATTTGCTTCCCTCTCCCTGGAAAATGGCGGTGTGGTAGAGATCAAAGGAAAAGACAAGGTCTATGCCATAGCCTGGCCTGGAAATCCTGACGATCCCCAGGATCTCATCAGAATTGACGGCAATACTCGAGCCAATCTTGGTGTGGGGATAGACAGCAAGGTTTTGGTCGGTCGAGCGGAGGCAAGACCCGCCCGAAAGATTACTGTCGCCCCCACGCGCCAGATCCGGCTCATGGGCGGACCGCAGTATTTGCTCCGCATGCTGCAGGGAAGGGCAGTTGTCAAGGGAGAGATGTTGCGAGTGGAGATGATCAATAGCACACTCAACATGGCTGTGATAAGCACCATGCCCAGTGGTGCGGTGCTGGTGACGACAGATACCATCATCAGCATCACCAGAGAGACTCTAGAAGAGCTGGCATTGCAGGTGCGGGATATCTCCTATGAGGATATCGGAGGCCTCTCCCGCGAGATACGGGAGATCAGGGAGATGATTGAGATACCGCTGCGCCACCCTGAGATCTTCTCTCGCCTGGGAATCAATCCCCCTCGCGGGGTACTGCTGCATGGTCCCCCCGGCACGGGAAAGACGCTCATCGCGAGGGCGGTAGCCAGCGAGACCGATGCCAACTTCATATCCATCTCTGGACCTGAGATTGTATCCAAGTTCTATGGAGAGAGCGAGCAGAGGCTGCGTCAGATCTTCGAGGAGGCATCAAAGACCGCTCCTTCAATCATCTTCATTGATGAGATTGATTCCATTGCACCCAAACGGGAGGAGGTCTCCGGAGACCTGGAGAGGCGTGTGGTAGCCCAGCTGCTCGCTCTCCTGGACGGCCTATCATCGCGAGGGGAAATAATCGTAATTGCCGCCACCAATAGGCCCAATGCCCTTGATCCTGCCATTCGTCGCGGCGGGCGCTTCGATCGGGAGATTGAGATCGGCATCCCCAGCAAAACAGGCCGGCTGGAGGTGCTTTATGTTCATACCCGCGGCATGCCTCTCGATCCTTCCCTGGATCTGAAAGAGATAGCCGATGCCACGCATGGCTTTGTAGGGGCAGATTTGTATGCGCTATGCAAAGAAGCGGCAATGCGAACCCTGGAGAGGGTGTTTCCCGATATGGATGTAAGTGAGGACATTCCCTCCGAGGTCGTGGAGAATCTTCGGGTCACTGGTGAGGATTTTAAGGCAGCTCTGCAAAGGATTGAGCCTTCCGCCATGAGAGAGGTTTTCGTCGAGGTGGCTGAGGTACACTGGGATGATATAGGCGGCCTGGATGATGTCAAGCAATCGCTCATCGAGGCGGTGGAGTGGCCTCTGCAATATCCGGAAGCCTTTAACGCCGTGGGCGTTCGCCCTCCGCGCGGCATACTTCTCTATGGCCTGCCTGGGACTGGAAAAACACTTCTGGTAAGGGCTCTGGCTACGGAGAGCAACCTGAATTTCATCAGCGTCAAAGGGCCGGAGTTGCTCAGCAGATGGGTCGGCGAATCTGAGCGCGCAGTGAGAGAGATCTTTCGAAAAGCCCGCCAGGCGGCTCCTGCATTGGTATTCTTCGATGAGATCGATTCCATTGTTCCAAGCCGGGGCAGCGGAGCGGAAGCGAATGTTACAGAGCGCGTGGTAAGCCAATTCCTGACTGAGCTCGATGGACTGGTGCTGCTCAAAGATGTGGTAATTGTGGCGGCAACCAACCGGCCGGATCTTCTGGACAGCTCAATGCTTCGTCCAGGCAGATTCGATCGTTTGATTTATATTCCCATGCCGGACAACCTTGCAAGGAAGAGAATACTTGAGATTTATCTCTCTCGCATGGCTACATCCGATGTCTCAGCTCAATGGCTGGCTGAAATGACAGAGGACTTTTCCGGGGCAGACTTGGAGATGCTCTGCCGGGAGGCAGGGATGCTTGCCTTAAGAGAGCATATAACTCCTGGCATTAATAAAGAAGAATTGATCATTGATAGGATCCTGGTGAAACGAGAGCATTTCCAAAGGGCGCGCGAGCTTATCAAGCCCCATCTGTCTAAAGGCATAAGAGAAGAATACCTTAAGATGATTCGAGATTTCCAAGAGTGACTAAATGAGCAAAAATATACGGTAGCAAAGCATCAGATATATAGTCAGGAAGGATCAAAGACGATATGAGGACCGAAAAATTGACTGTCGAAGACGAGTCGAATGAGCTGCTTGGGGATATTGAGTTCAATGATACCAGCAGCATAACCGTGCCTGAGAGCCTCATCGATCACGTAATCGGTCAGGACGAAGCCGTGGAAGTGATCAAGAAAGCAGCACGGCAGAGGCGCCATGTCATGCTCATCGGATCACCAGGAACGGGCAAATCAATGCTTGGTAAGGCCATGAGCGAACTGCTTCCTGTGGAGGAGCTACAGGATGTGCTGGTCTATGCCAATCCAGAGGATAACAACACACCGCGCGTTCGCATAGTGCCTGCCGGAAGAGGCAAGCAGATAGTTGAAGCCCAGAAGATGGAAGCCAGAAAGAAGGTCCAGACGCGCAATATGTTCTTAATGCTCATCGTAATGGCCCTGATAGTATATGCCTATTACACAGGACAGCTCCTCTTCGGAATCATAGCAGCAGCGCTTATTTTTCTATCATTGCGTTATATGCTGCCCAAAGAGGATTCAATGGTGCCCAAGCTCCTGGTGGATAATAACGCCAAGAAGAAGGCTCCCTATGTTGATGCTACTGGGGCACATGCGGGAGCTCTTCTGGGAGATGTGCGCCATGACCCCTTCCAGTCCGGAGGGCTGGAGACCCCCTCACATGAGCGGGTGGAGTGCGGAGCTATTCATAAGGCTCACAAAGGCGTTCTCTTCATTGACGAGGTGAACACCCTGCGTCCTGAGTCGCAGCAGAGCCTGCTTACTGCTCTTCAGGAGGGGGTCTACCCCATCACCGGTCAGAGCGAGAGAAGCTCGGGAGCGTTGGTCAGAACCGAGCCCGTTCCATGCAGCTTCATCATGATCCTGGCGGGAAATCTGGATGCGATGCAGGGAATGCATCCTGCTCTGAGGTCACGCATTAAGGGGTACGGATATGAGGTCTACATGAGAGACAGCATGGATGACACTCTTGAGAACAGAAACAAACTCATCCGATTTGTGGCCCAGGAGATTGTAAGGGACGGCAAGATACCGCACTTTACCAGGGATGCAGTAGCGGAGGTCATGCGGGAAGCCAAGAGGAGGTCCGGCAGGAAGGGCCATCTCACTTTGATGCTGCGGGATCTGGGCGGTCTGGTGAGGGTGGCGGGCGATATAGCCCGCGCCAATGGCGCAAGCTTGACAGAGGTCGATCATGTTAAAGAGGCCAAGAAGATGGCCAGGTCCGTAGAGCAGCAGCTTGCCGATCGCTACATGGAGCGCCGCCGTGATTACAGCATGTTCCATTCCTCAGGCGACGAGGTGGGCAGAGTCAATGGTCTGGCAGTTATGGGTGACTCGGGAATAGTGTTGCCCATCATGGCCGAGGTTACATCGGCGCAGTCCAAGGAAGAAGGCAAGATCATAGCTACCGGAAAGCTGCAGGAGATTGCCAGAGAGGCGGTCACCAACGTCTCTGTGCTCATCAAGAAATTCCTGGGTGAGGACATAACCAAAAAGGACGTGCACATCCAGTTCATCGGCACCTACGAAGGTGTAGAGGGCGATAGCGCCTCTATCTCCATCGCTACTGCGGTCATATCCGCTCTGGAAGGCGTGCCCGTCAAGCAATCGGTGGCCATGACCGGATCACTCTCCGTGCGGGGAGATGTCATG
Organism: Methanosaeta sp. PtaU1.Bin112; assembly: GCA_002067705.1. Lineage (GTDB taxonomy): Archaea > Halobacteriota > Methanosarcinia > Methanotrichales > Methanotrichaceae > Methanothrix. Next base: position 27,723 of record MVRL01000126.1, read on the forward strand.
CCAGTGGGCGGCGTAACCCAAAAGATCGAGGCGGCGGCAAAAGCGGGTATCAAGACTGTGCTCATACCCAAATCTAACCTCGGTGATGTGCTCATCGACGAGTCCATCAAGGGCATGGTCGAGATAATTCCCGTTACGAACATGAGCGAGGTTTTTGAGTTTGCTATGGGCGGGCAGAGGAGTCGGTTGATAGAGAAGCTGAAGAAGTTTGCCGCGGAAAAGAAGATCGGCATCATTCTGCCTGAGGCCATCTCCATTCCCAGCAGGAGCATCTGAGGTTCGATGGCGTCCGAGTTCTACGATATCCGAACTCTGCGCGGCAGTAGAACCAAGATCGTCCTGGACAATGGCAAGCTCGAAGAGATTAACCAGGCACCCTTTCAGGGCGCGGCGGTGAGAGCGCTCTTTGGAGGTGCCTGGGGTTTTGTTACCAGGGATGATGTAACCGGCTTGGACGAGGATGTTGCTCTTGCCAAGCGCATTGCTCGAAAGATCGACCGGCGCGAAGATCTCATGCTGGCGCAGGCCACCGCCGGCAGAAGCGTCGTGGTTGCAGTTAAAAAAGATCCCAAGGACCTCTCCCTCGAAGAAAAGGTGGCGCTCTTGCGAGAGATTGAGGACGCAGCCAAGGTGAAGGGCGTTACCTCGACTCAGGCAGTTTATGCAGAGATGGATTTTACTGTTCATTACAGCAGCTCCGAGGGCTTGGATCTTGAGTCAAAGATGACTCGGGTGGGTTTCGTCATCAGTGCTGTGGCGCACAGAAATGGATTGTATCAGACGGATGGAGAGGGCCGTTCCGGCGTGGGTGGACTGGAGCTCTTCGAGCATGAAGATCCCTTCGCTCTGGCCAGTGAGGTAGGTGGCACGGCGGTTGCTCTTCTGGATGCGCAGGCGCCCAAGGGCGGCACTTATCCCGTTGTCCTCGATCAGGAGCTGGCTGGAGTCTTCGTTCATGAGGCAGTGGGTCACGCTACTGAGGGAGATATCATCCTGGAAGGCGACTCCTGTCTGGAGGGAAAGCTGGGCCAGAGGATTGGGTCGGAGCTGGTGACGGTCAAGGACGATCCCAGTCTGATGAAAAACGGCTATTATCCATTTGACGACGAGGGAAGTCTGGCTCAGGAGACCGTGCTGGTAGAAAATGGCGTTCTCAAGTCCTATCTCAATTCTCGCGAGACGGCAGCGCGCCTCGGCGGAGAGGCTCGCAATGCCCGCGCCGAGGGCCTGGACAGGCCAGTGGTGCGGATGAGCAACACCTACATCGCCAATGGCAACTGGAAGCTCCCTGAGATCCTGGAGGAGCTTGGCGATGGCGTCTATCTGTCCGGCAGTCGCGGTGGGCAGGTGAGCACCGGCGAAGGCGTGTTCCAGTTCAATGCCAAGAGAGGCTATCTGGTGGAGAATGGCGAGAAGAAAAAGCTCTTGCGGGATGTGTCGCTGTCCGGTAAGATCCTGGAGACTCTGATGCATGTGCGCGCAGTGGGAAATGACCTGAAGTTCAACAGCGGGCGCTGCGGAAAGGCGGGGCAGCTGGTGCCTGTGAGCGACGGATCGCCACACCTGCTCGTAGCCGAGGCGACGGTGGGCGGACCTGGATAGCTCTTTTTGCATCTTAATATATTATTACTATTTTTTCCCATTCGTTTCTGTGTTCACCATATTCTGCGCCGTCATCTATAAATACGGGTCGTCCATTAGGAGAGAAGGCCGATGCGATGGGCTCGGAGGATTAAGCTTGTGCATATTGATCCCAAACAAGGGATCAGTTGGCAAGGCGCAATCTTTAAGTACGAGCATCGATCACATGGGCTGCCGAAAAGGGCTCGAATTTTCGCGTCTCCTTCGCGACATAAGTGAAAGTTGCGCTCCAGGGGGTCCGGAAGTTATAAATAGTACGAGCACCTTTTTAAGTGGTCCAAAATCTGGCGCGATAGGGTTCTGCAGGTCAGAAACCTATAAATAGTAGTAATGCGTACAGTATTGGGCCGATGAGGCGTCGCAACGGAAGCTTGCACTCCAGCATATAATCTCTGGAAGAGAGACGAAGCTGCGATAAAAGGAGATGGAGACACGAGATTTTTCGTGTCTGACAATGGTCTTGGCGACTCAGCCAATTCCGACTGGTTTCGGAATTAACATGAGTTAAACACTTCCTAGAAGGATAAGAATTCTGGTTGATCCTGCCAGAGGTTACTGCTATCGAGGTTCGACTAAGCCATGCGAGTCGAATGTAGCAATACATGGCGTACTGCTCAGTAACACGTGGACAACCTGCCCTTAGGTTGGGTATAAACCCGGGAAACTGGGTATAATACCCGATAGGTCTCGATTGCTGGAATGCATCGAGATTTAAAGCTCCGGCGCCTAAGGATGGGTCTGCGGCCTATCAGGTAGTAGTGGGTGTAGCGTACCTACTAGCCTACGAC
>MVRL01000127.1 GCA_002067705.1 Methanosaeta sp. PtaU1.Bin112
TCCAGTCTACTACTATCTCGACCCCAAGACGAGAAAAACAGTATATGTAGATTCGTATCCATACAATGGCTTGCCATACAATTACGTCGCTCCACCCTACTACACGGGGGACTTTCCGCCAGCGTGGAATACGCCGCCCGCCGTATTCATCTGAAGGGCATTTGCTGCAAATGGCCAGAATGAAACGGATGGATGAGCAGCCATCTCCGTCAGGAATTTATGATTATTTTCCGGAAAGACTTAAATATCGCGATGGCTCAAAACTGATCCTGCCAGGATGAGCAGCAGATCAAAGACAGAAATCCTGAACAGCGGAATATACCCATCACAGAGCGGCTGTGGTCCAGTGGTTATGACATAGGCTTCCCAAGCCTGTAACCCGGGTTCGAATCCCGGCAGCCGCACATCTTCTTATCCGCCATTCGGCAATATGATTGCGGCAATAGTATTGTCGCAAAGTGAACTATCCAGAGATCATGCCGGCAATTCATGAGAATACAACAATGCAAGACAACAGATAATTTAATATATGATAATATGTATTTTTATATAGGCAAGGAGGAATATTTATTCTAAAACGAGCCACAATAATAATGGCTTTTCTGACCATTTTTTTCGCTATGATTGCCGCAGGCAGCTTTTCCGCAGACAGCGGTGCTGATGCGGCGTCAGCGGAGGATTTAGCAAAATCAGACAGCCATCTGGCCAGCCAGACATTGGCGGCTGATGATAATGGAGGCTGCAGCGGATCATTGGAAAACTCCGCCGTGCAGCTGCTTACGAACAGAAGAAAGGCCCTCTCAGAGAGTTCGACACTGGCAGATGTGTCTAACGAGGATGTTGTATCGCCTCTGCAGGAGACCGTGCTATCAATCAAATCGGCGAACAGCACATCCTCGAGAGCTTCATCCCAATGCGAGAATGTTGCCGCAGCGAAATGCGTGCCGCAGATCGGTCTTTCCTATGCCGATTCAACTCCCTGTCCAATTGAGGCCGTAAAGGCTCCAAAGGGATCTCCCAATGTGATCTTCCTGGTTTTGGACGACATTGGATATGGCAGCCTGGGATGTTTCGGAGGACCGGTCGATACTCCAAACATCGATCGATTGGCCGAAGGAGGGCTGAGGTACAGCAACTTCCACACCACAGGCATCTGCTCGCCCACCCGCGCCTGCATGCTCACAGGAAGAAACCTCCATTCAGTAAGCGTCGGCTCTCTCATGGAATTTGCATCCGGCTTCCCCGGATACACGACCTACCTGTCCAAAGAGGCAGCGACCATGCCGGAGATGCTGGTGAAGAATGGATACGATACCTACTGCGTAGGCAAGTGGCACCTGGCACCCTCCGGTACCATTAACGCCGCCGGCCCCTATGACCAGTGGCCAATGGGAAGGGGATTCGAGAGATTCTATGGTTTCCTGGAATCTCACACAAGCCAATGGTATCCTGACCTTGTCTCCGGCACCACCCGCATAAGTCCGCCGGCTACCCCAGAGGAAGGCTACCACCTCTCCAAAGACCTGGTGAACCAATCCATACAGTACATAAGCGACGGAAAATCTCTTCAGCCGGATAAGCCATTCTTCCTCTATCTGGCCTTCGGCGCCGGACATTGGCCGCACCATGTACCCCAGGCCTACATCGAAAAGTACAAAGGCAAATTCGATATGGGATGGGATGCCATGAGGAACACCACCCTGACCAGAGAGAAAGAGCTGGGTGTGGTGCCCGAGAACACCGACCTTGCTCCGCGCGACCAGTGGGTCAAGGCTTGGGACAATCTGACTGCGGACGAGAAGAAGGTCTATGCCAGGCTCGCAGAGGTTCATGCTGCGTACATCGACTTCACGGATGAGCAGATCGGAAGGCTCCTGGACTACCTGAAGGCCAGCGGCCAGCTCAATAACACCATGATCGTAGTGATATCCGATAACGGCGCATCACCAGAAGGAGACGCAAACGGTTACACCAACATGATCATGTGGGCAAACTTCGTCTCAGAAGGGGGAGACTCGTCCGGGTTCCAGGACAGATTCCTGCCTATCCGAAATATAACCAACATAAGCACGATGCTCTCCAAGATCGATGAGATTGGCGGACCCCTGTCTTACCCGACCTACCCACTGGGATGGTCCATGGCAGACAATACCCCTAACAAGCTCTATAAGTGGACCAGCCATGAAGGAGGAACCCACGACCCCATGATCATATATTGGCCCGATGTCATCAAGGACAACGGCAGCATTCGGTCGCAATTCTGTCACGTCATCGATATCGTGCCCACTGTCCTGGAGGTTATAAACCTCAATGCTCCTGAGGTTTACAACGGAGTCACCCAGAAGCCAATCGAAGGAATCAGCCTGGCTTACACCTTCGCCAATTCCACAGAGCCCACCCACAAGATTGTTCAGTACTTCGAGATGATGGGGACCCGCGCCATCTGGTACAATGGCTGGAAGGCCGTCGCTTTCCACCATTTGAATTCAGGCCCCGACTTCCAAAACGATACCTGGGAGCTGTACAACCTTAGCAGCGATATCTCTGAGACCCACAATCTGGCGGATAAATATCCTGCCAGACTTGAGGAGATGCAGGACCGCTGGTGGGCAGAGGCAAGCAAATACAATGTGCTGCCTCTGGACGACCGCGCTTTCAGCAGATACTCTGCTCTCCAGGCGAGAGGAATATCGACCTTTACTTACCTTCCAGGCGTGGAGAAGATCATGGAGCCGGCCATCCCTGACACGCGCAACAGCTCCTACACCTTGACTGCGTATGTGAACAACTCCAGAAACGACAGAGAAGGCGTTCTCTTCTCCATAGGAGGAAGGTTCGCAGGTCTGTCTCTCTATGTCAAGGACAAGCACCTGATCTTCGACTACAACCTCTTCGGTCTGAAGCATTACATAATCAGATCAGAAAATGAGGTTCCTGCAGGATATGCCACCCTGGGCTTTGAGTTCGATAAAACCGGACGCTGGAAGGGCACAGGCAGGCTCTCTATCAACGGAAAAGAGGAAGGATCGGTGGATATGTCCTACACCGTGCCGGGCCGCTATTCCTTTGATGAGGGACTGGAGGTTGGACAGGATCCACAGACACCGGTAACCGACGAGTACAGCAGCCCATTCAAGTACAACGGAGGTCTGGAAAAAGTAGTAATGACTGTCGCCAACGACTGAACTCAGGCATGAGCAGCCTTCACAGGCTGCTTATCTGCCCATTTTTTTGGCTTGCCGCGTTAGATTATCAGAAAAGTTAGATTATCAGAAAAAGATGAACTACTCAGAGCACAATATGCGATTTCTATGAGTGGCGAGGACCATAACCTATCGGAATTCTTGAAGGGCTTCGGTTTCGATGAAGAAGAGCTGGCTTCTGTTTCAGAGGAGCTTGATTCCTTCCGAACGATTCCTGGGACGACCATAAAGCGGTACATGAACAGGATCTTGAACACAATAGAAGAAGAAGATCGACAGGCATTTCTCAAGGGAATACTGGTGGGCGTGGCTATCCGAAAAGCCGCAGAAGACCTGGAAATGCCGGATCCGACTGAAGAAGAGAAGCGAATTGACCGGGAGATCGAAAATCTTGGTTTTCGCAGCTAGACTCTGCTAATCAAAATTAGGAGAAAATCCCACTGGCAATCTGTCAGTGGGTATCCTATCATCCAAGATCATACCGCATCAGATGGGCAATCATGGCGCTACTGTTGATTGGTTACTATCTTGATGTAGTTAGCTGCATCAGCCGGTCCGATAGCCATAGCCTTTCTATTGCCCACCTTGATATTATCTACATTGACTTTAATGCATGCATCAAGACACAGTGACCCTCCGCAGGGACTGCAATTAGCGGTATCCTGATTCTTCTTTATCTCCAGATTGTTGGTGGCTGTAGCGCGCGCTTTCTTATTCCAGAAACTCCCAATAGCCAGAGCCTTATCGTCACCAACAATCAAGCTATCGTGGTTTGTATCCTGCGCCTCTGGGAATCTGAAGGCAGTTCCTTCCGTCTCGAATATCCCTCCATCCTTTCCAAGGATATCCACGCCTCCGTTGCCGACTATGCCCTGCGCCATTACATGAGCCGAGAGCATAGCCACGGCAAGCACCAACAAAATGCCAATTCTCTTGATTATCTCACCCCATACATTCTTCATTATAAGATACTGTCAGAGTTGATAATATTTATATTTTTTGGTAGTATATACTGCTTAGAGTATGTTTGATACACTATTAGTTTTGAGGTTATTTAATAAGTAACTGTGTATTTTTTGACAGATCTGAGAACAGTTCAAATTCACATTGCATCAGTTTCAGAAGATCAAGAATTGCATGCCCACTACAGCAGCGGTGACTATTGCTCCAGCAAGAAGAACCCCTGACGAAATGGCCGCGAAGGCCGGCCAAAACCGAAATCCGAGCAAAAATGCAACCGCACAGCCTGACCATGCTCCGGTCATGGGCAAGGGAATGGCCACGAAGATGGCCAAAGCGGTCAGGCCGAAATTCTCATGGTCCTGGATATATTTTCTGCGAGTACGGGAAAAAAGCCAGGAAAAGAACATCTCGCCCCAGCTAAAGCGCCTCATGCAATCAGAGACTGGCCCGAGAAAAAGAAGCAGGGGGATTACAGGTAAGAGGTTTCCTAAAACAGATAAGAGATAGGCCTGCCACGGCGCATATCCATACACGCCTACGGCTAGAGGTATGGCTCCCCGAACCTCGGAGACCGGAAGGGCAGCCGCCAATAAAATCATAAGCCAATCAGGAAGAATGCCAGACACCTCATCAGCTCATTATGGCAGCGACTGCATGATCACGGATAAAAAAAATTCTATTCACCTACTGTCCCTTTGATTTCCACCTTGAATACTGTCTCCGATGCTGGAGAAGAAACGGAGATCGAAAGGTCCACCGGGATCTTTCCGAGAGCGATAGACAGAGGTGCACCGGAATTAGCAACCTCAACCTTGATTCCCTGAGACAATTTTGTGAATGCGCCGATCAGGGCACCAAGATCAATGGTCTTTGCCACGGATTCCAGATTGGGTGCTATAGTAATGGGTGCTACCTCGATAGGCCCTACAGCAATAGGATTCCTGGAATCACCAGATATCCGTGCCGATATGGGATTGCTATTCTCCCCAGAGACCTGCACGCTCAGTGCCCCATCCTTTCCCGTTCCCTTAACCTTGGCCACTATGGGGTGCTTTTCCAGGTCATCAGAGCCCTGGATCTTCGCCCGCGCATCTGCATCTACTTTAAGGGTCACCATGGTATCATCGCAAAGCCTTACGATTTTCTGGAATATAAAGAATGGCAAAGCACCTGGATAATGCCAAAAGGATAACAAGATAAATAAAATATTAATAACAGCGAAAAGCTGATATCTTCAGGCATAAGAATACCTGCCGATGCTTGAAGTAGGATATCTGCATATCGACAATCCAATTGCCGTTATATCTTCCCATAACCAGCCAGACTTTAATGATTCGGCGGGATTGCTCTTGCTGGAGGGCTTCGATCTGGATGATGTCCCTCTCGAAGAGATGCAGGCTAGTTTGGATGCAATCAGCAGAAATTCCATAAGAAAAATAGGAGCAATTGGACTGTCCGCCACCTGTTCCCGCGATGAGCCACTCCTGGAGGCGGCCCGGCTGGCAAGCAGAAATCTCTGTCTGCTCGACCTGCGGCTTTCCAAGATTCAGGACCATATCCGCCTTCTGGAACTCATCCCACGCCTTAAGCGCTGCGGCGTCACCCTCTCTCTGAGGATCAGGCCGGAAGACCTATCCAATGCCCTTTTGGAGAAGCTGAATGAGAGCGAGCTGGATATAATCCACCTCGACCTGCGCGGCCTTAACGGAGCCGGACCAAAAATGGTTAAAAAGGCAAAGGATAGCAGAGGTCCGGCGATCATGGCTCTGGCCGACATCGGTGAATTCGAAGACGCCAAAAATCTGCTTGCCATGGGAGCAGATGTCGTATCTTTGCGAGGAGCGGACCCGGAATTTGCCCAGTGGCTTTCAGGAGCCATGCAGGAGTATGATTCCTTGAGCGGATGGGGCAATGCACCTAAACATATTTGCGCGGGAGGCGACCTGCGCGGCCTGGCCTTCTGCTGTCCGCCCGTCAAAAATTGCCCGGTTCATGGAGCCTTGAAAAAGGCAAGAATGACGCCTGAGGAGTTTGTGAGAAAAAAGCTCTCATTTGCCAAGGGCACTCCACTAGAGAAGGGCGATGGAACCTGCTTTGGAAGTCTCGTATGGTGCTGCAAGATAAGCAAGATGTGCTACTTGCGCGACGCTGCATTGGCCAGAATCGGGCTGTCGGCAAAAGAGTACATGGAGCTAAAAAAGAAGCTGGCTGAAGAGCTTCTATCCAAATCCGCCCTATAAATTATGAATTCCGAACGCGTGGCCCAGTGCGCGGTGCTGGCTATGCTCTTTGAGCTATCCTCAAGTCCCAAGCCGGGCAATGTTGATCGCTGTCATGACTTTGCCGATATCGGCTTTAATCATTTCCTGATAAGCACAGTATCCGCTTATCCCATCTTCCGCAAAGCGGCGAGCGGCGAGGGAAGCACGGGATCGCTCATTCTCGAGGCTGTGCAAGCCTGGAAGAGCTGGAATATCGCCAGCAACACTCACTTTGGCTCTCTGGTCCTCATGATTCCCATAGCAATAGCAGCAGGAAGGCCTGAAAAATTGCCTGAAGAGCTTGCAGATGTACTGGAGAGAACCACAGCGGAGGATGCCATCGACTTTTACAGCGCCTTTGATGCAGCAAAAGCCAGAGTTGTCGAAGTGGACAATTTCAGTTTGAATGATAAAAACTGGCAACAGGCCATTTCCGAAAGCGGCAAGACTCTGCTCGATCTGATGAGGCTCTCTGCCAAGCATGATATCGTTGCTCGCGAATGGGCCACCAATTATCAACGCTCATTCCTTCTCGCGAAGAGATTGGAAGAGCAGATCGGCCAATGGGGCCAAAACGAAGGAATCGTCAGAACCTTCCTGGAGGCGCTGGCAGAGGTGCCCGATAGCCTGATCTGCGCCAAGTTCGGAGAAGAGATGGCCCGCGAGATATCAAAGCGAGCCGGAGATGCACTCCAGGACGAGACCCTTGCCAGGGCTCATGAGCTGGACGAAGAACTTCTTGCAAAGGACATAAATCCAGGGTCGACTGCGGACCTGATCGCAGCATCTTTATTTATCTCCCTTCTGGGAGGATTAAGGTTTTAATTTGAGGTTTTTATAATGCTCTATGGGAATGAAGGTTTGAACGAACTGGGAATACTTGAGGGCATAAACGAGGTAATCGCAACAACAGAGATGTCGGGCCGGATCAATGCCGCGCCGCTGGGCATCATAAGAGATGGAGACAGGCTTTATGTGCGGCTCTTCCTCGGATCTCATACCTATGAAAACATCCTGACCAAAGGATGGTTTGTGGCCAATGTCTGCCATGATGCCTGGCTCTTTGCCGAGACGGCAATAGAGGACCTCGACCAGGACTATTTCATGCGCCGGGAAGATCTGCCGGTGCTGAAAGACGCAGAAGCCTGGGGGCTTTTTAAATGCAAGCCATTTGCCTCGGATATCATCATCGCCAATGTAGAGTTGGTGAAGGGCGAGGTCCTGCGAAAGGACTTTCGCGCCTTCAACCGGGGGGCCAACCTGGTCATTGAGGCAGCTGTGGCGGCTACGCGGTATCTAGCCCTTCGAACGGACTGTTATTTCGATGAACTGATGAAGATGCAGCGAATCATCAATCGCTGCGGCAGTCCCAGAGAACAGGAGGCAATGGACCGGCTCATGGATAGGATAGACAAATACACTCATGTTAAATAGCCTTCAGTGATAGCATGCTTGACCGTCTGCCTTCCGGCTGCCAGAGTCTGGATCTCCTATTGAGTGGAGGATTTGAATCAGGCATAATAACCCAGATCTATGGAGAGTCGGGCACAGGAAAGAGCAATATTGTCATGCAGCTGGCTGTGCAGGCTGTATCCCGGGGTATGCGCGTTATATTCATAGATACGGAGGGCTTTTCTGCGGAGAGGTTCAAACAGATCGCCGGCCCCGGTGCGGAGGAGATTGCTGCCAAGATCATGATCTTTGAGCCCATGAGCCTGGAGCAGCAGGCCATAGCCATTCGCGAGGCATCTAAGATCGCCGGCAGGGATTTAGGTCTGGTGATTTTGGATTCTGCGACATCCCTTTACCGTGTTCTTTTGGAAGCAGAGGATAACCGTCCCATTCGCCGAACTCTGACAGCCCAGCTCTCCGAGCTGCAGGATATTGCTCGAAAGCACAGGATTCCCATAGTAATAACCAATCAAGTCTACGTGGACATAGAGAGCGACTCGCTGCGGCCCATTGGAGGCACGGGGCTGGAGCATATCTGCAAAGCGATCATCTTTTTGGAGAAGAAAGGAGAAGGAGAACGCCGCGCCCGGCTTATGAAGCACCGCTCCTCTCCGGAAGGCATTACTGCAGACTTCCGCCTAACCTCCAGAGGCGTGGAGTGATAGAGATGCAGACAGGAAAAGAGCTGCAGAGATGATATCTATAGCCGCATCTTCATGATAATAGCCGCCTCGCCGTCGCTGTAATAAGAAGGAATTATGCCGATCATGCGAAAGCCAAGCAGGGAATAGAGAGACTGGGCCTTTTTATTGCTCACCCGCACCTCCAGGGTGGAACTGAGCGCTCCCATCTGCCGAAAGACACGCAGAACCTCAAGCATTAGCCTCATGCCGATGCTGCGACTCTGAAAGGTCGGCCTCACTGCCAGCCAGAAGACCCTGCCTTCGAAAGGAGTATGCTTGAATCCCAGGACAAAGCCAGCTAAAATACCGTTAACCTCTGCGACAAGAGAGCTGCCGCCGTGGTATTCGCAAAAGGCCTGGAAGATGGCAGGGTCGTATCCGCCGAAGACCTCTCGATCGATCTCAAGCGCTGCCTCAAGGTCTCCGGGCAGCAGTCTCCTCACCATAACGGGGCTATCGAATAGCGCCGAATCGATTCCATCCATCAGCTTTCCCCGAGTTTGTTCCTCAGGCCACATTCACTTAATGCCAGGAAGCTATGAGCGGAAATAGTTTATCAGACAATGGCCAAAGAAGCTCAAACGATAATGTAGAACCTGCCTAGAAAGGGAGACCAATGAGAATTCCTCAACGGAGGACAGCTCTGATTGGTATTGTTTTACTAATGATTTGTTGGCAGGCAAGCCATTGGTATCAGGACCAAGCTTATCGCAGAGGTGCGCGCCCGCATTGTCATGCAGCTGGATTCACAGGGAAATTCTCTGGCTATGGCCATTTCCCAGCGCCTGGAACTGCTCGAAAGCCTAGATGCCTTCGTTCAGACGGAGATCAGACAGACTGACAGACCACAGGCCTTCGTCGTAATCCACTTGAAGGTTGGTGATTCGAAGTGGAACGAATTTTCTAGTTCCCTCCTCGAATTCTCGCAAAGGGTGCCTTTCTAGGAATTCCATTGTTAATGGTTGAGCCGCCATTATTCCTAAATCGGCTCGCTCATTATTTCAATTTTTCCGCAAAGGATGAGAAAAATGCCTCACCCTCGCTTTCTCCCGATCCTCTCCACCCCGACCGCTCTCGCTAAAAACAGCTCGTCGAGGTTATCGAATATGCCGTGCTCGACCACGCCGGCAATGGGGTCGATCCTTGCCGCCAGTGCAGCCGGATTCTCGATCACCCCAAAGCTCACATCCACCACGAAGTTGCCGTTGTCGGTGATCACCGGCCCGTCCTTCATCTTGCCCAGCCGCAATACCGGCCTGCCGCCCAGTTCGACGAGCCTGCGCTCGACCAGCCGCAAGGCAAAGGGCAGGACCTCCACCGGCACCGGCCAGGTGAGCTTTTGCACATACTTGCTCTCATCGGCCGCTATCACGAAGCGCTTTGCAGAGCAGGAGACCACCTTCTCCCGGGTGTGCGCCGCTCCCCCGCCCTTGATGACAAACAGGTCGCCGTCCACCTCGTCCGCCCCATCGATTGCCAGATCCAGGAGAGGATGGGAATTGAGCGAGGTAAGCCTGATCCCGGAGTCGATGGCTAAATTCTCAGCCTGAAAGGAGGTGGCAACCCCCAAAAAGTCCAGCCCCTCCTCCCTGACCCTCTCGCCCAGCCGCCTTATGGTCCAGGCTACAGTGGAGCCCGTGCCCAGGCCCACGACCATGCCGCTCTTCACCAGCTCCGCAGCCGCTTCGCCCGCTGCCTTCTTGGCACCCGTATTGGCTGAAGTGTCTTTCATTGCCGTCCCCATCGTCTTCAGCTTACGATCTCGCTTCTCACCGTGGTGAAGACCGGTCCGCGCAGGTCCATCTTGTGCTTGTAGCTGGTGATGTACCTCTCCAGCGCGGGATGAACCCGGATATTGATGTCCCCTGGGCTTCTCACAATCCTGGCGCGCGTCTCGGACGGCTTTGCTGCCATTGTTGCCACCTCTATCTCGTAAGCAGCGAGAGCGGCAAAGGCATCGATGTACTTGATTCCCGTGGTAACGCCCTCATTAAACGCTTCCTCCCAGCGGGAGGTGCGGGGAATGCCCATGATGTTCTGCTTGTAAACCACGATCTCGTTTTGGACTGCCGGGCCGCACAGCTTGGTGTTCTCCTCAGGCTCGACCACCGATACCTTGATCTTCCGTCCGAAGAGCTCGCCTTCCCAGGCAACAAACGCACAGGGCGAGGGGGTCTCCCCGTGTTCGGTTGATATGGCAACCACTGCCTCGGCAATCGCTTGACCGGCTGGAGAGGATGGCAGCTTCTCAACAGAGATCATCTGGGCCATCTCCCGTGCCGTCAAGGCCCAGTTGGTCTGAAACTGCGGATATGAAAGAGCCCTCATATCCTGAGAGTTATGCAGGATCATGGCCAACCGCTCCACCCCTAACCCAAGATTCATGACGGGATAGGGAATATCGTACTGCGAGAGTGCTGTAGGCGAATAGATGCCGAATGTGGCCACCTCCACCCATCCGCTGCTGTACTTCGTAGCCGAGCCCACCAGACCGGGATGGTAGGCATATACCTCGATCTGCGTTCCAGGCGTGTAGTACTTGCTCCTCTTGTCGTCCGGCCGGAACTGAAACTTTTCAAAGCCAAACTGGCTGAGCAGGCCATCGGCAACAGCTTTTCCATCCTCTACGCTCACCTCTTCACCCATTATCACGCAGCTTGCCGAATAGTAGCTCATCAGCCTTGCTGCATCCTCCGCCTGCTCCCGCCGGAAGCATCGATCCACGGAAAAGAGCCTGAGTGGCAGCTTAGAGCGATGGTGAAGATTGGAGAGGGATAAAAACCATCCAGAGGTCATGTGACTTCTCAAAGTGCGCGTCGTGGCCTCGGCCTTCAGCTCCCGAAACTCAGGAAAGACCTTCTCTAAGACAACGGAGATCAGAGCATCATGCGCTCCGAGAGCGGCAGCAATCTCCTGCACCAGGTCATCGCCTTCCACTTTGCCTTTCTTGTATCCGTGCAAGATCTGGCGCAGCGCCTCTGCTTCTTCTCCGGAGATCTCTCTGCCCAGGAGGGCGTTTACCTGGGCGATCCTCTCATCGGACATGCCGATATCAGGCCGCGGCAGACCTGCCAGGTAAAAGCAGCGATCCAGCACTGCCAGTGCCTCCGAGCCGAACTGGCGATAAACATCCGATGCATCGACCATCACCGGGTTCATGGCCTCGGTAAAGCCCAGGCGAATGTAAGCCTCTCGAAGCTTCTGGACGGTATCGAAAATTGGATGCACCATCCCAAAAGAATAGCTATTTCGGGGATATCTCTCGTTTAGGGAAGGCTTGCCGAGATACTCCCTCCCCAGCTGCCAGGCCTTATCGAAATCCTCTTTGGCAGCCTCTCTAATGATGCTGGGATCAAACTTCATGCGTTTTAACTCCTGGAAATTGATCTTTTCTAATACTCATTTGCGGCTTTGTGTCTTTATGCCTTCATATTTTGGCTTTATTTTTCAGGCTGCTCGCGACAGCTGCAGAGTGCATCCTGCATCTTGGCCAACTCCAGAGCATTTGTGAGATCGCCGCGCGTCCTTTCCAGCATGCTCCTGGCAAGGTCGCTCTTGCGACGCAGGCCGCGAGTTATGGCATCCGGATAATCGAAGAGCATGAGCAGGTAGTAAATCTCCTCGATCACACTCAAGAAATACTCGCCTTCTGCTGCTCTTCCGGCGCGAATGAGATCCAGAATATGGCGACGCAGCTCTCCGGTTACATCTCCCAGGCCCGCCAGATAGTTGACGGTTTCAACACCCACCTCGTCCGGGGTCAGGATCTGTCGGCTAGTGGTTATGGAATAGACACACCTGGCCTCCGCATACTCCTGCTCCGCTCCGTCCACAAATCCCGCGTAGCGCACATCCTGGTGATCCGATAGAACCACCCTTATTCGTTCGAGATCGTTGGCAGCCTCGCTCATGAGCTTTTCCGCCTGGGCCAGGTCATTTCTGTGCACCGACCGGATGGAGGAAGAGCAAAGTCGAATGACCATCCGGGAGAGGCGATATGCCTCCTCACGGGCACGGTCTTTGCAGTCAAAACCGTCAAGCAAGCTCTTGGATAGATTTTCGAAGATCGTCATGGTCGTCTCTGGTAGAGTCTCTAGTCGAGGTTCATCAACTTCTTCAAGCGGTTTACGGATCTCTGCCCCTCCTCTAAGGAGCGGGCCTCTGTAACAATGCGGCCATTATACCCTTTAAAGGCAGCAGCAACTTTCTTCCAGGGCACGGTGCCGTTTCCCACCGGCAGATGCTCGTCTCTCTCTCCGTGATTGTCATGCACATGAGTATGAATCATCCTATCCGCAAGCTCTAGGAAGCTCTCCACATTTCCATTGGTATTGGCGTGTCCCACATCAAAGATGAAGCCCACATTTTCCCGGTCAACTGTCTCTATTATTCCCATAATCTCTTCCGGGCGGCGGCCCAGAATAGCGGGCATATTCACCATGTTCTCTACGGCAATTCTCATGCCCAGATTGCAGGCATGATCGCAGATCTTCTGGATGCCCAGGATGCTCTGCGACCATGCGGCATCGGGCATTTGCGCTCCCAGCGGTGAGAAATGACCGGGATGCAGAACCGCCAGGCCGGCAAAATCGCTGGCAAGATCCAGGCACTCTCTCATCTGCCGCACCGTCTCCTCCCATATAGGCTGATTCATAGAGGCCAAATTCAGGTCGGAGTATGGCAAATGAATGGTAATAACAAGATCCGTCGTATCGACGATCTGTTTGGCCTCGGCCAGGTTCTCACGAGTTAGCCTCTGCTTTCCTTCGTTTACAATCTCCCAGCCGCTGTAGCCCAGGTCTTTCAGTTGATAGGCCCAGTCAAAGGGCCTGTCCACCAGTTTGCTGGAGGAAAAACTAAACATCTTCTCCATCCTGATCTGCTTTTATGACCTCATTCAGGTCAAACTCTCGCACCGGTATGCCATCTTCGGTCTCCGGCGCCAGCCAGTCGATAATGCTCATGCCTGCGGTGATCTGCACATGCAATGATCCCAGTGCCTCCTCTTCCGGAGGAAAGCTCACCACTCCCATCAGTGCAGCCTGCTTGCTGATCTGAAATGTTATGGCATTGCCCAGCAGTCCGCGCACCATTACCTTTCGGGCCGTGTCAAGAATCTTTTGCCTTCTTAAAAGCTCATGGAGCGTCTTCAGGCTGTCCGGGCCGTTGTAGGCCTCAATCTTGTCGGCCCGGATGTCCATGATCAGACCGGGAAAGATGTTTTCAATGGCCGATACGACCTTCTCTACTCGCTCCGTAGGTCGAACCGCTGAGCAAATGGTAACTTCTATCGTTCTCATCGCTCCTAGATGTGACTGGTCTTGTATCTGAGGATGGCAGCGATGCCGCCAAAGGCCTTGTAGAGCTGTTCACCCTCTTCAAACTCCGTGGAGATGATCTTGACATCAGACTTGCTCAGATCAGCAAGCTTTGATAATTCCGATACAATATCCTCTTCAGCGGTTATGGCGAGAGCTGATCCGCACTTGAGGCAGTTGCCAGGCGGTGCCGTTGAAGTGGTGCGAGTCTGATACTCAGAAAAGTCGCAGCTTCTGTTAGTGCATTCGATCTTGGCTCGTGTCTTTCTCAAATCCTCTGAGAGAAGAAGAACCTCCACCGCACCCAGCTCCAGGTTGTGCCGAACCTCATTCTCGCCGTAAGCTGCAAGACCCTTGTCCGAGACCAGTTCCTTCATGAAGCGGCGCATCAGCACTTTGTCCTGCATGACCTCTAGATCGGAGAGCTGCTCCTGAGCAGAATCCACCAGCTCATACAATCCTGATTCGTCGGTATAGGATACATCCAGGGCACCCAGGATCTTCCTTTGCAGTTCATGATGCAGAAAGCCTCCCTCCACGAACTCCTCTTTAGTAGGGGAGGGGCCACCCACAAGTATGCCCTGCAGATCCTTTGGATCTATGGCTAGAAATGCCTCGTTGGCCGATTCACCGACCCGTTTGTAGAAGTCGTGGATTGCAATGAGACGCAGCTGCTGGAACCGGTGGCTGGACTGGCCGCCTTTTCTCTGCTTGCCAGGAACGGACGAGGTCAGATGCTTCACAGCTTCGGTGTATTTGCCTTTTAAAATGCCGATGGTCGCTTCCCGTCGATCCAATACGATGAGACCGAATGTCTTCTTGTCGGCCAGCATCTCCTCCAATGGTTCCAGAAGAAAAGATGAATCGCAGTGGTACCGATAGGTGACAATGGGATCAGGGGGCTCCATAGCCACGCTGTACATCTCAGTCTTATTAGCACCTGCGTCCACACTGCCTATGAATATGACCACGCCATTGGGTGGAGCCTTGGGGATGAGCTTGAGGCGAGACATAGCCGACTCAAGTGAACCCTGCACGGAAAGTCTGGTGACACGAGATTTTATGTTGGCTGCTTGGCCGTACTCCTCACGTAGCTGGCTTGTGACATCATGGATCTGCTTATCGGGTGGGATATAGAGAGATATCAGCTCCGTCCCTCGACCCGTCTTGCTTCTCAGGTTATCGAGAAGGCGCTTAAATTCGTATTTTTCCTGTGCAGTGAACTCCATCGGGGATCTCCCAAAAACACTCACGGCCAAGATATAAAAGGCTTCTTCAAGACCAGAATCCTAAACACTCTATAGTAATCGCAAAATTAGAAGTATTCAAAAACTATATAAAGATATAAGTTATCTTATATCACATGAATCAATTGGTTGTTCTTCAAGAGATATATGCAGCCCTTTCCAAAGGAGGTGATGGTCTCCAAAAAATCGATATTAAGGCCATCGAAGGAAGTAATCCTGAATTGGTAGTCAAATTGCTGGAAAGCGCCCGATTGGGCAGAATTGATGGGGACATCTGCCGAAAACTTTCTCTTAAGCTCCAGGATGTATACGAACTAAAGCGAATGGGCGACATCTGCCGACGGGCGGGACTGCCCGATCTGGCAGCGAATACCTACAATAAAGCTCTGTCTCTCTGCAATGATCCAGTTTTGCGGCCTGTGCTGCAAAATAACCTCGGTCAAGCGTTTGTTTCCCAGGGAGATTTGGCGAAAGCGGTCTTCTACTATCAGAAAGCCGCCGAGAGCTTTATCAAGGAGGGGGATCAGATTGGACTCGCCCATGTATTGGGAAATTTGGGATCAGCCTACAGGAAGAGCGCAGAATGGGATAAAGCCATAGAGCACTGCTATCGCAGCCTAAAGACCTTCGAGGAAGAGGGCGACGAGCTCGGAATCGCCCAGATGACCGGAAGCCTCGGCCGGGCATATGCCGATATGGGTGAGATGGAGCTTGCTGCTCGATACTTCGAGAGGAGCCTGGCCGACTTTGAGAGATTGGGGGATAAAAGGAGCTCGGCCTGGGTGATGGACCGTCTGGGAAGGATTGCCGGCCAGAGAATGGACTGGGATCGAGCATTGTATTACTTCAATTCCAGTCTATCTCTTTTTGAAGCCCTGGGCGAGAGCCAGAGCCAGGGAATTGTCTTATCCAACCTGGGATGCATCTATCTTAAGATGGGACAGCCAGCTGCGGCTCGCGAACCTCTGGAAAGAGCTTTAGGGTTCACTCAACATCAAATGAAGCCGGGATATCAAAATGCGCTCTATTGCCTGGCGAAGACATACAGCTCTCTGGCGAGGGATAAGCTGCAAGAACCGGTCCAGGGGAGCATTTCTCAGCGGGCAAATGAAGCCTCCTGGCTATTCATCCAGGCGGCAAATCGCTATCATGAATTGCTCTCTACTCTGGGGGAAGGCCAGGAGGAGGTCAAAGAGGCAGAGGCAATTGCAATCAGCCAATCATACCTTGCCAAATCTGCGGTGTCCGTACAGCCTGAAGAGGCTTTGATTCAGCTGGGCAAGGCCCAGGAATTCCTGGACAGTGCGGCGGAAAATGCCAGTTATGAAGATAAGCCCAAAATAGTGGACCTGCAACGGATAGTCGCCGGCATGAAGGAAATCCATCGCAGCGAGCTTTTGGCCGATGAACCCCTAAAGCAGGCCCGTGCCATGAACAATGCTTTGGAATATCTCATGGCCGCGGTCCAGGCGTGCCCCTCTGAGCAAGCAGGAGACTATCTCTACCAGGCCTTGAAGAATATCAATGCCAGCCTCGATTTGCAGAGACTGGGCAGAGAATCCACAGAGAAGCTGCAGATTGCTGCGGAGGCTTTGCGCCATGCAGAAAAGCATTTTAGTTTGAGGGAAATCGATGGGCTAGAGAGCAGCGCAGATCGAATCGAGAAAGCAGCTGAAGTCTTGGAGGGATCAACTGCAAATGAAAATCGTCCTTGTCAAGAGGCTTTGCTGCTTATTGCCAATGTCATGGCCAGCAATTCTCTAAGCAAAATAGATAATAGCAATAGCATATTAGCATGGGATGAATCCTTGCATCTTTTGTCCAAGCGCGAAACTGGTGAGTTCGCAGTCAATATCAAGATCAATGATCTGCATGAGCCGGATGTTCAGCCCATAGCAGATGCCGACCTGCCTGTGCTGGAGGTACCAAAGGAGAGGCATGAAGCAAGAGATCTGATCCTGGCCGATGGAAGCCTTGTCCCCCTGGAAACGGAAATTGCCTGCAATAATTGCACCCAGCGTCTCGTGCCGCCCAGCAGGCAGGAGTTCTGCTACGAAAAGAAGATGCCCCAGGAACCGGAAGAATCGATGCACGAGCCACAGGAAGAGGCACCTAAGGATGTTAGGAGTGAGGAGTATGAAGAGATAAAAGATAAAGAGAGATATGAAGAGATAAAAGACGAAGAAAAGACTGATAACGAAAATAATGATCGCACAGACTACTTGCAGGCCGCGAAAGCTCCGGAAATTGAGAATGAATCCCAGAAAAGCTTTCCAGGCTCGATAAAAGGAATATTCCTCCTCAAGATCATGACGGCTCTCGTAGTTATGCTGCTGGCAATTGAGGCAATAATTCATTTCATATAGGCCGGATCAATATCTCATCCTGGCAGATATGAAGAAAAAACAGCTTGAAATGATGTTGGAGCGGCTGGAGGGCTTTAGACGTCCTTCTTTTCAAATGGAGCAGTACGCTACGCCCGCCTCGGTAGCCGCAGAGATGCTCTTCCTGGCAGCTATGCGCGGGGAGCTTGGCACAGTTTGTGACCTGGGGTGCGGAACGGGAGTGCTGGCCATAGGCGCAGCCTTGCTGGGTGCGCGGTCTATCGGAGTGGAGATTGACAGCGAGGCTCTGGCCATAGCGAGGAGAAACGCAAAGAGATTGAGTGCCGATGTGGACTTCATCCGCGCCGATGTAAGATCATTGCTGCTCACAGGCATTGACACTGTGGTCATGAATCCGCCTTTCGGAGCACAGAAAGCGAGCTTGGGAGACAGGGCCTTTCTCAGCTGCGCCCAGAAGATCGCCAAGACGGTGTATTCTCTGCACAATCAGGGAAGCGAAGGTTTCGTGAGAAGCTTTATGAAACCCTGCACTGTGCAAGAGATTTATCGGATACCTTTCCCCCTGAAGAGATGCTTTGATTTTCATGGCCAGGATGTCAAGGTCATTGGGGTTGAGCTATATAGAATAACATGCTAGGGATTTAAGCTGGATATGGCTGGATATTCGGGCAAGATGTTTGAGGTAGATATTTAAGACGGAAATCATCTGATGCTAGACTATAGATACTAGGAACTCCAGATGATTGAGATAAAGACTACAATTAGATGCGCTCATAGAGATTTACAGAGGATTTATTGAGGAATTATGATGGACGGTAGCTTTGTGCTTCCTGGTGATGTGGTGGGATCGACCGAGGAGTTTGTTCCCGGAGACTGCACCTATGCCCGATCAGGAACGATTTTTGCATCAACCGCTGGCCTGGTCAAGATCGATTCGAGAGCTAGATCCGCGAGTGTCATACCCAAGACCAATGCTCCGGTAAAGCTCACTCAGGGCGATATAGTGGTGGGTGAGGTAATTGATCTCAAGGAAAGCCTGGTCATTGTCTCGCTGGCCTTCAAGAAAGGGCATGAGGATCGACCCCTCTCTGACGAGGAGGCGACCATTCACATATCCAATGTGAGAAACTCCTATGTCAAAGATCTGCGCCACCTTTTCTCGGTTCGCGATATACTTAAGGCTAAGATCATTGATGACCGGCAGATGAGACTCTCCACGGGCGACGAGGATCTGGGAGTCATTAAGGCCTACTGCAATCGTTGTCTTGCAGCCCTGGTCAAGAAGGAGAACAAACTGGTTTGCCCCAATTGTGCCAATACCGAGACGCGCAAACTGAGTTCAGCCTATGGTCTGGGAGTGGTTTGATGAATTTAAAGATCATTAAGAAAACAGAGAATCAGGCCGTTATCGAGTTTGTAGGAGAAGGACATACTATATTGAATCTGCTGCGAACGGAACTGCTGGCAGATGAAAGAGTTCTGATGGCAACCTATGATACAAAATTTCCCATAATGGATAACCCCGTCTTCCATCTCACTACCTCAGGTGAAGACCCCATCGTTGTTCTGAGAGAGGCTACAGGACGCATCATCGGTCAATGCGAGGAGTTTTCCAAGCAATATGCAGAGGCGGTAAGGTAAAGCAAAGCAGCAGTTCTATCCTGAAAGGCTTCTTTGCTGCTTTTTTAATGCTTTTTGCTGCTTTTGCAGCTATCGCGGGTATTTATATTATTCGATTATTTTTGAAGAGTATCAATGTTATGTTCTTTGAGCGCAGTATTGTAGAATTGCGCATTAATCCGATAATTCTGATTTTTCAGAAAAGCTTATCATACCAGAAAGCCAAGCATTGCCATAATAGCATGAGGAAATTGAAGTGACCGCAAGAGAAGAATGTGAATCCTTCTGCCAGTCAAAGGATATCAGCAGTTGCAGAGTAGAGTCGATTGTAACTATCGATGAAAGAGGTCAGATGGTACTCCCCAAAGAGATCCGAGAGAGAGCAAAGATCAAACCCGGAGATAAACTGGCTCTGCTCAGCTTGAAAAAGGAAGGCAAGGTGTGCTGCTTATCTTTGATCAAAGTGGAAGAGCTGGAAGTCATGGTCAAATCGCGACTGGGACCGGTAATAAATGAGGCATTTAGGGAATAGGCAGGTGTGAAGATGAATGATCGAGATCTGAAGAATGCGGTAAGAGAGAGCTACTCGCATGTAGCAAAGAACGCAGGATCCTGTTGCTCTTCAGGCTGCTGCGGATCGGCCAAGCCACAGAGCATCAGCAAGAAGATAGGCTATTCTGAAGAGCAGATGAAGGATGTGCCTGACGGATCGAATCTGGGTCTAGGCTGCGGAAATCCAATTGCCTTTGCCTCCTTAAAAGAAGGTGAGACCGTTCTTGACCTCGGGTCGGGAGCTGGTTTTGATTGCTTTTTAGCCTCGAAGATAGTGGGCCCGCAGGGAAAAGTCATCGGTGTCGATATGACGGCGGAGATGATCTCACGGGCAAAGGACAATGCAAATCAGGGCGGCTATGGAAATGTGGAGTTTCGACTGGGTGAGATTGAGGCCCTGCCGGTCGAGGATAATACAGTCGACGTCATCATCTCCAACTGCGTCATCAATCTGGTGCCGGACAAGAAAAAAGCTTTTGAAGAGGCATTTAGAGTCCTAAAGCCAGGCGGCAGGCTGATGATTTCGGATATCGTCCTCCTGAAAGGTCTCCCTGAGTTTGTCAGGCAATCAATCAAGGCCTATGTAGGATGCATTGCAGGAGCCATGCATAAGGACAGATATTTGGATACCATAAGATCCGCGGGATTCAAGGACGTCTGCGTAATGCAGGAGTCGATCTTCCCCCTGGACTGCATGACGAATGATCCTACCGGTCAAGCAATTTTAAAGAGCTTGGAAGGATCTGTCGAGGATAGAAAGAAGGTTGAAGACTGCATAGCTAGTGTAAAGATCTGCGGACATAAGCTTGCGGAATAAATGCGAGCACGCATTAGTCGACAGCTCATATGAAGGATTCCATTGATGATCGAGATAGACGGCTCATTTGGAGAAGGCGGCGGCCAGATTGTGCGCACTGCTGCGGCCCTCTCGGCGGTAACAGGAGAGCCTCTGCATATTACCCGAATCCGTCAGGGCCGGGCCAAACCTGGCCTGGCGGCACAGCATGCACAGGCTTTGAGGGCATTGGCGAAAATCTGCAATGCCAGGACATCGGGAGATACGCCCGGATCTTCCGAGATCGTCTTCATCCCTGAAAAGATTCAGGGCAGCAGCTACAGGATAGAGATTGGAACTGCCGGCAGCGTGACATTGCTCATGCAGTGCCTTCTGCCTGCTCTGCTCTGCGCGGATAGGCCATCCTCTTTGCAGATCCAAGGGGGCACAGATGTGCAATGGTCTCCGACAGTCGACTATTTTAGAAATGTATTTTTGCCGGCACTATCCTCCTTCGGGGCAAAGGTGAGACTGGACATCCTGCGGAGAGGATACTATCCGAGAGGACAAGGAGAGGTGCTCTTGACGGTGGTGCCTGCAAAGCTTGAGGCTTCTCACCTGAGAAGCTTGGATATCGGCGAGAAGGATCTTCGAAAGGTTCATGGAGTCTCTCACTGCTCCAACCTGCCTGAAGGAGTGGCAATCAGGCAAGCCGAATCCGCGGAAAAGGCACTGGGCGATGCGGGATTTACCTCTCAAATAGATCGTGAGGCTCTTCATTTGCCATCATTGGGAAGCGGCATCACCCTTTGGTCCGGCTACAAAGGGGCGAGCTGTCTGGGCAAAAAGGGCTTTGCAGCGGAAAAGGTGGGCAGAATTGCAGCAGAGGAGATGATTGCAGAGCTAAGATCGCCTGCCACTGTCGATGTCCACCTGGCTGACCAGTTAATACCCTATCTGGCTCTGGCAGGAGGAAGCTGCACAGTGCGAGAGATCTCTTTGCACACCAAGACAAACATCTGGACGATAGGTCATTTCCTGGATGCGTATCTTGAGATCAAGGAAGAGAAGGGGATCTTTAAGATAGAGGGCGTTCTTTGATGATGAAAAAAGGGGCAATGAAATTTAAAAACGCCATCAATAGCCGATTATAGGGATAATTATTTATCAAAAAACCGAGACATTAAATAAATCTGAAAGGATCTCGGACTTGCCGGACCGCTAAAAAGATTCCATCACATTCCAGGACTAAATGCAATTTAATGACCCACTACAGAGACTATGCAAGCTTCGCGCCCGATTAGATGATCTCAGGGAAAAAAGCCATGCAGTTGCATCAGTCCTTGAAAAGACGCTAAATGATGTGTCCTCAGAGCTTTCAGCTATCGAGCAAGCACTAGAAAAACAGAGCAATGCAGATAGATCAAAGCAATTAATTCTGGAAAAGATCGTCAATTCGTTTACCGATCCCCTATTCGTTAAGGACAGGCAGCATCGATATGTGTTGATCAACGCCGCCGAGGGCAAATTGGCTGGCCGAAGACCTGAGGAGATGATCGGCAAGACATGTTACGATTTCTTCCCTGAAGAGCAGGCGGACGTCTTCTGGGAAATGGATGAAGCGGTATTTAGCACGGGAAGAGAGATTATTAATGAAGAAAATGTGACCGATGGCCGCGGCAGTGTTCGAACTATGGTCACCAAGAAGACCCTGTATGTAGATGAAGACGGCAACCATTTTCTGGTAGGCATTTCCAGGGATATAACAGAGAGCAAGAAGATCGATGAAAAGATAAAAAGGGCTCAACAAGAGCTGGAGAAAAGAGTTCTTGAGAGAACTGCGGAACTGGAAAGAGCCAATGAAGCCTTAACAGATACCCGCGATTCCCTCGACAAGATAATCAATTCCATTGGCGATCCTATCCATGTCAAGGACAGGCAGCACCGGATCATTCTGGTAAATGATGCCGCATGTAAACTCTTCAATCGGCCAAGAAAAGAAATTCTGGGCATGACCGCCTTCGAGCTCTTCTCCTCCCAGGAAGATGCGTGGGTCTCCTGGCAAAAAGATGAGGAGGTGTTTACGACAGGGAAAGAGAACGTAAACGAAGAGACGAATACCTACGCACCGGGCGTTACCCGCACCGTCCTGGTCAAAAAGACCCCCTACACAGACAAATCAGGAAATGCGTTTCTCGTGGGAGTGACCAGGGATATCAGTGATCGCAAGCAAGCGGAAGAAGCCCTGCGCGAGAGCGAAAGAAAGTATAGCCTGCTGATCAACAATGCAAGCGAAGCGATCATCGTCGCCCAAGACTGCAGGATCAAATTCGTCAATCCCATGACTGTCAGCCTGTTGGGAGTGCATTCTGAGCAAGAGCTATTCGACGCACCATTTGCTGAATTTATTTACCCAGCTGACAGAGGATTGGTGATGGAAAACTACCGGCGAAGGATCGCAAACCTGAGTGCTCCGCCCCGATATACCTTCCGGGTGATAACTGCGGAAAAAAATGTCAAGTGGGTAGAGATCAATGCGACGCTCATCGATTGGCATGGCAGACCAGCCACACTGAATTTCCTCACGGATATCACTGAACGCAGGCGGGCTGAAGAATCTCTCGCCGAGTCGGAGCAGCGTCTGATGGACATCATTGATTTCCTGCCTGATGCCACCCTGGTCATCGATAAGGACGGGAAAGTAATAGCCTGGAATAGAGCCATCGAATCCATGACCGGCATCCTGGCCAAAGATATGATAGGGAAAGGCAATTATGAGTACGCATTGCCTTTCTACGGAACTCGCCGGCCCATTCTCATCGATCTGATATTGAAATATGACAGAGAAATCGAGAGGAATTACATGCGTCTTCGGTTAGCAGATGATTTATACCATAATCGTTATAGATATCCATTAATTTATCGATCGTAATAGTCAATTTAATAAGATTTATATAGAATATGTGATACCACATATAATTTAGGGATTAGCATGGCAGGGGTATCACAGTTTGGGAAAGGTTTAGTTGAGCGAGAGCTTACCGTAATGTACGATGCCAAATGGATTAGATCTGCAGCCAAGGAAAGCGGATTGATTGAACGAGAAAGGAAAATTGATCCGCTTATAATGTTTTGGACTCTCGCGATCGGCTATGGTTCGCAATTGTATCGAACTCTTACAGAACTGAAACGTGAATACGAAGCTAGAGGAAACGTATCCATCTCCGACAGCAGTTGGCATGATCGTTTCACCCCCGAACTGGTTAAATTTCTCAAACTATGTGTAATTCATGGTATTGAGCACATCTCCCAGGAACCAAGTAGGATTTTAGGTCCCCGTCTAGCCACCTTTCGAGACGTAATGATACAAGATAGCACTATCATTCGACTTCATGAAAGCCTTGCCGAGAAATGGCCGGCCACTCGTTCCAAGAGAGTTGCGGCTGGCGTTAAAGTATCTTTTTTGACAAGCGCAGTAGCCAACGGTCCTAAAAGTATTTCGATACTCCCAGAGAAAACAAGCGAAATGAAGACGTTGAAAATAGGGCCTTGGATTAAAAATATAATATTATTGATAGGAGGATTCCTATAAACATCGACATTTAAAATTATCGAAAAGTATATATACTAACAATACTATTAACAATTATGAA
>MVRL01000128.1 GCA_002067705.1 Methanosaeta sp. PtaU1.Bin112
CTCTCTGCGAGTTTTCCTTCCCGGCGCTTGCCGAGAAATTTCCACGGCTGAAAAGTCGTGGCCCCATTGAAGCAGTCGCGAACGGAGGTAAAATGTTCGCGAAAGATGCTAGCATTTCCACGGCTGAAAAGTCGTGGCCCCATTGAAGCTGGTGTAGAGGGGCATTTCAAGCCACCTCCATGATTATCTCATTTCCACGGCTGAAAAGTCGTGGCCCCATTGAAGCAAAACATCACGAAAGAACAGTCTGAGCAGATAGCACTATTTCCACGGCTGAAAAGTCGTGGCCCCATTGAAGCAAAATGCATCCGGGGGAATATTGCACAAAAAAGATTAAATTTCCACGGCTGAAAAGTCGTGGCCCCATTGAAGCATCACCGGGAAGGAATACTTCACCGAAAAGGCCGAAATTTCCACGGCTGAAAAGTCGTGGCCCCATTGAAGCTCTGCTTCCCGCCAAAAGAAGACCTACACGACCACATTTCCACGGCTGAAAAGTCGTGGCCCCATTGAAGCGATAATGGTATCCGTAGATATCTATTTCCAGCGTTTCGCATTTCCACGGCTGAAAAGTCGTGGCCCCATTGAAGCAGGCGTGGCCTATAGGCTCATGATGACGCCGCTAATATTTCCACGGCTGAAAAGTCGTGGCCCCATTGAAGCCAGCACGGCCCGTTGCCATGCGCCAGGCTGCCTGTGACATTTCCACGGCTGAAAAGTCGTGGCCCCATTGAAGCTCCTGCTCACTTTTTTAGTGGGCATGGCCGGGGCGGTATTTCCACGGCTGAAAAGTCGTGGCCCCATTGAAGCACCGCCCGGTCTGCGGAGAAGTTGCCGCACTGGCAGCATATTTCCACGGCTGAAAAGTCGTGGCCCCATTGAAGCCATAACCGTATCCGGTACTGCCCACTGGATTGCCCATTTCCACGGCTGAAAAGTCGTGGCCCCATTGAAGCGATCTAGCATTTTGACAAAATTCAGATAGACGATAAATTTCCACGGCTGAAAAGTCGTGGCCCCATTGAAGCGATCATGAAGAGAAGTAAGGAAGAAATTCTGGAAATTTCCACGGCAGAAAAGTCATGGCTCCATTGAAGCTGAGGCAGAACTGCCTACGCATAAGGAAACAACCAAATAGTTTGCCAGTTCATATCAAGGTTTGACTATGAAGCTTAAGATCAAGATTGCAGGCCCAAAAGTTCATGATGTAGGTTATCGAGTATTTCTGCTCAAGCATGCCATGAACATGGCTTTACCTGGACTCTCAACCTATAATTGGGATGAAGACGGCCAGCAAGAGGTTATAGCTCTGGTAGAAGGAGATGAAGCCCGAATCAAAGCATTCCTGAAGGCAATTGAAAAGAGCAAGCCAGAGCTAGCTGAAGTCTCTAAGATAACCTCAGAGCCATTCGATGGCGAAGTTGGGCGAACCAGTGAAGTAGCCATGTTTTGCTCATTCGTTCAACTGGATAAGGCTATTCCGTTGCTCCTCGATATGAGGGACGATCTCAAAGCCGTGAGGAAGAATACTGATATGATCCCTCAGATGAGCGAGGATATCAAGGAGATGAAAGGCGACATCAAAGCCGTGAGGAAGAATACCGATATGATTCCTGAGATGAGCGAGGATCTCAAAGAGATGAAAGGCGACATTAAAGAGATGAAGGGCGACATTAAAGAGATGAAGGGCGATATCAAAGCCGTGCGGAAAACTACTGGTGCAACATTTGAAGAGATCAAAGCCCAGAGGGAAGAAATCCAACCCGTCTACGGCATGAGTATGCAGCAAGTGCGCGCCGACATCCGAGCCATAAAAGAAAGATTAGGGATGCTCTAGGGTGGCTGAAATCTGTCCTCGCCTAATTTTCGCGGCTGAGAATTCGTGATCTCATTGAAGCCAGATCTCTGGAGCTTCTGGACTGTAGTAAGATCCGCAATCCTGCTGGCATCCGATTTTCTGCGTAGAAGCGCACAGTCAAATATATTCATTTAAGAATTTGTGTTCATCCATAAAAATTAAATAGCTTTATAGATAGTGACTGCTATTATTACTACGGTGAGGCCGTGATTTCCGAAGCCGAAGAGCACAATCGAGATTCTCCAGAACTGATTCCTGCCCGAATGCTCAATGAGTTCGCCTATTGCCCTCGCCTCTGCTACATCGAGTGGGTTCAGGGGGAATTTTTGGACAGCGCTGATACGGTGGACGGCAGATTCCAGCACCGTCGGGTGGATGCCGGCTCTGGCGGACCTTCTCAGGACTTTGAGACCTTCCATGCTCGATCGGTCTACCTGACAGGTGCGGGCATCACCTGCCGGATCGACCTTCTGGAGGGCGATGGCAGCCGCGCGACACCGGTGGACTATAAACGAGGGCAAGCGCCTGATATCCCGGAGGGTGCCTACGAGCCGGAGAGGGTGCAGCTCTGCGCCCAGGGGCTGGTGCTGCGGGATAACGGCTTTGTTTGCGATCAGGGAGTCATCTACTTTGTCAAATCAAAGAAGAGGGTGACCATTCCCTTTGATGAGGCCCTGGTGAGCAGAACCCGAGATCTCATCTCTGCGCTGCGAGCGGCTGCAGAATCCTCCGAGATGCCGCCTCCATTGCAGCACAGCCCCAAGTGCAACCGCTGTTCTCTGGCCGGCATCTGCCTGCCAGATGAGGTAACGCTGCTCAGAGAGATGCAGGCAGATGATGAGAGGCTGGTGGGCGCAAAGGAGCCGGACAGTGACGGGGCCGAGACCGAGAAAAACGGGCCTTCAGGTCGGATCAGAAGGCTTCTTCCATCTGACGATGACGCCAAACCGGTATACGTGGTCGGTCGGGGAAACACAGTTCGCAAGCGAGAAGAGCGCCTGGAGATCTGGTCACAGGACGGCAAGGTCAGCGAGCCCAAGCTGAGGGAAATCTCCATGCTCTCCCTCTACGGCGGAGTGGAGATAACCACTCCGGCAATGGTGGAGCTGATGCAAAGAGGCGTGCCCGTCCTCCACTTCACACACGGCGGCTGGTTTCAGGGTATCTGCCAGGGAACAACCCACAAGAATGTCGAGCTGAGGATGCTTCAGTTTCAGTGCGCTGCTGACCCGAAAAGATCGCTATTTCTGGCCAGAAAGGTCGTAGCCGGAAAGATCAAGAACTGCCGGACTCTCCTGCGCCGCAACAATCCCGAGGTCGGTGCGGATTCTCTTGCCCTCCTGGCAAAGCTGGCCGAGAAGGCGCATGAGGCATCCGCCAGCGAAAGCCTTCTGGGTATCGAGGGAGCAGCAGCAGAATGCTATTTTTCTCAGTTTGGCGGGATGCTGAAGGAAGGCGGAAAGGACTTCTCCTTCTTGGATCGAAACCGCAGGCCTCCGAAGGACCCGTTGAATGCCGTTCTCTCTTACCTCTATGGCATTTTGGTCAAAGATCTCTTTGTTACCCTCCTCGCGGTTGGATTTGACCCCTACCTCGGATTCTATCACCGGCCCAGATACGGCAGGCCTGCCCTGGCTCTGGATATGATGGAGGAGTTTCGACCCCTGATTGCTGATTCTGTGGCCATAAACCTCTTTAACAATGGCGAGATCGCCAAGGGCGACTTCGTCAAGACCCGAGCTGGCGTTTCTCTTTCATCGGGTGGAAAGAAAGCGGCGGTATCAGGCTATGAACGCCGTATGGAGACGGAGATCATCCATCCCCTATTCGGCTACAAAGTCAGCTACCGAAGAGTGCTGGAGGTGCAGAGTCGCCTCCTGGCCCGCGTCGTCTCCGGCGAGATCGAGCAGTATCCCCCGTTCTTGACCAGGTAGATGGCATGAGCAAACAAAAGTGCTACGTGGTCAGCTACGATATAATGGATCCAAAGCGTCTGCATCAGGTCCATAAAACCATGAAAGGATTCGGAGATCCGATACATTACTCTGTCTTTCGCTGCCTTCTTTCCGACAAAGGAAAAGCAGAGCTTGTCGCTGCCCTGGCGGAAATCATTAAGCACGATGAAGACCGCATAATGCTCGTTGACCTGGGACCTCTGGACGGCAGAGCTGAGGATCGGATAGAATTCATGGGTGTCCATCCCTCGGAGATGGAAAACAGGGCAGTGGTGGTCTAGGATCTTCTCAGGCGGCGGTCCGACTCCGTCGCAATAAAGTGCCAGAGCCTAAAGCTTTTTAATCCTTCTCTCCCATTGTTCTTGATACTATGTTCTATCTGGGAGAGTATGATGAAGAGACGGCCAAAGAGATCAGAGACTATCTTGATGAAGCCGGCCTCAAGGTGGAGACTAGGTCCTGTCTGGTAATGGATAATGATACTATCTTTACCATCAAGGACAAGCTAAGCGTCGTCAAAGAGCTGCTGAAAGAGGATGGCGAAGAGTACGGACGCTCCATTTCCGTACTGAAGAGCGCTCTTGCCCAGGCGACGCCCGAGAATTTCGATGAAATTTTCCTGAAAGAGCTGGACCCGCAAATGGTGGAAACAAGAGACAAGATCCTGGCGTTCTCCAAAGCCGTAAAATCGCAGGACCAGATGGTAGTGGATCAAGAACCGAAAAATCAGGAATCTCTGGATCAAGAAGCCTCGGATCAAGAAGCGCAAGGTCAGCAAAACCCAACCCCAGAAAAAGAAGATGCCCTGGAATTCAGTGCGGATGAGTGGCTGGATAATGCCATCAGCATATCGAAAGCTCGCACTTTTGCCCGAATGGTCTTTGATTTAAACGGCATAAAGATTGGCGAGGCGGTGGAAAATAAGCTGGACGATCCGATAATCGAGATAAAAGTAGATCCTAATGACTTTGAGATCGAGCCGGAGCAAATGAAATGCAATATCCATTTCTATTTGGATAAGTCCGTCGTTATCTTTGTCGACGAGTTTACTACTCCCCTTGCCAGCGAATTGGATGATGAGTTCTGGGATGAGTATCCCTCTGAAGCGCAGAGCCTTAAGTCTCTGGGATTGTTGATTGAGAAGTTAGCCATGTCGCCTTCTTCCCGCAAGATGGATTTTGCGGAGTTTGTGGAAGAATGCAATATGACTCTCGAGGATAAAAGCGACATCCTGAACGTATATGGCGAAGATGTAGCCGAGGATCTGGCCAGAATTCTGGAGAAGGGCGGCGTTCTGAAGCGAAAGGGCGACAGGCTTAAGTGGAAGAGCAGTTGAAGTGCCTGCCTTACCCGGGCCACCTGCTCAGCCACCTGCTTATTTTCTTTGTCTTTTTGGCTGGAGCGGTCTTTGGTCGGCTGTATATAAGCAGTTTATAAATCTTAAATACTCATGTTTATATACTCCCAGTTTGTAAGGGATAATCTGGAGATACTTGAGTATGGAGTCCACAATTAATATTGAGAACGTGGTGGCATCTACCAAGCTGGCGGAAGCCTTCGACCTGCACAAGATTGAGGCTGAGCTGGAGGGCGCCGAGTATAACAAGGAGAAGTTTCCCGGACTCGTCTACAGGGTCAAAGCCCCAAGAGCTGCATTTCTAATATTCACCTCCGGCAAGGTGGTATGCACCGGTGCAAAGAATGTCGAGGACGTCCGCACGGTCATAACCAATATGGCCAAGACACTCAAGTCCATAGGCTTTGAGAACATCGATCTGGAGCCTGAGATACACGTTCAGAACATTGTGGCCTCCGCGGATCTTAAGACTGACTTGAACCTGAATGCCATAGCTCTCGGCCTGGGCCTGGAGAATATCGAATATGAGCCGGAGCAGTTTCCCGGGCTGGTCTACAGGATCAAGACTCCCAAGGTGGTTGTGCTCATCTTCAGCTCTGGAAAACTGGTGGTAACAGGCGGAAAATCGCCGGCGGAGTGCGAAGAAGGCGTGCACATCGTCAGGATGCAGCTGGAGAATATGGGATTGCTCTAACTAATCATTTTTTTATCCTTCAGATCTATATATATTGCTAACAAAAAATTATTTAAAGTCCTAACGCCAACTAAGCTTCATAAAAGATAATGAAGGTGGGGGCTTTGTCTGACATTAGCGAGCAAAAAGATGCAACCGCATTTATTGAAGGCCTATTTGAGAGCAGATATTCTGACCTGATCATCCTCTTGGTTGTGGTCTTTACCTTCTTGATTCTGATAGTAGTATCCGCCTCGTTAACATGATGCATAATGGCAAAAGAGAGGCTTTGACGGAAGAGATGGCCCCTTTTTGCCAAGCACGATCACCTTCCTGAAAAATGGATCTTCAGCCTCTGCTCTATTGCAGGCAGAGCCAAGCTTTCTTGCTCTCCTCTGGCCATCTCACGCAGCGTGAGGGTGCCGGCGTCCAGCTCGTCTTTTCCTACGATTACCACATACTCCGCACCCGCGCTGGCTGCCGCTTTAAGCTGGGCTCCCAGGCTTCTGCCCATGACATCCATTACCAGTGGAATGCTCTTGCGCAGCGATCCTGCGATCTTCGCGGCCTGCATCTTGACATCCGGCGTGAAGGCCAGGAATACCGGAGGCATGCGCGACTCATCCATCTGCACAATCTCCATGATGCGGTCAAATCCCAGGCCAAAGCCAGTAGAGGAGGTCTCCTTGCCACCGAAGAGGCTGGCCAGCTCATAGGTTCCGCCGCCGCAGATCTGCCGCTGGGCTCCCAGGCCCTGAGCATAGATCTCAAAGACCGTGCCGGAGTAATACTCAAGGCCTCGAACTATTTCAAAGTCGATGGTGAATTTGACGCCGAAGGCATCCAGAAGATCAACCGTCTCCTGGAATTGCTCAAGGCGCAGCTCAGAGACCACAGCTCTTCCCTGGCGGGCGGATCCGCGACCATCCTCCTGCCTAGCGGCTGCACCCGCTGCGGCAGGCTCGGTCGCTGGCGAGGGATTAAGCGTTTCACTGGGCGCAGCCTCAAGCTCCCCGACGATCTGGGCAGCTTTGTCCAGAGCAGACTTTCCCTTGAGATCGATCAGCTCCAGTAGGCCCAGATGGCTCTGCCCGATCTCTTCGAGCAGAGCGGCAAGAGCGGAACGCTCCTTCTTGTCGATCATCCTCATGACTGTCGGCCGGTGCTGCGCCTCGATCCTGCCCAGAATGGAGCGGATCAGACCCAGGTAGCCGACATGGATCTCGCCGGTCACTTTCAAGCTCTTCAGCATCTCATCCGCGAGGGCAATCGCCTCCGCCTCTGAATCCGGCCTGGATCCGCCTATGATCTCGGTCCCCATCTGCCAGAACTCTCTAAAGCGCCCTCTCTGGGGGCGTTCGTAGCGAAAACAGTTGCCGAAATACCAGAGCCTCTGCGGCTTGGGGAAATTTTGCATCTCAGAGACGTACATGCGCATCACAGGAGCTGTCAGCTCCGGGCGCAGGGCGAGAGCGCGCCCTCCTTTATCTGTGAAGCTGTAGATCTCTTCGATCACTGATTCGCCCGACTTTATAGTAAAAAGCTCCAGATGCTCAAAAGTAGGGGTGGCTACCTCCCGGTAGCCCCAGCGCTCCAAGACATCCTGCATGGCCAACTTGGCCCGTCCTCTCTTCTCAGTCTCCTCTGGGAGGAAATCCCTAGTGCCTCTCGGTCTCTGGACGGTCATAGCGGCAAAAGGAATGAAAGGGATGCCCTTAAAGTTTTTGATGGTTCTTATCTAAGTTTCTCTGCGATCTCAGTGGGACAGATGATGATCTGCACCGGTTTTATGATTATATTTGATGTTGCCACAGCGCTGCCTCCTTGTGCGGTATTTATGGCGCGAACCGATATGCCGCTCACATCAATATTCAGGTTGTTGCCCAAAGGCTGAGATTGGGCGTCAATTCTTGCCGGCCGGCCATTTTTCTCCTCGCTTTCCATGCTGGCGCCCAAGGCGCTATCAACTACCCTGTCGATATAGCTATCATCCCAATTCTCGACGGCTATGGAATTCTTCGTCTCCTCTTGCCCTGTGACGGCTATATCCAGGGAATTGGCAGGCATGCTTGCATCCGAGTCCTTCTGCTGCTCGCCATCGTAGATTATATCCCTCTCTCTTGCAGTATTCATCGCAGATAGCTCCGATACCTGCTCACTTGAATTCAATTCGTCCAGTGTGATCTTCTCGTTTGATGGGCTGAGATCTGGCCTGAGGCTGAAAGGATGAAGCGCCTCTGTCTCCCATTCGCGATGATTTTGATTGAACGGACCTGATTGCGCTTCTTTCATCTCTTTTCGCAGGTCAGGCAAATTGGACTGCAGCTCAGCCACGGCAATGCTTTGCGATATAAGAAGACAAATAAAAACGGCTCCCACCAGCAGGCGGCCGGTGGGTCCTGGTATCTTTTTCATATTTCATCCCCGGGCTGATCGCCCAGAATTTACTGCTGGTTGGTCACAATCTCAATGTCGTTGGTTGCAGAGACGCCGCCAGCATTGATGGCAGCTCCAAGGATTGTCCAGCCGGCACCGGCTCCAATAGCAGTAGCCGCTCTGTTTCCTACTCTGACCTGCTCGATATTGTACTTGGGACTGCAGGCTGCGCAAGTCTGAGCATCGCCGGTATCCTGGTTCTTCTTGATCTTCAGGTGGTTTGTTGCAGATACCGTTCCGAAATTAGCTCCCAGAAGTCCAATTCCTGGGCCCACTCCGGCACCTATAGCCATAGCTCTATCGTTTCCAACATCAATAGAGTCGTAGTTGGCATTGACTGCCGCCGGGAATTTAAAGGCACCGGCACCGGTTTCAAATATGCCTTGGCCGAGGATGTCCACGCCGCCGCTTCCAATCATCGCGCTCTGAGCCATGACAGGAGCCGCAAATGCAGCCAACGCCATAGCCAGCACAAAGAACATTGCTACTCTTCTAATAATCTCACCCCATTAATCCTTTTAGGTTGTACTTAACTAAGTTTTAAATATATATATACTTTTTGGTGTTTTTTATTGCAAAATCATAGATTTTTAAAGCTATTTTTGCTTGAAAATTTTGCATGAAATATGCTTCATAGAAATATAACAACAATTGCAGATGCTGAAATATAGCAATAACTAGGCCGCTGTGTCTATTCTTCGGTCGGAGGTGCAGCGAATAAAATATGTGTCTGACTGAATCGATATCCAGTTAAGCGGAAATAGCAGGTTGCAAAATGAAAATTAAAAACAGGGCCGATGCATTTTTTGCATCAGGCCAGCTTAACGCCGACCTCAGGCGGGCAGACGATGATCTGCACCGGCTCGATGATGATATTGGATGTGGCTACGGAACTTCCTCCCTGCATAGTATTAATGGCGCTGACAGATATATCGTGAACATCTATTGTTAAATAATTCCCTGCATTATGCTTCTTATTATTATCAGGACTTCGGCCACCAATGCTATCTTCATTTCTCTCTTGATTGGGCGACCTACCCTCAGATTCATCATTCTCTTTGCCGCTTACGCTTATCTCTTGAGAGTTCTCAGGATATTCCTGGTCTGAATCCTGCTCCTGGGAGTCCTTAAAGATCACATCTCTCTGTTTTTGGGCGTTAATTGCGGAAATATCTTGCACATTTGCCGCTGGATTTATATTATCCATGATTATCTCTTCTTTTTTAAGAGGCGTTGATGAAAAACCGGGCAGACTGGGATGCATATGCGGATCTTTTTGGCTGGCCCAGGGAAAATTTATGGTCTCTGCACCTAAATTGAGCATTCCTAGGTCAGGATGATCATGTTGTTGATCTCTTAATTTGTTGAGCTGTTCCAGGGCGCTTGATTGCTCTAAAGCCGTGCTCGGTATCAGAATGATGTATATAAATAGAACTCCCACCAGCATCAAGCTAGTGGGATTGGTTGGGCTCTTCATATCGATCCCCTTAAGAATCGCAGACAATAGCTACTGCTGATTGGCTACGATCTTGACGTTGTTGGTGGCAGCTGCGAATCCGAAAGCCATTGCCTCCCTGTTTCCTACCTTGATCTGATCCACATTCACTTTGATACAGGTGTCCGAGCATCCGATTGGAATTGGGTCTGTCAGAGGATCATCGTCATCATCCCAGAGGCATGGTGCGCACTCACCGGAATCCTGGTTCTTCTTGATCTCCAGGTTATTGGTGGCCGTGGCAAGTGGAGTCTTCTGCCATATATTGCCAAATGCCAGTGCCTTGTCATTTCCTACTGTCAGAGTGTCAATATTGGTGTCTTGAGCTTCTGGGAACCTTGTGAGGGATCCATCTGTCTCAAAAATCCCTGTTCCGAGGATATCTACACCGCCGCTTCCAGCCAAGCCATAATTGCCCTGAGCCATAGCGGGAAGGGATAATATGGCTATAGCCAATGCCAATACAACTCCTATTTTCTTGATAATCTCACCCCATACATTCTTTAATATAGACGGATGTTAGCATTTATAGTATTTATATTTTTTGGTAAGACATACAAACAGAGTTATGACTTTAAAACCATTCGATCTCAAATATTACTTATATGTCATGATTCTTCACTCCAACAATAGTTATGTAGGTCGTATTATCTGTATTAATATGTATTACTATTATATAATATATTGTTTTATTATTTGTAGATTGAGCAATTTAGTACTGTGCAAATTTGCTCTGATAATTTAGGATGCACCAACAAATAAAAATATAAATAATAATAAAGTATAATTATCTACTTAATCCACTAGCTTTCGGCAAATATAAGCTTGCGGATCTTCATAGTTGCCAGATCGACGATAGGAACCACAGCTGGAACCGGCTGGATGTTCATTTTCTTCTGAAAGTCTGTCTGGGACTGCCACGTGCCGCTATTGATCACAGCCACTCCCTTGTACCTGGCTATCCCCACGGTGTGGACGTGTCCGCAATGCAGTATGGCTGGAGGACGGGATATAACATAGTGATCTTCATGCTCAGGTGCGATGGAGATGCGGCTGCCGTAGATAGGAGCCAGATGCCGTCGTCTCAGCATCTCTATCATGGCCTTCTCGGGCGCTGCATAAGAGATTCCTGGCAGGCGCAGGACCAGATCATCTATGCTTCGACCGTGGTATATCAATAACGATATCCCGCTTAAGGTCACCTGAGCGGGATTGCCCACAAAGAGCATCTCTTTTCGGAAATAGCTCTGCACATCTTCTGGAAGAGCAGGCTGGGGTTCTGCTTGGCGAACAATGTCATGGTTTCCAGGGGAGATGATCACCTGAATGTCCTTTCGTATCCCGTTGAGCCACTGGGCCGCCGCTTTATACTGTTCATATATGTCCATGATCTCCAGATCCTTTTCTTGACCCGGATAAATGCCGATGCCGTCTACCAGATCTCCTGCTATCACTATGTATCGAACTTGAGAAGCAAGGTCTGAGCCGTCTTCCGTATCGCCGTTCAACCACTGCAAAAATCTCTGCCAGGCATCGGCCATGAAGTATTTGCTTCCTATATGCAGATCGGAGAGCAGAAGAGCAGATCCGTTTCCATTCTCCAGAGGAGCAGTCTGGTTGGGCATATCCGGCCAGAGCAAGGATTTGACAAAGAGCCTTCCGTTGCCATCAGAGGTGCCGGTAACGCCTATGACTTCGTCGGTGAGGATTAGGCTGGATTGCTCGTAGACCTCTGAATCCTTTTGGATGACCGCCGTAATCATTCCTGTGGGATCTTCCAGCTCTATCACCCGATTTCCTTTGCTGGTGGTCTTAACATCCATGACCATGCCGATCAGAGACACCTCTCT
The DNA here is from genome assembly GCA_002067705.1 of Methanosaeta sp. PtaU1.Bin112. Lineage (GTDB taxonomy): Archaea > Halobacteriota > Methanosarcinia > Methanotrichales > Methanotrichaceae > Methanothrix. The sequence continues at coordinate 11,625 of MVRL01000128.1, forward strand.
GCCGGTTGTGCTCTTGGTCAGGGATTCGATTGGCCGGGAGTTGAGCCGTAAAGAGAGAATCTCCCTGATCTTTGAGAATCTATCGCGAAAATAGTGCACGAAATCATTATAATCACCTATGCACGTCGATCGGCCGGTTATGTCGCATTTTAGTTTCGCAGATGAATCCTGAGTTTCCGGATCCGATATGGTCGGCTGGGTTGATATGCTGGGAGATGATGATTTAATGGGTGAGGATGAGCGAGGAGCAGCATCTGCGAAGGAAGATGATTCAAGATGGTATGACACCATAGAGGTCCCAATAACCGCTACGGACCTGTCAGCACTGCTGATGATGCGCTGTAGCAGCTCTTCTTTGCTTCCGGAATAGCGGCAGATTATCTCCAGAGCCGCCGGCTCCAGTTGATAACCTTTCTCTGCCAACCTCTGCACTATCTCCTGGCCAGCTAGGGGGCGGCTGCTACGGGGGGGCATCTGCTGCATCGAAAGGAGTATAAGTCCTACCAACTGATAAATGTGGTTGATGAAGATCATCGAGTGGTTTGACAATTTGCCTCTTCCGGGCCTTGTCAAGGACATTATTTTCGTAGTTGTGGTAGTAGGTGGCATATCCCTGCTATCTCAGCTTGTATTGGGCCTCTGGACGCCTATGGTTGCAGTAGAATCGGGAAGCATGGTGCCTAACCTCAATATTGGAGATATAGTAGTAGTTCAGGGGGCATCGCGCACGGATGTGATTGCCTGGGACGAGGCCGAGAAGACCGGCTATACAGCTTTCAATAATCCGGGAGATGTCATACTGTACAGGCCCTATGGCAAAGCTAGCTTGAATCTGCTAGACCAGCTCAAGATGATTCTGGGATTTTCGCCGAGCAAGGATAAAGCTACGCCAATCATTCATCGCGCCCTTCGTTATGTGAAAGAGGGTGAGGCCATGTGGGAAGGCGGCCCAGCTGCACCATTCTCCGGCTATATCACTAAGGGCGACCACAATGAGGTCATCGACCAGATGGCAGGCCAGATCTTCGGCACAGCCAAGACATCATACATCGATGCCAACCGGGGCGAGATTATGGATGTAGGCAGTGATGTTTATCTGGATAAGAAGACGGGGCTGCTCATTTATAAGACCGAGAACGGCACCTTTGTCGGAGAGGGCATCAGCTTCCTAACACCCGTAAAAGAGGAATGGGTAATTGGGGTCGCAAGAGCCAAGATCCCGCTGATAGGCTATGTCAGGCTTCTGCCCAACATAATCTTTGACGAGGTTAAAAAGCTCATAGGCTAGCATTTCTTGCCTGAAATGGCAAAATGGTCCTGATGAAATGGCAAAAGGTCCAGGGCGGGCATGAGATCCAGGCCCTGCAGTTTTTTTATCTGCTCTTGGAGAACTGCCTGCGGGCTGGCATTTACATCCACGGAGCGCGTCTTAAGCATTAGGATGAACTCGCCGCCCGGCTTCAGGTAGCGATCGGAGTTCCTGCAGGCAATCTCCGCTTGATTTCGCTGTGAGACATCTTGATAGATCAGGTCTACCGGCTCGAGGAGGGGCGCATACTCTTCCGGTCGGGCAGCATCTGCGAGAATCGGCACGATGTTATTGCGCCTCTCGCAGAGCCGGACCAGATCGCGCATGGATCGAGGCGAGAACTCCACAGCATAGACCAGTCCGTCGCGAACGATATCGCTAACGTGACTGACTGTGGTGCCCGTAGCCGCTCCCAGATACAGGACCCTGGCATCGCGAGAGAGTGCAGGCATTGTGCTGCGAGATTTGAGCAGCAGGGCGGCGAGCTTGGATCGGAATGGATCCCAGAGCCGGAAGCTTTCCAGGATGCGTTCCCCATAGACTGGTACGGCGTCATCCGATCTGGTTGCCAGTCTCTTTTGACCCTCAATCTCCAGAGTGAAGATGCCAGGCGAAATTTCCAGCGAAATCATGGGAAAGGGCCTATCGCGCAGCAATAGCTAGAGCTCTTTGCCCATGGATGTCGTTGTCAGCTTGACGTGCTTTACGCCCTTTAGCGACATCATCTTCTCGGCGGCTTTTCTTACATCCTGCCCCTCGCCTCGCAGCACGATTACCTCCAGGCAGTTGTCGTGGTCCAGATGGACATGCAAGCTGGATTGGATAATGCCTCCCGCTTCATGTTGAATCTCTGTCAGGTTGTCCACCAGTCCGCGTTGGCCATGAGAATACACGAGAGTTATGACGCCAACTCTCTCACCCTGCACATCGCTCATCCACTCGTAGTGGACGATGTAGTTTCTGATGGCATCTCTAATACCCTCGGAGCGCGATGAATAGCCGCGTTGCAGGATTATCTCATCAAACCGGGAGAGCAGCTTCTCCGGCAACGAAACACCGATCCTCATTAATTCTTGTTCCATATATAATCTCAGCCAATATTCCATTGTTATTTAGTAATAAACTTAATGGAGAAAAAGAACCATAAAGGTTTTCCCTGGGCAGCATGGGAGATTATGGTAATATGTCAGATATAGCTCTTATTAGCGAGAGGAACTTTCTCTATGAAAAGCTCTTCGCTGAATTGAAGGTAAGCTTTCAGTTTCTCTCCCCGGCCATCTTGGGCAGCCCGTTTCTGCCCAAATACAGGATGGTTATGATTCCTACCGGCTTTGCCAATCCGGATTATTCCAAGGCGCTGCCTGCGCTACAGAGGATGAGATCGAATATCTCCGATTTTGTGCAGAACGGCGGGGTGTTGACCATCTTCGGCCCGATGGTTCCAGAGCACAATTACGATTGGTTGCCGCTGCCCCTGCGCTATGTCTGCGAGCTGTCCTCCCAGAACGTCTCTCCCTCCGCGGATGAGTGCGCTTGCCTGCTCTGCACCAGCACGCCGGAGTGCGACGGATACCTGATTGCAGGCGAGGGCTTTGAGACCGTTTTGAAGGACAAGAATGAAAGAAGCATCCTGGTCAGAGCGAACTATGGAGAAGGGCTGATTGTGGCCACATCGGTGCACGAGTTTCCTGCCGCGGAGTACATAAAGTGGGCACTTGGCCGCGCCAGGCCCGCCAAGTTTTGAGGTGATCGGCATCTCAGAGAACGATATACCGCCAAATGAGGACCTGCCTCCCAAAAAGAAGAGCAAATTGCGCGAAGAGATCGAGAGAATGCTCGCGGAGAAAGGAATTACATTTGAAGAGCGGATCGCGGTTATGAGCCTGGATACCGGGCAGACTTATTATTTTGATGATTATCCCCAGGCCCTGCAATTTCTCAAAGGGAAAAAAGGGCGGTGGTACATGACGACGCCGGGAATCAAGCGCACCGCCAAACCTGTGATGCTGAAAGATGAAATCCTGGAAACGGAACAATAGATAATAGCTAATAGATAATATTTAGCAGATAACAAAAAATAAGAAACGGACAGCTAAAATGGGCGGCTAAAATAGGGCCGCTCCAAAGGACTCCTCTTCTGCTTCCATCAGCTCCTTCCAGGTGGACTTGCACTGGCAGTCCAGCTTCTGCAGCGGCGTGATATCCTGGGAGAGATCATGGACTCGTATGGCTTCGGCTATGCCCTCGTCACAGGCCCCGCAGTTATGCGGGCCGCGCCTGGTGCCCGCACCCACAGGATCGCAGACAATGGGGCCGGGAACGCTCTTCAGCACCTCGATGGCAGACCAGAGCCAGGGGGGCCGGTATTCGCCCCGCTCCCACATGCGCTCCACTACGGTATTGCGCTGCACATTGCAGAGGTTGAGAGACAGGATATCGGAATAGCTGCGGGCAGCCCGGGCGGAGGATATTGCGTCTCTCATCGCCTGGCCTTCTGAGAGCAAGGGCGGCTTGAGAAGCAGGTAGGCCTTGATGCTGCCGCCCTGTCTGTGAACCACCTCCGATGCTATCGCGAAGTCCTGGAAGGTAAAGCCCTTGCGGATGGCTTTGTCCCGAATGAGATCGTTTGCGGTCTCAAGGCCAATGGCAAACTCTGTGGGAAGGCGGCTCAGGCAGGTCTCGACCGTCTGTTCAGTTATATACTCCGGGCGGGTCTCGACGACCAGCTTCTTGATTGCCAGCCTCTCCAACCTCTTGAGGATCTCGTCGCGAGCCTGCACCGGCATCTCGGCAGGGTCCAGAAAGCTGCCGCTGGTGTAGATCTTAACCACTGAGACCTCTGGGGAGGATCTCTCCAGGGCGCTTCCGAACTGGGCGATCAGGTCCGAGGCGGACGCGGGCGCACCTTCACCTGCGTAGCCGCACATGGTGCATCGATTCCAGCGGCAGCCCACGGTGCGCAGGATTACGGTCAGCGACTGCGCGGGCTGGCCTTCCAGCAGGTCTTTGGAGCGCCAGACCGAGACCGGCCTGGTGAGGTCCAGCTCTCTTTCTTTATCTCTATTCGCTCTTGCTCTGGCCATTGTTTTATCCCAGATATTGCAGGGCGCTGATGGCGGCAGAAGCGCCGCTGCCCACCGCGGTTGCGACCTGCAATCTTCCTCCAGTCAGGTCGCCGGCGGCGAAGACTCCAGGCATGCTGGTCTCCTGATTGAGCCGGTTGACCTTCACAAATCCGCCGGGCGTCATCTCCAGGCCCAGGGCTGTTGCCAGGTCGGTGTTGGGCTGCATGCCCATCTCCACGAAGACTCCGTCTGCCTTCAGGGAGCGGGGGGTGTTGCCCACCTTGTACTCCACGCTGGTGACGAAATGCTCGCCCAGGATCTCTGTGATCTCTGCGCCGAAGGTGGCGGTGTAGTTGGTCAGCTTCTTGATGCGGTCCAGGTAGACCGGCTCGGCCACAAGCTTGTCTCGCGAGGAGAGCAGGTGGATTTTCTCTGCGATGTTGGCCAGGTAGAGAATGGCCCGGGCGGCTCCGTTGCCGTAGCCCACGATCGCCACTGCTTTGCCCCGGAAGAGCGCCCCGTCGCAATGCACGCAGTAGGAGACGCCCCGCGTAGTCAGCTCCTTTTCGCCCGGAACGCCTATGGCGCGGTGGCTCGCGCCCATTGCCAGGATGACGGCTCTGGCCTCGTACTGCCAGTTTTCCGTCTTGAGGCGGAAGGTGTCGCGTAGAGGCACGATCTTCTCCACCTGGTCTTCTTGGTACTCTGCCCCGTACTTCTGGGCCTGGGCGAGCATCTTCTCTGAGAGCTCTATCCCCTGAATGCCATCGGGAAAGCCGGGGTAGTTTTCATAGAGGCCGCCCATGGACTGCTGTGAGCTGTAGATGTTGCCCAGAACCAGTGTCTTCTTTCCGCCTCTTGCGCAGTACATGGCAGCGGTCAGCCCGGCCGGGCCTGCTCCTACTATGACGACATCATGCAAGCGAATATCACCTATAGAAAGCTCCTCTTCAAGGTAGATAAAGGGTATGTAGCCCTGGCCGCGCGCTCAGGGCGGGGCTTTTGCCCGCAATGTTTTTAGACTAGAAGGTGATTGTAGGAGATGCTTCCAAAACAGGATAGCGCCGATAGTGTAGCGGTTATCACTAGGCGTTGCCAACGCCTAAACTCGGGTTCGAATCCCGATCGGCGCATATTATTGCGACTATTTTGGCGATTGTTTTCTTCAGACTGCGAGAGCTGGTTTTTATGGGGTGTGTGTTTTGCTAATTAATAGTGACATTTTTATATTATCTTTCGGGCTTGTTGTCTGATTGCCTTTTGGGCCGACCGGTCGCTCAATGATGTCCTCTGATGGGCGGTCCGATGGTCGGGGCTGGCATGCTGGCGGCTCTGCGGTGCACTTGAGAGGGCGCAAGAGTGGCCGGCGGGCTGCGAGCTTGATATCGCGAGGTCTGGAGGCGGGGCGGGATATGGGGGGAGCTTGATACCATATGCCCTATTGAAGCCTGTGCCACAGTTGCCTTGAATGTGTCTATTATCCTCCAAAAGCGAAATCGCATATCTGCCGAGTCATAAACCGCCCGGCAAATGCGCCTGTCCTACAATAGCGCTCAAAGGTCGGCAGATGTCTCCGGTGACATCTCCCCGCACCGCAAAGGTGCAGGTGCAGCCGGCCTTTGCTGCAGCTATTAATTGCGTTCTACTGCTTACTGCTATCCCGTTCAGAATTCTTTCCGATCTCAAAAGCGAGCGCGACGAACTCCATGGTCTATGATCTCACTCTTCAGGCGGCTGATGGCGGCAATCTTCAGGGTCTTGATGATTTCCGGGTATACGGTCTCATTTTCAAGCTCGCTATCGCCGTACCAGCCGACCTCGATAATCCCCTCTTCCTTCGCTGGAGCCATGCAGGATGCAGCGCCATCAATACAGTCGCACAGGTACCAGACCTTAACCATCTGGTATCGGCTGGCCCGCAGGTTCTCAATCATTACCGGCCATAGGGCAGCGCATTTGACTCCTGTCTCCTCTGCAATCTCCCTTTCCGCTGCGGTTGCCAGCGACTCGCAGTCTTCGATCGCTCCACCAGGGGCAACAAGGTAGGAATCCTTTCCGTCCCGATACCTTACCAGCAGCACCCTGCCCTCCCTGATGACGATGCCACCGGCGGCAATTCTGTGCGCAATCGTCATCTCATGCTTCTCCCCATATGCACACGTACTCTGATGTCATGCGCACCGGTCCTCTCTGCAGGTCTTCCTCAAGAAGCCGAAGACCTTTTTCAAACTGAATATCATCGATGAGCTGAAGGCAGGAAAAAGCCCTCTCCCTAAAGGGCGTGGCCTCGGCAGTAAGCGATGTCTTCTTGATCTTCCGAGCGGTCAAGTTGACATAGCCCGCTTGATTCATATCCTCGAGAAGCGCGGCGACTGTTGGGTACCGTGCGATGTCTGCCTCAGCGGACATTGGCCAGTACCGCGAGAGTGGCTCCCTCCTCCGAATCATTTCCGTCGAGTCTGTGAATGTGCATATTCTTCCCCCAGGACGGAGGACTCGAATGCTCTCCTCGAAGTATCTCCTTGGGCTGGGCAGATGATGGATGACATTAACCGAGAACAGCAGATCGAAGAAGCCATCCTCAAATGGGATGCAATCGCCGGACCCGCGGCAGACATTGAGCCGGCAATGGACCGGAGCATGACGCCTCATTCCCTCGGAGGGTTCGACACCCCAACCAGCACAGCCAGTGCAATCAACGAGAGCATGGATGTGTTTGGCAGTTCCACAGCCGACCTCCAGCACCCGTGATTCGGGAGTGATGGAACAGAACGACTGCAGCTCGGCGATCACATGCTCGCTTACCTGTCGGGTGCGGGAGTATGCATCGGCTATGGCATCGTAATCCGTCTTGATCATCTTCATTATCTCCGTCATTTCCTCCTGTTCGCTTAGCTTCCTTCTTTCCTGCATATTAGCCTTATTTATACTAACTTTCTTGCTTTTATGTACCTAAATTGGGGATATTTCATCATATTATCGTATTTTTCGACACTATAGGCACGGAAATCCTCCGTGGGCTTGGGCTACAGTATAGTCTCAATCACAAATCCATTTTTCGATAATGCCTCGCAGATGGTGCCCAGACTGTGGTAATAGCTGGGCATAAGCATTCTTTTTTCCAAATCCAGTCCAATAGCAGCTTATTTCTTGGGTTTCAAAGTAGCTGTCCAATTTAAAAAATTGATAGGAGGAAAATGGATGATCTGTAGAGAAGATAAACCAGCCTCCTTTGCGAATAAGCCTGTGAAACTCAGCGAAGAGCGCCTTTTGATCGCGAACATATCCGACTGCCAGAGTGCTCAGGATTCCATCAAACGAGCTACTATCGAGAAATGGCGGGCCCTCTTTTCCATATTTGCATGGTGGCATATTGCACGATTCTCTGTCCGTTTGCGGGCGTGTGAGGGCATCTTTTCGCTTGCATCTATTGACACAACCTGTGCTCTTTGATCAAGAAGCCACTTTGAATATACACCAGGTCCGCATCCCGCGTCCAAAATCTTCCTGCTATCGACCTCGTCTATGAGAGACATAGTTGCCGGGCGCTCGTAATAGGCGTTGTGTGGCTTGTGTCAGCCAAAAAATACAGTCTCTAGCGAAAAACCTTTTGGAGACAATTTCATGATGGAGAACTCAGGGCAGGATAAAATGGGACTGCATCATAAAAGAGATCGCATCGAACTGCTATTTTAGTGGGATAGATCAAATGATCACGGGCCTTGGGCACGCCATCTTCTTTCTCGAGGTCATCCTGTCTGGATTGCCTTCCGCGTTTAAGTCATAATATCATCATATATATGACCGAAAAAAGATTTATCCTGTTAATTTTAATATATGCTCATGAGACCCACTTGGTTTTTTGCTGTTCTGGTGGCCCTGATGGTCATCGCTTCTGGGCAGGCTATCGCCGTTGCGCCATCCGGATCATTGAACGGAGCAGATAATACAACCACGATACGGTTCGTATTCGACAAAGATTATGGTCCCTTCACCTACGAGGATAACGGTTCAGTCCAGGGCTTTGAGTTGGATCTATTGAATTTGATCGGCAAGGTGGAAGGATTTTCTGTTATTGCACAACCCATGATCTGGGCTGATGCTCAGCTCTTTTTCCAGAAGGGAGATGCAGATGTCATTGGGGGATTCATCAAAACAGAAGAGAGGCAAAAGCGGTACAACTTCACCGAAAGCCCGCATGGTTCATGGGACATAATGACATTCGTCAGAGATGATAGTGGCATCAAATCTGCGGCCATGCTCAGGGGGAAAAAGGTTGCCGCACAGAAGGGAAGCGTTTCATATAGCATCGTGAAGAATCTGACAGGAGTTCAGCTTTTGGCTTATGATTACGAACAAGAATGCCTTCTGGCATTGCAACAGGGTGATGTGGATGCATTCGTGTGTGGAAGCTCATCTACCTGGTTTCGAATAAGGCAGCAGAATATTTCAGGCATAAGAGCCCTGGCCACGCCATGGGAGATGCACTCCCTCTACTTTGGGGTCAGGGACAGAGAACTCAAGAAATCTCTCGATAGAGGAATGGAGATTATAACGCAGGATGGAAGATATGACCGACTCTATCGCAGGTGGTTTGTGAGAGAGCTTAGCGAATCTGAGATTTCTGCACTGGTGAACGCCTCACGTGAGTCAAGTCTGAACGCCTATGCTCCTTATTCCGGATTAGCTGTGGGTGCGGCAGTGCTCACCGACTCGGGCAGGATCTACACAGGCTGCAACATAGAAAATGCACTCTACGGCTATTCCACCAGCGCTTTAAAGGTCGCAATTTTTAAGGCGATCTCTGAAGGTGACGGCAATATCCGGGCGGCAGCCAACTTTCTGCCTGATGCAAGAGCCATAGCGCCCGCAGCAGACGAGCGCCAGATTCTCTTCGAGTTTAATAGAGGTACTCTTGTAATTCTTGGTGAGAATGGAAATTACGAGATAAAAATGGTGTCCGAAATTTTCCCTTACGCATTTGAAATGAGAAGCTGAGCAAAGCTTCTCAAATTTAAATCTTTTAATACTATGTGTGTCATTTCACCGAGCCGAAGTCCATTGATAATCCTACCTAATCCATATGAATCTTTTTCAAAATACTCGCGCAATTTGTAAAAAATATTTATATATAGTTGACTTCCTGATTCCTCTATTTGTCTAGACTCTCTGCCAATGATATCCTGAGTAGCTCTGGGGCTTCTCCCTGGCTACCATCTCGTCATTGGACAGAACTTCCAGAACAAGAGTGCCGTATCCAGCAGCATTGCCCTTTGGAACATCAGAGTATTCAAGAGTCAGCACGCAATTGCTGAGAATCCCCCGAGCAGCATTGGACCAGCCTGGTTCAGTTGCCGAGCCTTCTGCGCTCCACCAGACAACATGTCCCTGCTGTTTGATGTAATAGATCCCTCCATCATCGCAACTCCACCTCCCTGTGAGGTCCAGACCGGTCAGGTCCTCCGGACACCATTGGCATCCACAGTCAGATGGGCCCGTATCCTGAGATGGCTCAACGCTTTGAGCGGGTCCAGTTGCCTGAGAATGTCCTGTGCCATCCTCGCTCTCTGGTGGTCTGGGCACATAGGCCGGCTCGGAGATCTGCTCAGATCCGCCGGGAGGAGTCCAGAAGAGCTGCAATGCAATCTCTTCTCTGGGTCCCTGGAAGTAGTCTACTTCAATTGAATGCTGGCCTCTTTCAAGGTAAGCGTTGCCTGAGACGCTCTGGGTCGGATGTTGGCCATCATTATCAATAACCTCTATGCCGTCGATGAATAGACGTGAACCATCATCAGAGACCAATCTGAATGCATAATCCCCTTCTGTGTCGATATAGAAGGTTCCTTTGTATCTGATGGCAAACCACTCAAACCGATCGGTAACTCCAGGAAAACCTGAAGTGAATGATCGCGTTGGGATGTCCAGGACTTTTGTGTATATGCTACCCACGGAAGTCATGCCGGAGAAGTCCGGAAGAGATGAAGCACCCTCGGGAAGGTAATAGATATCACCCTTCAGCGAGACTGGATCCAAAGCGGTTGACCCAAATGGATTTTCGCTGCTTTGCCCCAGTGCGGAGATGCAAAACACAATCAACGCGATCGAAATGAGAACTAACCAAGATTTCATCCTTAGTCACCATCAATCATATTTGATTATTACTAAGAAATAGTTTATGGATGCATTCATAGGTGAAATAGATTCTTAGCGGGATAGGGCAAATAGTCACGGCCCTTGGCCACACCATCTGCCTTTTCGATCAATTATTGCCAGGGCGTTCTCAGTCAGAATTATCCTCTGCGCCTTATGCCTGCCACTTTTAACAATGACCACAGGATCGCTTGCTTTGCGGGCCTCTGCTATGATCCTGTGACCGTGGATCGAGTCGCCGACTTCGTAAACTTTCATTAGGATGTCTCCATCTTGCCTTCCTTCTCTAGGTCATCCATGATCTGGCATACCAGCTCGTAATCAAGTTGAAGGTCAGTGCTAGCATCAGAGGCGTATGCTTCGCCTTTCATCTGAAAGTACCCGGCCACTTCCCTCTTAGCGGTCTTGTAGTCTACATCACGGCATTCAATTACCTTGATTGCCGACAGCTTTTCCCTGACAGCTTCACGGATAAAATCGGAAGGATTAAGGTAGAAACCAGCTTCGACAAGCTTATTTATTTGTGCAATCTCATTTTGGGTAAGCTTGGCTCCGACTACCTTGCCTATGCTGCTAACAATGCCCACTTCTGCGCCCATATTCATTTTATTAGTTAAAACTAATTTATAGGCATATCGGTCTGCCAGCTATCCGCACCTGCCCATAGCCACAATTTAGCGCCGCCGCGATCCGCCATATCATCTAATCCTGGCCCGGATAGGCATGAGCTAGTCGATGCCCTCTCGAAACTGCCTTTCCAGGTGATCCTGTATCACCTGGACCGACTGTCGCAGAACCTTTTCATTATCGTACTCCTGCACCATCTTCTCCAGATCGGCTCGCGGCAGCTTCGATAGCCTTCGAACCTGCATCGTCATGTTGGGTACCGCTCTCAGGATGTTGTCCACGATGCTCACCGAGGCCTTTCTGGCTGTACGGGAGAGCGGATTGAGATCGATAGCGATAACCTTCTTTCCCATAGCCACCAGCGCCTCGCAGCGGTCGCCGTCCTCCAGGGGAATGAGCACGACATCGGCATCGTAGATTCCACCCCTTGTGGCAAGAGCGCGGGCGTGGTCCAGGCCGGGAACGGATGCATCTGGGTGCTCCCCCAGCACCTCTTTAGCGCCTTTTTCTCTCAGGAGGTCGGCGATCTTCCTGACCCTTTCCTCGGAGCGGTGGAAGAGGTTGACCTCCAGAGGGATGCCGAGCGCGGCAGCCAGGTCCACCATCTCCTCTGCGACCAATGCAGCCACGTTGCCGTTGACGCTGAGAGCAGGCCGGCGCGCCAGGAGCAGCATTGCCGCAGCGGCTGTTGTGGCCGTATCTGCGGAAGCTGTGGTCCTCTCGCCCAAGAGGTAGTCAAAACACTCCCCTCTGCCCTGGGCAATGAGGCCCTGGCTGCTGGTATAGCCGTTCTTCACTCCCTGGGCCACGCGCTCTCGTGCCACCAAGGAAGCATACCTGGGATGGGACTTGGGAATATCAGTCAAGATTAGCACCTCTCTGTGAGATCATAGTATTATGTACCTGGCCGAAGCTGCGCAGTGCTTCAGCTGCCGCCTCTCCAACTCCTCCAAAGGCGAAGACCGCATCGCCTAGCATGATCATGCTTGCCATGCACCCCGCGGCCTCCGCGGCCTCGATGGCCTGCAAAGCCCAGTCGCTTGCTAGGCCGCAGTCCAATGTGAAGCGACGGGAGAGCTTCAGGAAATTGGCGAACGTGGGCCTCTTCAATAGCTCCTTCAAGGCGGATTCGCCTGCGGCGTTTACCGCAGCCATCACCCGCTCGTCGGATAAAACCTGTTTCGTGGAGATGGGGCCTCGCACCACATAGCTGATGGGCAGGGGTGGAACGGGTATGCGGTCGATAATGCCTGTCCCGGGCGCTCCTGGCAGCAGCCGGACTACCAGGCCGCCTGCATTCTGGGCGATGACGTCCCCCAGACCGGTTCGATTCGTAACCTCTGCCTCATGGGCTACTGCTGCTGCCTGGTTGGCGGTCAATCCGAGATCGAACAGGGAGTTCAGGGCATAGGCGCAGCCCAGGGCCCCGGCCCCGCTGGCACCAAAGCCTGCCCCGAAAGGCATCTCTAGCTCTGTGCTCACCCTCACCGGTCCCGTGGCAAGCCTTTCTACTACGAACCGAGAGACTGGCGCCTCGGACTGAGTGCCGTTGAGGATGATCTCCGTCTCCTCGATCTCCGGAGCAGATTCTGCGGTAGTAGTAGCCCCCAGGGAGAGACAGAGGCCGCAGCCCACTGAGCCAGCCAGAAGCGGCTCATCTCTCCTGTGGGCGGAAAAAAAGCCGGTGATGTGGGAGGGCACAAAGGCCCGAGCTCTCCTCGCTCTGCAGCTCATAAAACCTCTACCAGGGCATCGATGATCTTCTTTGCGATACTGTCCTTTTTTCCTTCTGCGGACCTGCACCGGGACTCGCGGTCTATTATCAGGACACGGTTGTCATCGGTGCCCATTCCGCCTCGGGAGACATCGTTAGCCACCACCAGGTCGAGCCCTGCGGCCTGCATGGACCCTTTTGCCCGGAGGACAAGCTCCTCATCTGTTACACCCGTCTCTGCTTTAAAGCCCACGATCTTCAGATCCGGGTAGACCTCACGCACAGTTTTGATGATCTTCTTGGTGGGCATGAGATGGAGCACCAGCTCATGGCCGGACTTGATTTTGTCTGCGCTCGCGTCCAGGGTATAGTCTGCCACGGCTGCGGCGCTGATCAGGGCATCGCAGCCCCTCTCCAGCTCAGCGAGCACGGCGTCGAGCATCTGTTTGGCGCTCTCGGCATAGACCTGTCGCACCGGGATCTCCTGGATGAAGCGGTGCACTATTGTCACAGATGCTCCGCGCCTGCGCGCTTCCAGGGCTAGGGCGATGCCGGTCTTGCCTGAGGAGCGGTTGGTGAGGACGCGAATGGGGTCTACTGCCTCGGCATTGGAGCCGCTGGTGATGACGATCCTCTTGCCGGAGAGGTCCGCCGGCCCAAGCAGCCTCTCCACCTCCCGCACCACGGTAAGGTTGTCGGCGATCTTGGCCTTGCCCTCTTCCAGGCGCGGATCGATGAGAATTGCGCCCATGCCTCGCAGCGTCTCCAGGTTGCGCAGCACTGCAGGATGGCGGTACATAGCTTCATGCATGGCCGGAACTACGGCGACTGGCTTTCCGCTGCCCAGGGCGGTCGTAGCGAAGGTTGTCACCGGCGTGTCGTCGATGCCGCATGCCATCTTGCCGATGGTGTTGGCGGTGGCGGGGGCGACGAGCAGGAGATCTGCCTGGCCGCCTACGCCGCAGAACTGAACGTGCTCCACCTGGCCAGAAATCTCGGTGATCACCTTATTTCCGGTGGCGTACTGCAGGGCGTAGGGGTGCAGGATCTGCAGGGCGGCGCTGCTTGCCACTGCGTGCACCTCAGCACCGCGCCGGATAAGATCGCGAATGAGGTCTACCGCCCGCACGGCAGCGATGCTGCCTGTAACTGCTATTACTATCGTCTTTCCTGAGAGCGTATCGCTTACTGAGCCTGTTATGTCGGAGGGCATGATGGTCCTGAAAATCTATAGAGCTACTAAATGATGGCTCTTTCCCCACCGGCCTGACGGCAGACTGGTCCGTCCTCCCGGTCGAGGAAGCACAAACCTTATTTAACAATTCAATTGAGGGACTATGCCGTGCCGGGGTGGCCTAGCTGGTTAGGGCGCGAGACTCATAGGGTAAAACGATCGACGCGCGCTTCCTGAGGTATCTCGAAGTCGCGGGCTCGAATCCCGCCCCCGGCACCTATTTGAATGCCGTTTCGTGGAATCTTCATGATAACTAAGTCCCATCAGTTCGATTCTAACCTGGACACTTCAACTCATTTGAACTGAGAAAGCAGGGCATACATTTATCGAGGTTTTCATCGTCTTGCATCGTGTCCATCCCTCGCAAGCTTTTTCGCCAGAACGGCAAATGCTCCTGCGCAGGGCGAGATAATTGACAGCACCTAAAGAGATTATTCCTATCCATGCAATTGATTTCTCCTATCCCACTGACGTCACCTGCAATGATCGCATAGTCTCCTTGGTAGATCAAATGCTCTCCCTTCACAAGCTGCTCCAAGAGGCCCGCACACCACAAGACCAAAGCGCCTTCAACCCCCGATTGAGGCCACAGAAAAGGGTAAACAAATAAAAAAATAATTATAATGTAACTGCATTGAAGTCAAAAAAATCGGATAACATTCCATCGCAACTATAGTCCAAAACCTAACTAATTTAACTTATTTCTATGTTTAAAAATTTTTCGACCCATCTTTCTGCAAAGCTAAGCCGCGATTGCAAGAGGCGGAATTTAGGTTATAATGTCACCGAGGAGGGAATAGCATTTCCAAGAGAGATTTGCCTTGGCCTGGCACGGAGGCTCCAAGTGGACTTGATGAACTTGGAATCAAATCGTATAAAGAGCTAAGGTTGGAAAATAAAATAACTGCTATAGAAGCGGCTCTGAAAAAGAATCCTGCCACCCACATCAAAAATCTGAGAATTTCAGTAATCTAAAATCGATATCAATAATGCGGGGGACGGGAGTCGAACCCGCGAACACCTTCGTGACAGGGTCCTAAGCCCTGCTTTCGCCGATTTTCCCTAACAAATTCCCCATTGTCCTTTTCTGATGCTGATCTCTGATGCAATATGTCTCGCTTCATTACTAAAGTAGGCGTACATCATATATATACTTTAGCGAGTCTATAGTACAATCTGGCACCCGCCATATCCCAAACAATAGGAAAAATTGCAGAGAACATGATGGCTATTCCTTTGATCTCATGGGTCCTTGATTCGGTAATCCTGCCCAATATTCGGTTATCGCTATCATATGGCATTTCATCATATTTAGACATATTGAGATATAGCTAAAGAATCGTTATCAATAAACGTATTATTCTATTTAGCTAACAAATTTGAAATAAGAACCCTATATAATATAACTAATTCCCATTCCCTTTATTTTTATCCTATAATTTTTCTTTCAAGTCATAGCTAAATGTCAAATAGCCAATATAATGAGCTTTTAAGCGAAAAGGACTATTATTACCCGATTTATTTCTCCATACTAAATTTTGAGCTAAATATAGCTAAAGACTCAATGAAATCTGTAGAAATAGTCTTTAATAATCTTTTCGATCGCTCATAGCTCTTCCAGCAGCTTCTCATATGCCCAACGTTCTGTATTCATCATCTGAGCGTCCTTTTAGCCAGAACTACAAGGAAGCATGACATGAGCAACCATCCAGTAATTCGTTCTATCATTCCCCATACATTATAGAGTCCGGTCAAAGGATCTGTTTTTGGGCTGCTTGTTAAGACTAACACACTTAAATACATAGCATTCATTATCGACCCAGGTAGTTCCTGTAATCCAAAGCCGGATATGAAAATAACTACAGAAATTATAAATAATCCAAAACTTAAAATAAGTGGATTACTGGGGCGGACACCATAACCATAGGCTATCCAGGCAATATAATCGAATAATTTAGGTATTATTCCCTTTAAATGCATCTTCCTTTTATCGGTCCTATACTTATAATAACAATCATCTGCATCATCGAATTGTCCTAAATAATTAAAATTTTTTACAAGAAATAAATAAGTAATATCATCATATATGATTTTATCTCGAATCGGGTCCCATCGAACTTCCAATCTAACAAAATCAGACGATTTTAATGATATGGTTACATTTCTTTCGAATACAGCCTCTGATAAGATCATTGAATAAATCCTCGACCCATCAAATGCCAAATTATTGCTAAAAATAGCGTTGAAGTCTGCAATATTGTCAATGCGAGATCTGGTAAATTTGGCATCTCCTTTGAACTGAGCTTCTCTGAAGTAAACTCTTCCTTCGAACTGAGCTCCTCTAAAGTATGCATCTTTGTTAAAATGAGATTCCTGGAAGTCAGCAATTCTTTTAAACAGAGATCCCCTGAAGATGGCATCTCCACAGAAAGTAACTCCATTGAGATAGGCATCTCCTTTTAGCTGAGATTGGAAGAAATTGGCATCTCCTTTGAACTGTGATCCACTGAAGTAAACATTTTTGCTGAAATTAGCATCATTGAAGTGGGCTTCTTCATTGAACTGAGCTCCTCTAAAGTAGACATCTCCGTTGAATTGTGTGGAGTCAAAACTTATTGTTCGGTCAAAAATTGTATGTTCGAATAAAAAAACTCCCGTAATTTGAGAATTATTTATTTTTATTTTGGAATTTACAAGATATTTCCCGTTTTCAAAAGTCAAATTGAGTTTCTTGATGTCAAGATCACCCCTAACAATAACATGGTCATATTCGATGATTTCGCCTTTTTGAATCTTGTTTAGTATCTCGCTGGCAGGAATTTCTCTTAGTCCCGCTTCATTCACAGAGTCATCTACCATATGCTATCACCTCCAGAACTGCCATCAGTATTTATCCTTGGCCCCTTCCTGGCGAAATAGCGGCGATCTAATGGCCAGAGACGTATCTTCGCGATTCATCTATCATTCCCTTTTTCAAATCCCTTGAACCGTTAATTCCAGAGGGCGAATTCAGCGTGTTCAGATATCCTCCTTTAATCCCGCGCAACTATACTGGCACTAATCATAGAAGATTCCATGACCATTAGGATCTTTGGTAAATGACTTCGATTTACAGTTAGGACATCTTGCCGGTGCGTCTAGTTTGAACATGCCATTGCATTCGCATCTGCCTGCTATTTTTTCGACCTCAAGATTGTATTCATCTTCAGCTAAAGGTTCGCCAGGATAGTTTTCACGGATATTCCGGTCATGTTCAGAAGTTGCTACGGCATATGGTCCGGGTAGACCTTTTAAATATCGTAGATGTATTTCACCAAGTTCTCCAAAGCCAATTGGTTTTTCTTTCCCACACTTATTGCAATGGAGCAGATGAAACACAAACCCTCCGCCTTCATTAACCCGGAATTTTTTATGGCATTTATTGCAGATAGCATCATATCCATAACCCATAAGTTCCTAGTATGGAATAATTAGTATAAAGAGTTACCCAAAGTTTCAAAACCACATAATTAGACTACGCCAGAGTTCCATTTATATAAATTTTTACTTATATATTATTACTTAAAACTATTCATATTAAGAAAATCCAGGATAACAGAAAGATAAAAATGACCTTCGATAAAAGCCGGTTGGTAAATCATGATTGGGCATATAGATAATTTTATTTAAATATATAGCGACCATTAATCACGATATTATCTCATGAATACCAAATAAAAACCAAAGAATAAATCGGCAAGGCCCAAAATAGGAAACTTCTTTTTATTGCAAAGGATAACTGCTTAAGGTGCAAAATCATCACATTTCCTCTATATATTATATAATAGAGATTTTGTGCATATTTTGCCACAATAATCCCGGAATTTTCCGGCATATGTCACCTTAATACAACGGGAATGCGGAAGGAAACGAATAACCTAAACTTCAGGTTAGGGATGAAATAAACCCTCGCCCATATCTCATCCCCTTAATCTTTATTTTGGAACGTAAGGCAAATACCTTTCGTCTATTTTATAATTTGTATTTAAATACCCTTAGCCCATATTTGTATATATTTTTCAAATAATAGAATACAAAAACCAAAGAAAATATATTCTCAAGGCAAAGCAAAAATCTACACATTTCCTCTATGTTATATTATAGAGGATTTGCGTTGTTTTTCTTGCTTGAATGAATCCCCGAATTTTTCTAACGTGACTAGCAGGTGGATAATTTTATCCCACCACTATTGGACATTTTTAGACCGCCATTGATCGCAGCAGGATACTCACCATGCAGCATATGTAATCCGCCGTGAGGTGTAGAGATGAAAGCAGTAATCGATAGGATTGAAGGAGACCTTGCCGTAGTCCTTCTAGGGGAGAGAGGTGAATTCAAATTTAATATCCGTCTTTCATATCTCCCTGAAGGCAGCAAAGAGGGTGATGTCCTGAAGATCTCAATAGAACGGGATTTAACAGCAACTCAGGAGACCAAGCAGCGAGTGTCCAGTCTCATGGGCAAATTAAAGAAAAAAGGACAATCCGGGATGGTCAAGGATTAGGAGCAGATTTCCTCAGCATTCAGCAGCAATTCCAATGCCTGCTCCCCCTTTGGCGTGGTTCGATAGATAAGTCGATCACCTTCAGTTGCCTCAATATGCCCTTTTTTGGTTAGTTTAGTTAGGTAAGGCACTACAGTCCTGAAATTGAGACCGACTTGATAAATAAGTTTATCGGTATTCCTATATGATTAATAATACTTATTTCTATGTTTAAAAATTTTTCGACCCATCTTTCTGCAAAGCTAAGCCGCGATTGCAAGAGGCGGAATTT
>MVRL01000129.1 GCA_002067705.1 Methanosaeta sp. PtaU1.Bin112
AAAGGACTCCGCTTTCATCCGTTGCGGCTATCGCAGCAACTCCCGCAAACTCTGCGGAGTTAGCGAGATCACCCTGAAGGATGGGGACTTCTCGCTCCGTCCTTCGCGATCCTGCAAGTTAAAAAGGTGATCTTTTCGCATATTCATTATGCTGGAACATACTCTTTATATTTTTGCAGCAACTGTATAACTCTCTTTATGTCCCGGCCCTGACATCTGGCCTCATTTAAATAGGCATCGTACTGATCATTTGATATGGCTCTTGGAATCGGCTTGCAGCTCTGGGCATGCAGCATCAGCTCAAAGCATCTCGCCTCAGCTTCTGATAGCTTCAGGGCTCTAAATTCCCCTCTGTGCTCTTGATTGAGTGCCAGGTCTTCTGGGGAAAGCTCAATCATCTGGGCGGCCAGGGGAGTCTTTGGTATAGGCTCGGCTATGCTTACAAAGACATCGTCGAGCATTGCCTCCTCGGCAAATCTCATGGTCTTTTCAAAGTCTTCTCTCGTCTCGCCGGGATAGCCTACTATGAAGCTGCCGCCTACCTTTACTCCCATGCTCCTTGCCAGCTGAACCGCGCGAAGGTTGTCTTTTACGGTCACTGCCTTTCTCATCGCCCTGAGCATTGCGTCGCTTCCGCTCTCCAGGCCAAAGAAGACCCAGCCGATGGTGTAGTCGCGTACTGCTTGCAGCACTGCTTCATCTAACATGTCCACTCTCATATCAGGAACGGACAGGTTTCTCTTGCCGAGTATCTCGGAGAGCGATTTGAGCATCTGCACGAAGGCCTCTTTGTTGATCTCGTTCCTATAGCCAAATAATGAGCCGGTCCCGCCGCTTATTGCTACCCTGCTCACCCCTTGCCGCTTCATCTCCCTCACCTCAGCCACAATATTCTCTATGCTGCGGCTTCTGATGCTCCTGCCGAAGAAGCGGGGGACCTGGCAGAAGGTGCAGCTGCCAAGGCACCCCCGATGAGTCTCGATGTAGACATTTGCGCCCCGCACGTTCTGCCGCTTGAGATCATCTGGGATTATCGGGAGGACATGGTCCAGCGATTGTATTGACAAAGAGGGATTCTTCATGATCATCCCATTCTCTCGATAAGCTACACCTGGCAATCCTGCCGGTCCTTTTTCCACCAGGTCGGCCACGATCTCCTCGCCTTCGCCGGTCACTACTGCCTTGGCATCAAGCTCACCCAGCACCATCTCCGGGCAAAGCCCCACCGGCCCGCCGATATAGACATTTTCATGGGCCGAGACGAAATCCCTTATTCTTTCGTCAAGAAGCTGCATCGTGGAGAAGAGGCTCATCAGAGTAGCTTCGCCCTGTGAATGCAGATTCGTAGTTACCGTTACGGTATGTCCTCTCTCTCTCAGCACCCCTCCCAGGACCAGGGAGCCGTATGTGTATGTTCCTGGAGATATTATATCGATCTTCATGAAAAACACCGGCCTCAGTCGGCCAAGACAATTGCCTTTAGTCTTCAGTTCAGAAGAGATTAAGCCTGTGCTTGAAAACCTCCCTACGCAGATAAAGGAGGGTGAGCCGACACTTTTTCTCGTGGGAGGTAATCTCGATTATATTCACTGTGCCGGCTTTGCAGTCCAGTTTCGCCGTGCCTTACTATTGAGCTAATTGAGCCGCATTTAGGAGCTTATACGACTAATTATTAAAGGATTTCGGTATATGCCTCATATTTAGCATATCAGTATATCAGGAAATCTGTGATTGCCGGAATATGGTAGAGGTGAATGTCCCTGGACGGCATCCAATTGGGGCTGGCGAAGTTGCCCAGCGCAGGGATATAGTAGCTGTAGTTCATGCCAGGTGGGATGAAATCATCGCTGAGAAAATTGACGATAGTTGGAGTATGATAGGCTCTAATATCCAGGGAATCCATGAAAAGAGCATAGTTGGGCCTGGGCGCAAAGTTAAAGCCTGTATCGCTCTTCCATAATGATTGATTCAATGCATTTGATGATATTCCTGTGCCAGCGCCGCTTATCATTATGGGCTCAATATGATAAATTTTCCCAAGATAAATTGGCTCTATTTTGGTCTGGTCCAGTGGCAGGGCACAGATGCATTCTATCATCAATACAGCAGCCAGCAGATAGATAAATGATCTCATAAGTTTTCCCTCATTTATGTATTGGCATGCATTCTATATAAAATTCGTTATGATTCTATTTTCTCCTCTTCTATCAATGCCGCAAGCCGCGATGCAATATGCTCCTGCCGGGCCTTGAGAAGCTCTAGCTCTCGTTTCATGAGTTCTATCTCATTCATCCTGGATTGTTGATCCGGGTCCTTGGTGCTCTCAGATCCGCGAAGCACAAAGCTGCCACCTTCTATCTTCAGGCCCAGCCCATAGATCAGGGCGGATGATATCTTCTTTCTGGCATTCATTAGATCGTTCCAGAAGGCCTTCCGGGAAATGCCCATAAAAAAGGCGGCTTCCTCCTGATCCAGGTCCAGAAGGTCTACCAGCCGCACCGCCTCCAGCTCCTCCAGGCTTATGGAGATGGCCTGCATTCTGGGGCAGCCCTCCGGCATAAAGCAGCGCACCGAAGGAATCTCTGATATCCAGCGCCGGCCTCTTCTTCTACCACGACAGGGAGACATGCGATTCTAATATGCTGGAGCCGTATTTCAATCTTGCGTAACAGAAATGTTTAAATATATTATCTCATAAGTTACTAATATCGAGCAAGCATGCCATTAAGCGTGCAAAGTCCGATGAAATAGAAATGAGGTGAACAATATATGCCTTGGGGAGACTGTACCGGGCCCTGGTGGCTAGGCTCCAGAGGGAGCAGAGGTGGCTATTACAATCCCTGGTGTCGCCGAGCCTATGGCAGAGGTGCATGGTACGGCAGAGGATTTGGCCGCTACTTCAGCGAGCCATCTCGACAGCCATCGCCAGAAGATGAGAGAAGCTATTTGGAGGCGCTGGCCAGGGACCTGGAGAACGAACTGAAGTATGTACGGGATCAGATAGAACGTCTGCAGTCAAAGTCTTGAGAATGAAATCAGAGAGCAGACTTAACTGCAGTCAATATTTTTAGATGATAATAGCAAAGGCATGTCATTTGTGTGGAATGCTGATATGATTATATCCCTGGCTGTAAGAGAGATGCCTGCGGACAGTTAATGGGCGATGCCGCTGGATGGAATGCAGGCTAGTGTTGTGCCTTCAATTTGAGGGTTGACGATAATATCCTCAAACCTTAATGGATGTGAGATGTGAGTATTTTATTTCGGCCGCAATTATGCGGCTCATAGGCTACAATATTCTAGTATAATGTTACTAACTCTTATGCTTTCCTTTACTCTCCATAAATGCTTATTTATATTGCCACTTGCAATCGTAGAAAAAAGTTAAATTGAATTAAAACAAATAAAATTTTCTTAAGGGGGACAAGGACGAATGAATCTATTAATGTGCTATAAAGTGGGTAATAATGCTCAATCTCGATGCATCTAAGTTAGTTTTCGCCCTCAGATATGGCGGGACGATGGATTATAAGATGATAAGTGAGATTGATTCGGCTGAGTGCGGCGCTCCCTCTGGTCTATGGGTCTTGTTTCCTGGGAGTGGGTGCCCTCAGAAAATCCGGATGCAATTGTTGGGACGATTTGGTCTGGATTTTCCAGATAACAGAAAATTGTCTAGAAAGGAGGATTAATTCTTGAAAGCCATTTTGCGCCTAAGTCTGGCATTGCTTTTTATGCTGGCACTATCGGGTCTATCCTGGGCAGGTAGCTGGAATGATAAGAACTGGGATTTAAATCCGGGCCAGGAAGCTGTCAAGCACAAACATGATGTGACGAGCGATGTCAGCGGAACGGGTTATTCTATGGAATACATGAAGGTTAACACCAATAACCTATCCATGCTGGAGTACGCTCATGGAAGCGGCACCATGGACTATGCCGATATACTAAATAGCGAGCAGAAATCGGTTGTCAGCTCAGATAGTTATTATTGGATAATTGATCTGACAACGGGACAATGGGTTAAAAAATATAGCAGCGCAAATAGCGTAATCACATATACCAAGCAGTATGACAATGTTCAGTCCCCAACCACATTTGCCTATGGAACTGGATGGTATGCTTCTCACCCAGTGGATTATAACTCTCTCTTAAAGGATAAGAACGAGGCCAAGAGCTATCAGGAATCGGCCTCTATGCATAGGCAGATAGAATATGCGCGAGCTGTTAAGGGAGACATCGCTATCGAAATCAACTGCACCGGACCCAATGATGTAGCCGATGGCCGAGGTTTCCTGAAGATGAAGATCGACGACGACGTGACTCAGGGCACATTGCACATTGGAGAGCTCCTAGCTATGCCTATGTACAACGCCAGTTATCCGAAATTCGGCCTTCATTACAATTCAAAAACTAAGAGGTATGATAGCACCGGCGACCTGAAGCAAGGATGGAAGGATCCGATAATCGAGATTGACAGCAACTATGTAGGAGACTTCCACGTCCAGAAGACCATGACCCTTGATATAAAGAAATCCAAATCCACCTGGGGAGAAGACTGGCTGCCCTGTTGCAGCGGCGGCTTCTTTGACATTCCCTCCAAGAACTTCAATGCGGATTTCGGCAGCCAGAAGGGCATATTCGACTGCACCTGCCGCAACACCTCTATATCCACAATGAAGCCAAAATGGAATGCAAGTGTCGCCCAGTTTCCAACTGAGGCCTACAGGCTTAAGCTATAGGTGACCCAGATCCAGATCAATCCCTCTTATTTTTTCTTCGAGTTTTGCGCCAGGCTATCATTCAAAAATGATTGTGAATTGACATAGCGTAATGTTCTTATGTTATAAACTAGTTGTATTGATTTAATTCAAGTTTATTTGGATTGGTGATAATACGAGAAAAATGGCATTTGGAATGTCTCTATTGCTTGCCATGACATTTGTCGTTCCATCGCAGGGAGCCATGGACAGGCCTGCCAGAGACAACCCGGCTATATTGCTGGTGGTATTCGGCACCAGCTATCCTGGGGCTCAGGCAGCCTATGAGAACATAGAGAGGATCTACCGGGAGCAATTCCCAGATGCAGAGATCCGGATCGCATTCACATCCGATTACATTCGACGCAAACTGCTGGAGCGGGACAATATCTCAATAGACAATCCCCTTACGGGCCTGGCCCGTCTCAATGACGAAGGATATGTGAATGTCGTAGTGCAGTCGCTGCATGTGATACCCGGAGAGGAGTTTCACGATCTGGCCAACATCGTGGATAGCGTTAGAGGCATCGACGGAAAATTCGGCTTTAAGAACCTTGCCCTTGGCTCTCCCCTTCTCATGAGCATGCAGGATTATCGCAATGCTTCCCTGGCCCTGCCAAGCCAGTTCGATCAAAATACCACCGGGACAGAAAGAAAGCCTCGCGTCAGCCCCAGAGATGCCGAAGAGATGGCAGTGGTCTTCATGGGTCATGGAACCGAGCATCCGGCAAATAGCGCCTACTCTCAGATGGCGAGCATCCTCTCTGAGGATCACAAGAACGTCTTCCTGGGCACAGTGGAGGGATATCCTGGCTATGATGATGTGCTGGCAAAATTGAAAGAATGCGGAGCAAAGAAGGTCAGGCTGATGCCTTTCATGGTCGTAGCGGGTGATCACGCCCTAAATGATCTCACCGGATCCGAGTCGGACTCCTGGAAGAGCATGCTGGATGAGGAAGGTTTCCAGACCGACTTCAACCTGATGGGGATGGGTGAGAACGACGCAATTGCCAAAATATTCGTCGAACATACCAGAGAGGCTTTCTCCAGGTTTGGTTAAATGTCTTCATTTTTTTACAGGAGGAATGAAAAATGAAATTAGGTATCCTTATGCTATCGATATTCCTGGCGGTCAATTCTGCCGGGGCGAATGTGCTGATCAATGAGATGCTAGCCAATCCGGCAAAGGATTGGAATGGAAACGGCGATGTCAGCGGAATGGACGATGAGTTCATTGAGCTGTATAATTCGGCAAATCAGTCCGTTGATATCAGCGGATATGTCCTCAAGGATACGGTCTATCGGTCAACTCCCGGAGAGTACCTGCTGCCTGAGGGATCGGTGATTGGCCCGGCCGGATTTTTGAACATATTTGTCTCCAAGAGCGGCGTGTTTCAGGGAAATGATGGAGATGCGATAAAGCTGTACGATCCAAACGGAAATCTGGTTGATGAAAAAGAGTACAGCGCCGCTTTTGCGGATGTTTCATTTGCCAGGATTCCTGACGGTGGAGAATGGAATAACAGCACTGCACCTACCCCCGGTCAGCCAAATCAGCAGAGTGCGTCATAAGCTGTGAAGTGCTCTCCAAATTTTTGTTCTATTCAATTTACTTTGCGTGGTGAATTCGTGTGGAGAGAATGCAAACAAAGATTGCAGCACAGAAGCTGAATCTCAGTGATGAATATGCTCGATTCCAGGCCCGCAAATTCGCCGTGATGCTGGCCGCTCTTGCGGCCATAGCGGTCCTGGCAGCCCTGGCAGTAGCTCTTGGCTCTGCCCACATCACACCGGAACAGGTCTACTCATGCATCATGGCCAGATTCTTCCCTGATTATTTTCAGACTACGGATTTCCTAAATACCATCGTCTGGAAGCTCCGGCTTCACCGGGTGATAATGGCCATCTTCGCCGGAATGGGTCTGGCCATCGCTGGAGCAGCCATGCAGGGCATCCTTAAAAATCCCCTGGCAAGCCCTTTCACTCTGGGAATCTCCTCTGCCGCCTCCTTTGGGGCATCGCTGGCAATAGTCCTCGGGGCAGGATTTCTCGGCGGCGAATACCTGATCGTCGGCAATGCATTCGTCTTTACGATAGTTGCCTCCCTTGCCGTCTACGGCCTTGCCAAGTACAGAGGAATCAGCCCTGAGACCATGGTGCTTGCCGGCATCGCCATCATGTACCTCTTCTCGGCGATGACCTCTTTTTTGCAGTATGTCGGCCAGGCTGAGCAGATTCATGAGGTGGTCTTCTGGATGATGGGCTCTCTTGGCCGCTCCTCCTGGGATAAGGTCGGCATAGTCGCCCTGGTCACGGTGGCATGCTCTTTGATCCTGATGAGGCTTTCCTGGGATATCAATACCCTGGGAGCGGGTGACGAGACTGCCAGGAGCCTGGGAGTGAACGTTGAGCTGGTGCGGGTATCGGGAATGATGCTCTCTGCACTGATCACCGCCAGTGTGATCTGCTTTACCGGCACCATCGGCTTTATCGGCCTGGTGGCCCCTCACATCACAAGGATGGTCATATCCGGAGATCACAGGTTTCTCCTTCCCGCATCAGGACTTATTGGAGCTCTGCTGCTCCTGGGCGCGGATACAGTGGCCAGGACTGTCATGGCTCCGGTCATCCTGCCGGTTGGGATCATGACCGCCTTCATGGGGGTGCCATTCTTTCTCTATCTGTTCATGAAAAGGAGGAAGGAGTTTTGGTGAAGGCCTCTATTTAACTGTCCTATTTTTTCATTGTTTGCTCAAAACCGCCCCCTCCTCCTTCGCCTGCACCGGACCGTCCGGATAGACCTGGAATATGCCGTCGATGTCCATATCGAAGTATTTTTGCAGCAGCTCCTTATGAACCGCTCTCGGATCGATATCCTTGAAAAGGTCTGGATGCATCCACTTGGCATAGTAGAGCATGTTCACAAGCTCAGAGAGCCCGCTGGCCATCTTTATATCTGTGATATAGACCCTTCCGGTCTTCACGGCATCGATGTCCTCAAATCCTGGCAAAGACATTATCTCATCTCTCTTGGCCTGCATCTCCTGGATGGTGGGCGTATTTGCCTTATACTGCTCCTGCGACATGGAGTAGACAATTATCTCCGGGTTTTGCTCGATTACCCATTCCATATCCACATGAGGAACCTTTGTCGCCAAATCGGCAGCGATATTCCTGCCTGCAGCTTCAACTATCCTGGTGTGCCCTGTTGAATCCTTGTTAGCGGTCCAATCAAAGTGCCCCATGGACATGAAATAGACCGAAGGTCTGTCATTGTCTGCAATTTTTTTCGTCCGGTCTAAAATATCATTGTAGTATCCGGAAATCCGGTCGGCCATCTCGGTTGCGTCCTTTTCCTTTCCCAGGACCACTCCCAGGTCTTTGATCATTGGGATCAAGGCATCGATATGAAGAAGGCGGTATCTCAGCACGGGAATTCCATAGTCCACCAGCTTTTT
>MVRL01000130.1 GCA_002067705.1 Methanosaeta sp. PtaU1.Bin112
GGTCAGGTTGATGCATGATTTATTAGTCGAAGCTGAGAGAGCCTATGCTATCCTGTGGGCGGATCTGGTCGCCCTGAGGCGAAACCTGTCCCATTACCTGATAGCGACGGTTGTCGGCCCGATTCTTTATATGGCGGCCTTCGGCTTTGGCCTGGGCGGGGGGATCAAAATGGACGGCATGAGCTATCTGGAGTTTGTCATTCCCGGAATCATCGCCATGACCGCCATGAACAGCAGCTTCAATGGCTCAGGAACCAGGCTTGTAGTGGATCAGATTCACTGGAGAAGCTTCGATGAGTCGCTCATGGCCCCTATCAGCCAGCCAGCGCTCCTCCTGGGCAAAGCCCTGATCGGAGTCTTGCGGGGTGGCGTCAGCAGCATCGCATTTCTTATCATGGCACTTATCATCAGGCCGCAGCTTCATATCAGCGCATCTCTGCTCGTGAGCCTGGCTCTGACCTGTCTGATATTCTCTTTTCTGGGAGTGCTCTCCGCCCTCCTGGCCCGGTGCTATGATGATATGATCATGTTCACCAGCATCATCATCACTCCCATGGCCTTTTTGGGCGGGACCTTCTTCTCCCTGAATTATTTGCCCGAGGCCCTGAAATATGCCCTTTACCTGCTGCCGCTCACCCATGCCAGCATCTGCCTGCGGGCGTCTGTCATGGGCCAGGCAGTTCCATATCAGTCAATGCTCGCATTGATCGTCTTTCTGGCGCTCTTCGCTGGAGGCGCGCTTTTCGCTCTGAAGAGAAAGGATGCCTAATGGAATTAATAAAAAGAACTGGCCGCATTAATTGTAACGACCAAGTTCGAATTTTTTAATGGACAGTTTGCCAAATCACTCACTCTTCCGGATAGCCCAGAACTACCCCTTCCGGATAGGGCAGTCCCAGGAAGTTCTCCAGATATTCCCGATAGATCTTCACAGGATCGATGTCCAGCTCAGGATGAAGCCACTTGGCATAGTAGGCGACGCCCGCAATTCCGTCCGGCCCCCAGGCGATCTCAGTACTGAGCAGGTGGGTTCGGTTATTCTTGACTGCATCCAGATTTGCCCAGCCTGGACGGCCTTCGATGTAGCCATTGAGGATCTCTGCTGCTTCTTCAGTGCTGTTCCAGCCCATCTTTCCGCTTCCCGGTGCCAGGGTCTTTATTATCACGTCTGGGTTCTCTTTCAGCACCCATTCGCTGTCAAGCTTTGGAAACTCCGGAAGGTCTGCAGCAATGTTTCTGCCTCCCGCAAAGCGGCACACGGCGTTGCCGCTGCTGCCTTTCCCGTAGCTTGAAATCTCAGAGACGGTATTCTTTGAGCCCCACTCCAGGAAGAGGCGTGGCTTGTCTTCTTCCTTAAGAGCAGAGACATAGTCCTCAATGGGTTGATCGTAAGTGCTGCGCCATTGCAGATATTTGTCCGCCTGCTCATTCTTGTTCAGGATGAATCCCAGGGTTTTAACCTCCGAGCGGAGGATGTTGTTCCTGTAGAAGTCCAGTCCAAGAACCGCTATGCCCGCGGCCTTGAGGCTCTCCTCCAGCTTTGAGGCTCTCTCCATGTTGGCAGAAGTTATGACCATATCCGGTTGAAGCTTCACTATTGCCTCGCTGTCGGGAGCAGACCAGGTTCCTACCGCCGGCTTGTCCGCCAGATCCGGATAGTAGTAATTTGCCTCTATGATGTCTGAAGAGACTCCTACCATCATATCCTGAGCCTTCAGTATCTTGGCGGCCTCATTTCTGTAGCTTCCCAGAGCGATCATCTTGTTTATGGGCATCTTGATGGTCACATTTCGGTCGATGGAGTCGCAAACAGTGATCTCTTTCTCCTCTCCCTTTATGATCTCGTTTATCCTGTCGATGTCCTGGGAATCGATCTTGCCGTCATAATTGGCATCGGCAAGTTTGGTTGGAGCATTGCTGCCGCTGATTATTCCCTGGACAAATGCCACATCTGCCTCATTGATTGCATCATCCATATTGGCATTTCCAAAGATGCTGAGCAGATCAACAGAGGCCCCGGCTGCCATGACCAGAGACAGAGCAGCAAACATGATTGCTACCAATAGACCGGTCCGCAATCTCTGTTTTTGGCCGGCCTCTTTAGCTCTTCTAACACTACTTTTAATGCTGATCATATTTATATCACTAATTATTCAGATTAATGTCATTAGTTATAACTATTTTGCATAGAGTGTTAATATTAGTATATAAGTCCACCTTCAAATCAGGAGGGAATAAAAAAGGGATATAGAGGTTTCTGGTCAGACTGGACGCTCAGATATTTCTGCGGGGCTATTCCGGCATTGTATTCACTCTTCCGGATAGACGAATATCCTGTCCCCAGGGTAGGATGATCCCATTATCTTCTGGTACTCATCCCATATCGCGCTGGGATCGATATCCGCTTCCGGGTGGAGCAATTTGGCCATGTGGGCCAGGCCGACTGGATTGTCCAGTCCGTAAAGCATCTCTGAGAAACACAGGAAGATCCGGTCATTTTTCACTGCGGGAATGCTGTCCGCGCCGGGACGGGCCAGAACCTCATTTCTTGAGCTCTCCAGATCTAGGGTATCCTTGCTGGGCCCTGCCTGCCAGCCCAGAGTGTCCGCCGATCTGTACTTTAAAATTACATCAGGCCCTTGTTCCATGACCCACTCCCAGGAGACCTTGGGAAACTTTCCGCTCAGATTGTCGGCAATGTTCAATCCCCCTGCCAGGCCTACAAGGCTCGCGAATCCTGAGCCAGGACCATAGACTGTAAGATCACTCGTCCCCGTGGATGATCCGGATTCGATGTAGACCTTCTGCTGCGGCATCCCGGCAACGGCCTCTTTTATCTGTGATGTCTTCTCTTCATTCCATTTGTTATAGGATTCCGCTTCCGTCTCTCTTCCCAGAATGATTCCCAGCTTTGTCATGGAGTCGGTCACGTTTTCGGGATTGGTAAAATCAAGTCCTATCAGGCTGATGTTCTGGAAGGGAGCAAACCCTTTCTCAAAGGAATCCACCGCATAGGATTTTCCACTTGACGTTCCATAGGAGTAGCACAGGACAATGATATTCGGGACTATGCTATCACCCTCCCTGGCAATCTCTCCTATCTTCTCATAGTCAAATGAGTTCCATGTGCCCACAACCTGCCTCTCTTTGAGCTGAGGGTATATCTCCGGACGGTCATGAATGGTCTGGGTGACCCCAATGATCTTATCCGACTCGCCCAGAGCAGCAACGGCTTCGGCGCTGTATCCGCTCTGAACGATTATTCTCTCTACCGGCATCTTGATGACGACCTCTCTGCCTGCAGAATCAACTATCTTCCTGGGATAGCTGCCATCCTCATCGGATGCTGCCGCCCAGGAAAGAGATGACAGCAGTATCAGTGCCACCAGAATCATGTACGCTTTTTTGCTCATCATATTCCTGCCTTATCTTGACCCTTTATGAACAATATTTATTGATTTACTTCAATATCTTTTTAGTTAAACTTAACTTTAATTAGATCATAAAATATGACACTAATAAATCTTGCGGCAAAGGCACAATCAATGGAAAAAGAAGCCGAGAAACGTATCATGGATATGATGGAGCAATAATCGACCCCGATTCAATCCTGCCTCAAAGCTCTGCCGGAGGATGACAGAGTCTTCACCGATATAAATTGCCTCCCATAAAGGAGCTTATGAGATCACTTGTTCTCTAAATCATGGTTTCATATCAATATCGAATCATCACTCTGCTCAAAGTGTTTATGAGCAGAATCAAAATCATCCAGCCTGAAATTCGCTCAATAATAACCAGAAGCTTATTTTGACTCATAAACCTTAAATATTTTTTTGAACCATAGGGGTACATATCACTTGGTGCAGAAATCAATATGATTAAGCTGAAAGATAATGATTCCAATAGCCTGCTCGTGAATCTCTTTTTATTCAAAAAAGCATGCTCCGTTCTGCATGAGTAAAGAATCCCAAATGCGGTCAAGATGGCAATAGCAGAAAAAAATGTGTAACTGCTCCTCACACCGTAGCCGCAGGATAGCCAAGCAAGCATATCCATGTATTTAGACCACTGCCACCAGGAGGTCTCGCTCTGTATGAGGCGTCGGTATTGATAATAGCAGTCATCAGCTTCGCCATACTGTCCATGATCGCTGAAGTTTTTTATCAATGACAGATAGGTAGCGCTATCGCTCTTGAATGAATTCTCAATGTATGGCCAGTTTAAAACATAGCCGGAGAATCGGGTATTATCGAACTTTGCATTGCCGCTGAATTGAGTATTAAAGAAATTGATATTATCGAGAAATTCGGCAAAGCTGAAGTCCGCTACTCCACCCCAACGTCTTTCCAATTCATTGGGATCGCCGGCAAACTCCGAATTGGAGAGATTTAGCGGCCTATTAAACCTGGTCTTCCAGAAGGATGCGAGATCCCAGAACCGCACATTGCTGAATTCTGAATTTCCTTCAAATATACATTCACTGATATCGGCCACGCCATAGAACTGAGCCCCATGAAAATCAGCATGCTGGAGAAATCTTGACCACTTGAAACCAGTGTAATCATCATTCAATCCAAACTGGGCGGACCTGAAGCACGCGCTATCGCTAAAATTTGATCTCCAGAATAAAGACCTTTTAGCGAATTTAGAGTAATCGAAGCGTGCTTGTCCTTTGAAATAAGTTAGAGTGAAGTTGGCATCCTTTCCGAAGCTGGCATTCTCAAAGCAGGCTATATCATCAAACTCATCTCTTGAAAATACAGCCTTTCCATTAAAAAAAGTTGTGCCGAAGTCGGCACCACCGAGGAACTGGCAGAGCATGAAGTCGGCCTTGTCATTGAAATGAGCTTTGCTGAAGTCTGCATCATGTAGGAACCTGGAATTTCCGAAGCGGGTCTGTCCATCGAACTGAGAACCTTTCAGGCTGACAGGTCCCCTGAAGCTAGACTGCTCGAAGCTACAGGTTGCAGAAAAATCAGATCGATCAAAGCTGGCTGTTGAATTGAATCTGGCATCACCAAAGTCAGCCGATCCGCTAAATATTGAACGCTCCAGGTAAGCTGGGCCATTGAATTTCGCCATGTGAAAATCTGCAGTTCCTTCAAATCTGGATCCACTAAAGTCCGCGATTCCGTTAAAGCTAACATTCCTGAAACTTGCCATCTGGCTGAATTTGGAAGGCCCGAAGAAGCTGCTGCCATAAAACTGTGAGCCCGAAAAATTGATCTCTTTATGGAAATGAGAACCACTGCATACGATATCACCCTTAAATCTTGTGTTTTTAAAATCAAACGATTGATTAAAATCAAGACCATTCATGTAGAGGGTTCCTTCCACTATAGAATCGTTTATCCTTATAATTGCATCCTTTTGATTGCCATTCCTTGATGGATGGGAACTAAAATCAAGATCTCCTTTTACTATTATATGATCATATTCTGCGCCGTTCTGAATATGGGCAAGGATCTCGCTGGCAGGAATCACCCTGGATGGGACCTCTGAGCATTCAACTGCTGCAATTATGGAAAATCCCAGAATTAAAGATAATACTATCCTCGTGTATCTCCCACCAAATGATCATAGCATCTTCAAATTTATAAAGCCCGTGCCATCCGGAAATATCTCCTTAAAGCTGAGAAGAATAGATCAAGAAGAATAGATCAATATGTGATCTAATGTAGATGTGAAGAGGAAGAGACTTAAATCTAAGCAGTATCCAAATGAGTTCTGAAAATACGCATTTGCACGATTTGAGGCATAATGTCACCCGCGAAGAGTGGAAGAAATCGCAAGGACATCCGCCCCGGCCTGACCGTGGACGTCGTCCTCAAGAAGGATCAGCGCACAGGAAAACGGACGCGCGGCATCGTCAAGGAGCTTCTGACCAATTCGCCGACCCATCCTCACGGTATAAAGGTGAGGCTGCAGGACGGCCAGGTAGGCCGGGTGCAGGAGATCATCGAATAGCTTTTTATCTCTCTTTTTCCACACACCTGCATCATGGTCAAAGAAGTTCATGCTGCCCATATTCTGTGCAAGACGGAAAAGAAGGCAAAAGAGGTAGCAGAAAAGTTAGCAGCCGGACAGGAGAGCTTTGCCGAGATGGCCCGAAAGTATTC
Organism: Methanosaeta sp. PtaU1.Bin112; assembly: GCA_002067705.1. Classification (GTDB taxonomy): domain Archaea; phylum Halobacteriota; class Methanosarcinia; order Methanotrichales; family Methanotrichaceae; genus Methanothrix. The sequence continues at coordinate 6,120 of MVRL01000130.1, forward strand.
GCAATGCCCCTCCGGCAAGAGCGGCGGCGATTTAGGGTGGTTTGGCAAGAACAGAATGGTCCCGGAGTTTGAGAAAGCAGCCTTCGAGGGCGAGAAGGGCAAGATCCTGGGGCCGGTTAAGACCCAGTTCGGCTATCACCTCATCAAGGTCCTGGACAAAAAGTAATATCCATCCTAGCACTTAATATTTTTAACATTATTTTTAATCTTGTTTTAAATATCGATTGCCCCTATTTCCTATCTGTCCTGCAGCTGCTCAATTATTGGCCCGATCCTCTTCAGCTCCTCATGGGCGGAGCTGAGATTGCCCAAGATCATCTCTTGCTTTGATCCAGCAATAGCCGCCGAGATATTATTCATCTGAGCGGGAAAATTGCCGTCGTATTTCACAGTCAGAGGTCGATATTTTGAATATTTGCTCTGGAAGGCGATAAAAACCCTTTCCAGCTCATCCTGCTGCACGGCTGCTCCTTCCGTCTCAGCCTGACCGGTGGACTGAAGAGCCAGATTGTAGGCCTCATCTACGCTTTGCAGATCATCAAGAAAGATATTTCTGGTCAGAACCGCACTGGAAAAGCTTCCCACAACCGCCAGGAGGAGGGCTGCCGCCACGAAGGCGGTCTTGATCTTCCTGTCGTTGCGCTTGACGATCTCGCAGCTATTCCAGCCTGCAATCTCGTACAGGCCGCAGCTTCCCGTGATCGCCGGTATCATCATCACTGCCGCGGCCAAGCCAAGCAGAAGCTGAAGGTTCTCTCCTGCCCAGAAAAACGCCGCGATAGCGCATGCTTCCGCGATTATTACCCTAATCAGCCGATCGGCCGTTCCAAGGTTCTTCATGGCCGAGAGTCAGGATGAGAGGCTATAAGTCTTTGGCGGAGTGGAGTGGGAAAAGCCATCATCGCAAAAAAAGAAGCCGTTATAAATAGCTTGAGAATGCCTTTCATTTATGCCCTATGCTCCTTTAGCTGCCTCTAATAATCCTCAAAATTTTAAGGAAATTTACGATATCAGCGTGCCTCTAAACGAGGCGCCCATCTATCCCGAAGACCGGCCATTCACCCAGGAGTGGATGGAAAGGATGGACAGGGGCGATGGCTACAATCTGTCCGCCCTTGCTCTGGGATCGCATGCAGGAACGCACCTGGACTTTCCTTCCCATCTGCTGGAAAGGGGCAAAAGCCAGGACGGGTATCTTCCAGGAAGCTTCATCATGCCAGCAGAGATCGTCTGCGTCTCCGGAGACGGCCCGGTGCTGCCGGGCAGCTTGCCGGAATCCAGGACAAAAAGAGACCAAGCTCTGCTCTTCAAGACCGGGAACTCTCGGCGAAATCTCATGCATCAGGTCGACTTCAGGGAGGATTTCATCAGCCTTTCGGTACAGGCGGCCCAGCTCTGTGTCGCCCGCGCTGTGAGGCTGGTGGGAATCGATTATCTCTCCGTAGATAAATATGAGGACGACTCTCTGCCCGTTCACCGCACCCTACTTGAAAACGATATCCTCATTCTGGAGGGAATCGACCTAGCGGCTGTCCCCTGCGGCAGATATACTCTGATCTGCCTGCCCTTGAAG
>MVRL01000131.1 GCA_002067705.1 Methanosaeta sp. PtaU1.Bin112
TCGATGCTGTGGATGACCAAAGGATATGCTCTAATTACAGCGTAGGTCTTCCAGACCCTCGCAAGGCTTGAGATCGTTTCCGGCTTATCTTCTATTAGTTTCCTGGCTTCGCTCTCACTTCGCAGATGATATGTCTTTGTAGTCTCGGCTAGAATGAGCTTGTGGATGATCTCGTTTAAGACTAGGGCAGAAGTGGCTGCAAAATAGGTGCCGGATTCAATATTTTGCAGGAACGCACGACATGTAGCTCGGTATTTTGTATAGTCCAGTGCACCATACAAAAATATGTTCGTATCTATAAATATATTGGATTGGGGCGCAAGCGAATCCAGAGAGCTAATCACAGCTAATCCTCGGATTCGATTATCTCTTCTATAAGTTTTTGGTCATCTAATTTGATTGAGCCAATAAGTTGATCAGTAAGACTCTTGATCGGCTTGACGAGCAATTCTCCGCCTTTCACGCTCAGAGCTACTCGTTTGCCTTCACAAAGGTCAATCTCAGATAATATTGAACTCGGAAGCTCAATTATCCCACCTTTCTTAACAAGAACCTCCATTTATCTCACCAAAGCATTACTAACATGTCCCTGCCTCTAAAAAAAGATTTTCCCAATTATGAGATCCAAGACAGATCAACCAGGCAGTAGGCCGTCTTCGGACCGTCTCGGACTTAAGGCGATTTCTTCATCGAGCAATGCCTGATCGGCTCTCTCCACCAATCCCTTATTTCCTGCTGATGACTATGCCGCCATACACCAGGCACGCGCCCGCCTTCCTGCACACTCGCCACCGTGCGCGCACTCCTGTGGGTAGGCGGGGCAACCAAGCTATGTACTCCTGAAGCTCCGGTCCACAGTTTTTCTCTATCCGGAACGTGGATCGAAACCAATATCTCCTCAGTCAGTGAAATTGTTTCCTGCCCGAGGGAAGTCCAGTCCAATGGTCGAACTAACTGCAAAGATGATCATCGAGATCCATGACGTCATCATCCAGCGCTATGGAGGCTTGCCAGGCATCCTGTGCCAGGGCACCATTGACTATCTCGTCTCCAGAATCAACGATGAGCCCGATCACTTCAAGAAGGCCGCTCTTGCTCTTCATCTAATAGCACTTCATCCCTTTAACGATGGCCAGAAGAGGACGGGGTTTCAGCTTGCAGACAACATTCTAAGGATGAACGGCCTTCGCTTGTCTGCCAGCAAAGAAAAGATATGCGGGGCTCTCTGCAAAATAGCTGAATACAATTGCATGCTCGATGAAATCGAGAGATGGCTCAGAGAAAACACGCTGGAGACCTGACCTCACAATTCGGCCAGGCACTTCATTAGCTCATCGTTCTCTTTCAGGCTCTTCTCCAGATGCCTGCGCTGCTCCGCGGTGAGACCTCTGCCATTATCATCTTCCTTCCTTGGGCGGGAAATCATTTGCTCTGACATATCTAATGTCTCTATTTATCCGCCTGGATTAAATAGCTTCTTTTGTGGACGATCCGGGCTGGGTGCCAATTGCAGCTCATCCTCGAATGTGAGCGCCCCACCAACAAAAATGAGCCTATGGATGAACTGGACCCGCCCTGGGCGGCGATTACCGGAGGCTGAAGCTGCCGAATAGTGATATTTTAGCAAAAAAATCGCCTCATGTGTCTGGCCATCTCCCATCTTGACTGCATATATAATGGATTGCTCCGCAATCACCTGGCGGCAGCCGAGGAGTTTTTGTGCGGTCCATGCTGATCAAGATATAAGCTGATAAGCTATAAATCCTGGGACAGATCTATAATAGTCATCCGATTTAAGGAATTTGAGGTATTTTCATGAATTCATCCTGGCTGATTAAGGCAGGGCTGGTCATCATCCTGCTGCTGGTTATCTGGACCCTTTATGGAGTGTTTGTAACTATGTCCGTACCCCAGGCAAGCTACCAGGTCATGGAGACTCTGGATAATGGTGTGGAGATCAGGGAGTATCCCAAGGAGATCTGGGCCACAGCAGCTGCACAGGACGAGAACGATGCCTTCGGCCCATTGTTCAGATATATCTCCGGAGAGAACGAGAAAGGGGAGAAGATCGAGATGACCACACCGGTGGTGACTCCAGCGCCGCCCGCAAATGCGGAATCTGCCCCGGGTGAGGGTGAGAAGATCGAGATGACGGCACCGGTGGTTACGGCGGATACCGAGGAAGGCCTGTCCATGGCTTTTATCATGCCGGAGCGCTACGATATCCAGACCATTCCCCGGCCCACATCAAGCAATGTCGAAATCCAGCTGATCGAGCCCCGAACCCTTGCAACCATCAGGTTCTCTGGCTACATGAATGAAGGCAGTTATAGAGATAATCTGGAGCGATTGAATAAGACCCTTGAGGAAAGGGGGATCCTGACCAAAGGAGAGCCTTTATTGATGCAGTATAACGATCCCTGGACGCCGCCCTTCTACCGCAGGAATGAGATAGCATTGCAGGTAGTCAATGAGACAGAATAGTCAATGATACAAAAGTGGAGACGCGAATGGAACTTGGATACAAAGATGTGAATTGATAAGCAAAGACAAAAAAGAAAGAGGCTCTTCGCTGTATCGAGTGGGTAGCGGGATAATTAACCCTGATGGTTTACGGAATACGGAATAAAACCGCAGAGTCACAGAGCGCACAGAGGATCATGAAAAAATGTCGAATTCCTGTGACTAGCGCACGAACCCACACCAAATAGCGAGGAGCCAA
>MVRL01000132.1 GCA_002067705.1 Methanosaeta sp. PtaU1.Bin112
GTGTCCTCCTTATTCCCAAAGTAATGATGGATACAGGGCCTTAATAACAATTTACAGAAAATTAGCTACACTGCCACATTGGATCTGATTTCAGCTATTATCTTATGCAATTACTTAAATCTTTAACGGTTAATAAGCATTTATTCTGAGGTTTAGAATTAGCTAATCGGGCAGTGTAACTATAACCTTCAACGCAACATCCTTAATTGAATAGCGCTTGAGCCTTAAGTGCGTTCGCCCTATCATGTTCATCTCGTGCGGGCTGTACTGAGGAATGTTGCCAAGAAATATCACAAAGAGATTGCAGGCAAGCTCAAAGTAGCTCTGGAGGACGAGAAAAAGATTTTGGAACTGATTCAAGAACTCGAAAGCAAAGGATATTCCAAAGCTGTGGATACCATCGAGCGTTTTCAGTCCAGACTATGGAACTATAGGACATTTCCGATTTCTCATCAGAGGAGGATCAGAACAACAAATGGATTGGAGAGAATTAACAATGAGCTGAAGAAGAACAAGAGTAGTAGGCGCATTTCCAAGTGACCAGTCATTTATGAGACTAAGCATATCGATTCTGATCGATATCAACGAAGAATGGATGACAACTAAAAAATATTCTATCATGGAAACAGATTAACTTGTGGGATTACAGGGACTGCAAAATTAAAGAATATTCGGTACACTACCTTTTTATAGGCTCTTTTAGGAAGTTACTTATAAATTGATTTCAGTTCCAGCCATATGAATTTCGGTTTCCTGATCTTCCCGGGGATGGAAGAGCTGGATCTCGTCGGTCCCTGGGGGATGACCTCCTTTTGGGGCAAGCACGCAGCAGGGCCCGAGAAATGCATCATGGTCGGGCAGAGCCTTGATCCCGTAATCTGCGATAAGGGCATATCCATCAATCCCCACGTCACCTTCTCAGACTGCCCTCCCTCGATTTTCTCCTCGTCCCCTGTGGGCAGAGCACGCGCCGGGAGGTGTACAATCCCGCGCTAGTTAAATTCATAGCCGATCAGGCGGAACACTGCCAGTAAGTTCTCTCCGTGTGCACCGGCTCATTCATCCTCCATCAGGCGGGGCTGCTGGCCAACAGGAGAGCGACAACCCACTGGGCCTTCCTCGACCGGCTGAGGCAACTGGGGGACGTTATTGGTGTAGAGGATCGGGTGGTGCATGACGGAAAGGTCTGGACCTCAGCAGGCGTCTCTGCTGGAATCGACTTGGCCCTGGCATTCATCGAGCACATCGCCGGAGAAAAGAAGGCAGGTAGAGTCCAGTTGGGGGCGGAGTACTATCCTTCCGGCAGGTCCTACGGCATGATGCACGAGCACGCCCAGGCACCGGCGTATATAAAAAATTGGAGAAGAATGAGTTAATCGATCAGCAGCAAGGCCATCGGCGTGGGATTCCCTGAGACCGGGAACTGAATTGGCATGCCGGCTTTTTCGGCAGTCTTCTTCATATTGACTCCCAGAGCGTGTTCCGGAATCCTGGCCATGGAGGGATGCACGCAAACGCCATTATCCACATTGCAGCTCTCGCACAGCCGACAGGAGCCGTTCACCAGTGCTAGCGCCAGAGTGTAGCCAGCATTAAATGCCGTTTTTTCCAGCTCCAGCATGGCCAGCAGTATCCTCCTGCTCTCTGCGAAATAATCATTCCAGAACATATCTGCCTGCTCCTTTTTGTCCGCCGGTGCTTCCGGGTCCAGCCAGTACCGGTAAATGGAGCAGATGACATCGCTTTCTGCCCTGGCCGGAGAGCTGAACTTCACCAACATGACATAGCTGTACTCAGACAGTATCTTCCGAAACTCGTCCACGGAAGGAACATGGGGCGGACAGGTCAGTTTTTTACCGTAGCCGACACAGCCAGTCCTGCATTTTAGGGGAACCCGGTTCTCTACCACCACATCGGTGGCCGGGACGACCCGGGCATCGATCGCACCCAATTCCTTGGCCGCATCTTCCAGAAAAGCAAATCGGCTCAATTTCGTCTCGGTTGAATTCATATCTATCAACTCACTACCTCAATCGAACAGCTCTACCTCCACAGTCTCTCCTGCTTCCAGCCCCTCCGTCTCCTCGGGCACCACCACAAAGCCGTCCGCCCTGGCCACAGAGCTGAGGATGCCTGCCCCTGAGACCATGATAGGCTCAGCCTGGCCATCCTTGAGGGTCACCCTGACAATGCTCAGATAGTTGGGTCGCGAAGCAATCTTTCTTGCCAGAGTTGCCGATACCCTCGGCTGCCGGTCGGTGCGGTGGCCTATCTTCTGCAAAGCCGGCCTTACGAAAAGATAGAGGTCGGAAAGCGCGGCAACCGGATAGCCCGGCAGACAGACAACGGGCTTTCCTGCCACGACGCCCAGAGCAGTGGGCTTTCCCGGCTGCAGTCGCACCCCATGCACGAAGAGCTCTCCCATCTCCTCCAACACTCTGGGCACGTAGTCCTTATCGCCTATAGCTGCGCCTCCGATTATTATCAGCATGTCCGCATCGGCATGGGATGATATGGCTTCGCGAATCTGGTCCTCATCAGCGGAAACGATCTCTGTCCTGCTGGCAATAGCACCCCACTTCTCGGCATAGAGGCCCGTCATAAGGCCATTGATCTCGTATGCTTCTCCGGCGCGCAAAGCACGCTGCCCTATCGGTATCAGATTTTCTCCTGTAGGGATGACAACAACCCTGGGCCTTTCATAGACCCATACCTCGCCGATTCCCAGCGCAGAGAGCATTGCTACATCAGGAGGACGAAGGGTATGGCCTTCAGAAAAGACCTTTTCCCCGGCGGCTATGTCCTCGCCTACGCGAGAGACATTCTTGTAAGCATGCAGTTGCGCTGTGATCTCTAAAGTCGTACCCCTATCCTGGCAATCCTCACTCATCACAACCGCATCGAAATCGCTGGGAACAGGCATGCCTGCGCGCATGGGCAGAAAATTCTTCACGTAAGCGGGTGCATTAGGCTTCGCGCCTTTGGTTTCCCCAGATCGCACGGCAAATCCGTCCATTGCCGCCCGGTCAAAGCCCGGCAGGCTCACAGGAGAGAGGATATCCTGCGATAGGACTCGTCCCGATGCCTGCTCACTTGGCAGGCGCTGCATCCTCTGTAAGGGTGAGCAGCGACCAAGAAGCAGGTCTATTGCCGCCCCAGCTCCTCGAAAACGTTTAAACATGCAATCCTTCTGTCAGCTATTTCCTGGATATATATCCTATGAAAGCTTCATATAATGTAAAGAGGGAGAGGTGCGCAGATACTGAAGGCATAATGGAGATAGAATAATCATAATAGCGGACGGATGATTTGATGCAAGCTGTTGTTTGGCTGGAAGAAGTGGGAAAGAATGATCTTTCCGTAGTGGGCGGCAAGGGTGCAAGCCTGGGTGAGATGATAAATATCGGCGTTCCCGTACCTGGCGGCTTTGCAGTAACCGCCCAGGCCTTCCGGGATTTCATCAACCGGGCAGGTATTGCCGATAAGCTGTTTGAAGCCCTTAGCGTCGATGTGAATCAGGAGTCAGAGCTTCATCGAGCCGAGAAGACGGCAAAGAAGCTCATCATGGAGGCAAAGGTGCCCGAGGACATCGAGATAGCAATTAAATCCCGCTATGAGGAACTGTGCAAGCGCGAGGGCAAGGAGGTCTTCGTGGCAGTGCGCTCCAGCGCCACAGCCGAGGATCTTCCTGATGCCAGCTTTGCAGGCCAGCAGGAGACTTTTCTCAATATGCGTGGAGCGCAAGATGTCTTTGATGCCGTTCGCAAGTGCTGGGCATCGCTCTATGGTGCGCGTGCCATCTTTTACCGGGTGGAGCAGGGTTTCGAGCACGATAAGGTAAACCTATCGGCAATAGTGCAGAAGATGGTGGACTCCGAAAAATCGGGAGTAATGTTCAGCTCCCAGCCATCTACGGGCGAGCCTCTGGTAGTTATAGAGGGCGCCTGGGGCCTCGGCGAGTCCGTGGTCAGCGGCAGCGTCTCTCCTGACAACTTTGTCGTAGACAGAAAGACCAAAAATATCATGAGCAAATATATCGCCACCAAGGAGATAATGATCATCAGGGACCCAAAGACTCAGAAGACGGTCACAATCCCGGTCCCGGTGGAGAAGAAAGAGGCCATCGTTCTGACGGACAGCGAGGCCATTGAGCTCGCCAAATATGCCGAGATACTGGAAAAGCACTACGGTATCCCTCAGGATATAGAGTGGGGCGTTGAAAAGAACAAGATATACATTCTCCAGTCGCGCCCGATCACCACTATCAACAACGGCAAGAAGCCAGAGCCTGCGGCGGAGTCCAGCGGCAAGGTGCTCCTCACTGGTCTGGGAGCTGCTCCTGGAGTAGCCACAGGTATCGTGCGACTCATTGCCAGCGGCAGAGAGCTGGACAAGGTCAAGCAGGGAGACATCATGGTTACCAAGATGACCATGCCGGACATGGTTCCGGGAATGAAACGAGCTGGCGCCATTGTGACCGACGAGGGCGGCATGGCCTGCCACGCAGCCATTGTCAGCCGCGAGCTGGGCTGTCCGGCAGTGGTCGGAACAAAGAAAGCCACAACCACTCTGAAGGACGGCATGGAGATCACAGTGGATGGCGGCAAAGGCATGGTATACGAGGGACGGGTGGCTCTTTCATCGGCAGCCAGGCCGGCGGCAGCAGCAGGGCCCGTGGGCACAGTCGCCACCAAGCCGATTACCGCAACCGAGGTCAAGGTCAATGTCAGCGAGCCGGATCGAGCTGCCGCTGCCGCTGCAACCCTGGCAGACGGCGTGGGCCTGCTCAGAATCGAGCATATGATACTGGGACTGGGCAAGACGCCCAACTGGTATATCAAGAACGGCAAGAGCGAGGAGTACATAGATGAGCTGGTCAAGGGCATCAAGATCGTGGCAGACGCATTCTTCCCGAGGCCGGTGTGGGTGCGCACCCTGGATGCTCCCACAGACGAGTTCCGGGCCATGGAGGGCGGCGAGGGCGAGCCTCATGAGCATAATCCCATGCTCGGCTGGCGAGGCATCCGGCGCGACCTGACTGAGACCGAGCACTTCCGCCTGGAGGTCAGGGCTTTCAAGAAGCTTCACGAGATGGGCCTCTCAAATGTAGGCATCATGCTTCCTATGGTGCAGCACGTCCGCGAGTTCCGCAAGGCCAAGGCGATAATGGTCGATGAAAACCTGGACCTGGAGAAGATCGATGTGGGCATCATGGTAGAGACACCCGGTGCGGCCCTGACCATCGAGGACTTCATCGAGGACGGCATTGATTTCATATCCTTTGGAACCAATGACCTGACCCAGTACACCCTGGCAGTGGACCGCAACAACGAGAACGTGGCCGGGCTGTATTCGGAGCTGCATCCTGCTGTGCTCAAGCTCATCGAGTATGTAGTGGAGCGCTGCAATGAGGCAGGGGTTAAGACCTCTATCTGCGGCCAGGCGGGATCGTATCCGGAGATGGCCAAGAGGCTGGTTGAGATAGGAATTACCAGCATATCGGCCAACATCGATGCCGTGGCAACCGTTCGGGAGACAGTTGCCAGATCTGAGAAGATCCTGATGCTCAATGCCCTGAGAAATAAAATGGGATGAAAATGAGAGAGAAAGCCCTTTCCGAAGATGAGGTAATGGCCATCCTGGCGGAAACGAGAGCACGCGACTACAGCTACGACCGCTTCCTATCCACCATGTGCACCCTGCCACATCCTATTGCGGTAAGGGCCCACGACATGTTCCTGGAGACAAACCTGGGAGACCCGGGTCTGTTTCCGGGCGTGGCCGAGCTGGAGGAGCGCGTGGTTGCAATGCTTGGCGAGATGCTGGGCTGTCCGGAGGTATCAGGCTATGTCTCCACCGGCGGCACGGAGTCCAACATTCAGGCTATCCGGGCGGCCAGGAACGAGGCAGGCATAAAAGGCGGCAATATCGTCGTTCCCGCCTCTGCCCACTTTTCCTTTGACAAGATCGGAGACATCCTGTCTCTGGAGGTTCGCAAGGCGGAGCTGGATGAGAGCCTCAAGGTCGATCTATCTTCGGTTCAGTCTCTGCTGGATGAAAAGACCGTGGCCCTGGTTGGCATAGCCGGTACTACTGAGTACGGCCAGGTGGACCCCATCGACAAGCTCGCAGAGATGGCTGCGGCCCGGGGCATTCACCTGCATGTTGATGCCGCATTTGGAGGCTTTGTCCTGCCATTCCTGGACAAGAAGTACGCCTGGGATTTTTCCGTGCCCGGAGTCTCTTCCATCACCATCGATCCCCATAAGATGGGCATGAGCACCATTCCAGCCGGAGGCCTGCTCTTCCGGGATCAGGAGTGCCTGAGCGCCCTGGAGACGGAGACGCACTACCTCACCAAAGCGAGGCAGGCTTCTCTTACCGGCACGAGGAGCGGGGCTGCCGCCGCAGCCACCTACGCAGTGATGATGCATCTGGGCAGGGAGGGCTTCAAGGAGATGGTCGACTACTGCATGGACCTCACCCATCATCTGGTGGAAGGCGCAAGGAAGATCGGCGTTTTTCCAGCGATTGAGCCTATCATGAATGTTGTGGCGCTGGATGTTCCAGACCCGGCAAGAGTCCGCGAGGATCTGATGAAGAGGGATTGGCACGTTTCCATGACCCGTGAGCCAAACAGAGCCCTGCGGCTGATACTGATGAGGCATATGACGCGGGAGAACTTGGATCTGTTTCTGGATGACTTGAAGGCCGTACTGAGCCGATAAAGCCTTTTTTCTGCGAATACAAAAACTAACAAATTGGGGTCAGGTTATCCGAACCTTCGACCTCATCAGATTAAATCACAAAAATTTAAATCTTATGTCCGATGGCAAATCTTCTCATTACCTTATCGATCTTGATCTTGACTGCGTCGCCCACCTTGGTGTCGGCCACGAAGATCACAAATCCTTCTACCCGGGCAATGCCGTCGCCTTCTCTGGCAATGTCCTCAATATTTACATCATACTCTTTTCCGACCTCAACCGGGGCAGGGGTGCCCATTGAGGATCGATCTGCATTGTAATTTGCCAAAATGCGTCACCGTCCTTGATAAGCCACGAACCATCTTTCGCGATCAGCTTGCTCGTTATCCGACTATTAAATCCTTTTGCTCATGCAATGCCAATTTATTTCTGCTGGGATGCACTCTCTCTGGCATGGATCACCTGGATAGATACAGAGAAATCGTGCCGGACTATGCCGCCTTCCGGGCCGTTCAATGCATTCCTCTTTACAATTCCGCCCGCATCAATACTCTGAAGATAGAGCCAGAAAAGCTCCTGGAGAGGCTGCGAGAGGAGGGCGTGCTCTTTCAGAGCTTCGAATGGTACCATCTGGGCCTTAAGCTGGACGCGGAGAGTCCGGGAAAGCTCCTGGAAAACCTCCTCGGCCAGATCCACATCCAGGAAGAGCTATCCATGGTCCCGCCCCTCGTTTTAGACCCCCAGCCAGGAGAGTGCGTTCTGGATATGTGCGCCTCTCCGGGCAGCAAGACCACTCAGATTGCCCAGATGATGCAGAACAAGGGCCTTGTAATCGCCAATGAGCCCTCTCTGGCGCGGGTCGCCCCCCTGCGCTCCAATTGCGAGCGGCTGGGCGTGCTGAATGTGGCCGTCACCCGCTATGACGGCCGAAATTTTCCCCGCGGATCATTTGACCGGGTCCTGGTGGATGCCCCCTGCTCTTCCGAGGGCAGGGAGAGAAGAGGACCTGGAGTTCTGGCCAGGTGCAGCCGGGAGAGGTCCCTTGACTTAAAGGCGCTACAGGTCAGCCTTCTCAAAAACGCCCTGCGCTTGACCAGGGCCGGGGGGGTCGTGGTCTATTCCACCTGTACCTACGCCCCGGAAGAAAATGAGCTGGTGGTGCAGGAGGCAATTGGAGAAAGCGGAGATAGCGGAGCGTTCCGGCTGGAAAAGGTGAGAATCCCAGGCCTTAAGGAGTGCCCGGGAATAACTGAATGGAACGGCGAGAGGCTGAAAGATGAGCTATCGGCCACAGCCCGCTACTATCCTCATGTCAATGACACAGGAGGCTTTTATGTCGCCAAGATCATCAAGAATTAGGAACGTATTCGAGCCGCTGGACAGATCCATCGTGGCAAAGCTCTGGCAGGAGCGGTTTGGAATCTCTGAGCAGGCTTTTTCCAGCTGCAGATTCTTCCGAAAAGCAAACAGCATCTGGGCTATCGGCGATGTTGATCTTCCCGCGCTGAGCTACGAGGCCATTGGCATGCGCATCATAAGCTGCAAAGATCGGCCCTGGAAGCCCACCACTTCCGCTCTGCAGGTCTTCGGCAGATATGCCACCAAGAATGCCATGAATCTCAATAAGCAGGAGGCAATGATCTTTCTGGAGGGAGGCAGCCAGGTCATCGAATCAGGATGTGACGCAGGCTATGTGGTAGTTTTTTATAGAGGGGATATACTTGGATGCGGTCTATACTCACATGGAAAGCTGATCAGCCAGCTGCCTAAAGAGAGAAGAATAGAAAAGCACTACCAAGAGCAATAAATGTGATGCTGGGGAGAGTGAGAGTCATAATGATCTCAGAAGTCTCAGATGCTGCGGAAATGGTTTCATTTTCTGCAAAGACATCTTCCGATCAGGATGAATTGAAAAAGCTATGGAAGCATCCCCTTCGCCTCTTCCGGCTGGCCAATATTCTGCGGGAGAAGAGCTGTGGGGATGCCGTCTCTTTTGTCATAAACAGAAATATCAACTTCACCAATGAATGCATCGGAACATGCAGATTCTGCTCTTTCAAGCATAGCCGCATCTACTCCCTGACAGCAGAGCAGATTTTGCAGCGTGCCGGCGAAGCAGAGCAATTGGGCGCTACTGAGATCTGTCTGCAAGGTGGCCTCTCCCCAAGAATGCATCTCGAGGACTATTGCCAGATCCTGGAGCTCATCCATCGCGACTTTCCAAGGATGCATCTGCATGCCTACTCCCCTATGGAGGTGCTGCATATGTCACAGAACTCTAGGATAGAGGTTTCTGAGTCCCTGAGGGAGCTGAAGAGAAGCGGCCTTGGGTCCATGCCCGGGACCGCAGCTGAGATCCTTGTGGACTCTGTGCGCCAGAAGATCTGCCCGGATAAGCTGACGACGGATAAATGGCGGCAGATCATAACCGCTGCGCACACTCTGGCAATACCCACTACCTCGACCATGCTCTTCGGCCATATTGAGAGCCTGGACGATCGACTGAGCCACCTGCAAATTTTAAAAGAGATCCAGTCTGAGACGGGTGGATTTACCGAGATGGTTCTGCTTCCCTTCATTGCAAGCAATAACGCTCTCGGCAAGGTTGCTAAAGGCGCCGATCTCCTGGACCGTCTCAAGATGCATGCTCTGGCCAGGGTTGCCCTCTATCCCAACATCACCAACATCCAGGCTAGCTGGACGAAGCTGGGCCGCGGAGCAGCAGCTGCCGCTTTGGATTGGGGGGCCAATGACCTGGGAGGCACACTCATGGATGAGGCAATCGCCCGCAACTGCAAAGAGGATCCGAGCATTTCGGCAGAGGAGCTGGTAGAATTGATCGAAGGGCGGGGAAAAAGAGCATTTCAGAGGACTACCCTTTACGAGAGAGCATAATATTGAAAAGGTGGTCATCTGTCTGCCGTTTCAATAGATCGAGTTTTCTCCAACTGATCTAAAATACAGATTTAGTGGCAAAATGCGACGATAAGCTTTACATATTTTGACGATGCATTTGCTGATGGTGGGGCTCATTAGAAAAATAATAGTCATAATGTTAGTCGCTTGGCTCGCCATTGTCATCGACTGCCCGGCATCTGCTAAAGATGTCACAGTCTCAGGATCATCAACGGTGATGCCTCTGGCCGAGGTCGCAGCAGAGGAATTCAATGCTCAGCAGAATGACTTTGTGGTGACGATCTCCGCCGGCGGGACCGGAGCGGGAATTCTCGGCATTGCCGAGCGCAAGAATGACATCGCAATGGCCTCGCGTGAGATTACAGAGGATGAAAAGAAGAGATTCGGAGATTCCTTTGAGGAGTTTCTGGTAGGCCTGGACGGCATCAGCCTGGCGGTAAGCGATGAGATATACAAGGCCGGCGTAAAGGGACTGAGCAGGGCGCAGGCAAAAGATATCTATTCCGGAAATATCACCAACTGGAAGGAGCTTGGCGGCCCGGATGCGGATGTCTATGTAATATCCAGAGAGGAGGGTTCGGGAACCCGCGACAGCTTCAACGAGATAGTTCTGGGCAGCAGAGATGCTGAGACGCCAGGTGTGGATACGGTGGCCTTTGGAGGAGCCGAGGTTAAGACCGCCATAGCGGGAAGTGATAAAGCGATAGGTTATCTGGGCTTCAACTATCTGGGCGGAGGAGTCGAGGGCATAGCTTTCAATGGAATCATGCCAACTTATGAAAATATCAAGCTGGATCTCTATGAGCTTCACAGGCATCTTTATTTCTATACCTTTGGAAAACCCACGAGTGGAGCGATGGCATTCATAGACTTTGTGCGAGGGCCGGAGGGCCAGAGGATCGCCGCAGAAGAGGGTTTCGTACCCATTTGATCCCTACACAAACATCAAGCTTACATAATAGGATGGCAGATCAACTCTGATGAATGCCGAAAGCATGCTGTGGATATTATTGCTCATTTTCGTCATGGCTGGAGCGGAAGGTAGTGCCAGAGAGGTAACGGTTGCGGTTTCAGGGTCAAGCACGGTCATGCCCATGGCGGAGCTTGCTGCCGAGGAATTTAACATGCTACAGGATGATTTCAAAGTCAATGTGAAATCTGGTGGCAGCGGCGTAGGGATTGTGGACGTAGCTGAAGGCAGATCGGATATTGCCATGAGTTCCCGTGAGATCCAGTTGGCAGAGCGGCAGAGGTATGAGACGCCGAAGGTCCGTTTTTTTGAGCTGCCGGTGGGATATGATGCCATATGCCTGGTTGTAAGCCCGGACGTCTATAACGAAGGAGTGACATCGCTTACCTGTGACGAGGTTAGGAGGATTTATTCCGGGGACATAACCAACTGGGAGGAGCTGGGCGGACCGAACACGGAGATATTCGCTATTGGTAGAAGGCCGGGTTCGGGAACGAGAGATACCTTCAATGAGATAATAATGGGCAGCAAAGAGGCGGAGACCCCTGCGGTATCTTACGATGCCGGGGAGAGCTCTGAGGTCAAGTTCAGTACGCAGCGCAGCGACAATGCCATTGGATACATGGGATACAGCTTCGTCATGAAAGGAGATGCCAAGGTGATTGCTCTGGATGGCGTCCAGCCATCGATTGAGAGCATAAAGAGCGGTGCGTATCCTCTAGCCAGAAAGCTTTACTTTATAACTCTGGGCAAGCCCTCGCCCGGCGCCAATGCATTTATCGATTACATCTTAAGCCCTGATGGCCAGAAGATCGCCATAGAAAACGGCTTTATCCCGGTTTGATGCTGGTGCTACAGGCTCGGCCCAATCATTTTTCGATCCTATTCAATACATATTGATCATTCATTACAAGGATTAGCTTGATAAGTAATAGCGGACATTATACAGCATAGTAGTATCATTAATGTGCAAGGGTGTTCGCCATTCGATCCACCATCAGCAGAAAAAAAACGGAGGGAAAACCACTATTCTTGAGAGGCACCCTGAAAAAGACCTGTCCCTAAAAGGAGATGAATAAAATGCAAAACAGAAAATGGTTTGGAGCATCATTGCTCTTCTTAATCCTGACCGCGCTCTCTTTGATGATTCTGCCAGGATTTGCTCAGCGTGAATGCCCAGAAGGCTGCCAATGCCTGACGGTCGCCGGAGCAACCCAAATGTTCGGCGAAGGAAATTTCGATAGATGTCAGTCGACTCCCTGTGGAGAAGAGAAGACGCCTAACGGGGTCGTGCCCAAATATTGCTTCAAGTCCAAGTGTCCTCAGGGCTGCAGCTGTCTGACCGAGGAGAAGGCCAAAGAAGCGGGATACAGCCTCTGCTCCGGCCAGAGGATCCCCTGCGGCTATGATCAGAATAAGCGGCCACTGTATTGCTTCTCGCCTCCCGGCAGATGTCCGGTTGGCTGCGCCTGTCTCACTGAAGAAGAAGCTAAGAATCTGGGGTACAGCAAATTCTGTGCCGATGTGAAGAAAGAATGCGGCAAAGATCCACGCGGCTATCCGAAATTCTGCTATCAGATTCCTACCATAGAGTGTCCGACCGGATGCGTCTGCGCCAGCAAAGAGGAAGCTGCAGCAAAGGGCCTCAAGGATAACTGTCTGAATGCCAATGGCGATCCCATTGTTTGCGGCACAATAGACTCTGCGGCAGGATTATTCAAGTATTGCTTCAAGGCGCCTGAACCTTTGAGGTGCTGGTACGACTACGGCCTGGGCAAATGCGTGGGCGGTTGCGAGCCAGGCAAGAAATGCCAGCTGAACACGGTCATCCGCGATCCCAAGACGATGAAGGTGACATTTGCAGAGTGCCACTGCAAATAGGGAACCGATGGGGAGCTGCTCGGCTTGGGTTATTGCGGCTCCCCAGCCTTTTCCCATGAAAAACCTTCTCCAATTGAAGGATTTGGGGGGTTCTATCCACCCCCTTCTGACGATGATTTTTCTGGAAGCAATAAATGCATCTACGATTGAAGCTACATAATTCTTCAATTGATCTTCACTGGATAGGCAAAGCTGATCCTTCATGATGGGTTTTGTTCTAGGCGTAATGCAGTTATTTTCTTGATATAGCTCATGGCTAATCAACAGATGGAAAATTATGTTGATTAATTTTCTGTCCAATGCAATAATTGCTGCATTGTAGTTCTTCCTATCACTTAAAGATGCATGGCATCATTAAGAATACATGTCTATAACGACACAAACCGAGATGGTAGATTCAATACAGGAGAGCCGGGACTGCCAAATAGGGAGGTTGAAGTAACTAGCCTGGGTGATCCATCTGAGTTATATGGCTCATTTACCACTGACAACAACGGCCACATTGAATGCTCATTGCCAGCTGGCAGATACAGAGCTGAACAGCAACTTCTGCCTAATTGGTGCACAAATGGCGATATCGCATCTGAGGTAACAATGAAGGATAGCGAGAACAAGACAATCTACTTCGGCAGTTACCCCTGCATTCCAGGATACTGTGAATACAGATTCACTCCCAAGCCAGGAAATTTCAGCTCAATTAGGGAGGATGAAAACCTAATAGTCAAAAAGGCAATAGATCCATATGTTCTCTCGTTGAGAGATCATGATATGACTAAAGGAGCGCTCATTAATTATACCATTACCGTCTGCGCCAAGCCAAAGATTGGTTCCACGGACTTGGTCTTGGCTGTAGATACATCAGGAAGCGTGATCGAAGGTGATAAGGCCGCACTCAGTGAAATCAATAGAGGAATTAATAAATTTGTGCAGGCCATGAAGACCTCCAAGAGCGCTGATCTCAGAATGGGCCTGGTAAGCTGGGATAGCGATATTGATACGGCTGTTAAGCCCACTTTCAGCTACGATGAGGTATTAAACGCCTCAAACAGGCTCAAGGCTAATCCCAGGGAATTGACGATGTACCAGGTAGGCATGAATGGCTCTTTGGCGGCATTCGATGCATCACCAAGGGAAGGCGCCCGAAAGGTGATAGTATTCATAACTGATGCCAGAAATGAGTACGAACCATTCCTGAGTTACCCAGACCCATCAAAGTACATGATCTATGTCCTATTATTGAATAAACCGGAGATAAATGAGACATACGATATGTTGAACAGCATGGCTAAGAGGTTTGGCGGTAAGTTGATCCAGGTTGATGATTCTGCTCAGATAGCATCGGCATTGACTTCCCTGACAAAGACCAGTTTGACGGCCAATGGCACTGTCAATGATATTAAGATAGTAGATACACTGCCATCTTACCTTCGGCCTTTGAATAAAGGCACAAAGGCCGGAACGCTTAATGTAAACAATGATGGTGTCAATTGGAGGACAAATTCATTATCCTGGTCAATTCCTGCCATTCAATATGGCAAGTGCTGGAGCACAACCTTCACTGCGGTCTTCTGCTGGAAGCTTCAAGCTAATGTGGCAGAGCCACTGAACAGCTCTCGCACAGTATCGCAAGTCGAATATGCCAACCCAGCCAATTCTGGCCTGAGGACCATTGCTCTGCCAGAAGGCACAATATGGATCGAATCCGATGTGAATGAACCAGAGGCATTACAAATCGAGAGTTCTGAAACAGAGGATGGTGCTGTAAAGAAGAATGGGAATGAAGCACCTGCCTTCCAGGCGATATTTGCCGTAATTGTTTTATCTTTGGCAGGATATCTTTATCGGAGAAGAGCAGAGTAAGAACTGAAGTCAATGGATGGAGCAAGATCAAGCTCCCTCCGCATTCTTTTGCCTTTTTTTAAACCTTAACTCTCACTCAGTGGAGAATACATTAGTTCCCAGCTTTTTCTTGAGTTCTCTTAGGGGCTGACGCTAAATTATTTAAGCAATTTAGCTCTTTTTCGATGGCAGTGTAGCTAATTTTCTGTAAATTGTTATTAAGGCCCTGTATCCATCCCACATCCCGCATGTCACCCTTCAGACATAGTATTGGACTGCACCCCTTATAATGGACAA
>MVRL01000133.1 GCA_002067705.1 Methanosaeta sp. PtaU1.Bin112
ATTTGGATGAGGAACGGGAGGTCTGCCGGGTCTGCGGCATCGAGAGCGGAACCTGCGAGATCCAGGAAGGAAAGACCGATTGAGTTTACCGCTCTTCTTTTGTATCCTTGTGAATCTTTCATTTGCCATCGCTGATGGATCTGATAAGCATGTCTTCTGACAAAAAAGCAGAGACGCGTTGGTGGGATGGGGCCGTTGGCCACCGCTATGCTCTGGAGGTTTTGCAGCACCCATTGCGCAGAAGGATGCTCATCCTCATTGCAAATGGCATAAAGGAGACTGACCAGATCGCGATGAAGCTGGGCCTTGCTGCGCCTTTGGCTGAGTATCACCTGCAGATGCTGGAAAAGGCCCTGGTCATCGAGCAGGCGGAAGGCGGCTGGGGGATCACGCCTACCGGCGAGCTTTACCTTGAGCATGTGGAGGCAAAAAGGTGATCATTCGCATCGTTGCCGTTGGCCGGCTCCGGGAGAGATACTGGCAGGATGCTGGAGCCGATTTTGCCCGCCGCCTCCGTCCCTATGTCCGTCTGGAGCTGATCGAGGTCTCAGAGGCGCATATCAGAGAGGCGGCTTCAGCTGCTGAGGAGAAGAAGGCGATGCAAGAGGAGGCTCTGGCCATTCTCGATAAACTCAAGCATCACACTGGTCCGGTGATCGCTCTGGACAGAAAGGGAAGAGCCTTTGACTCGCCTGGGCTGGCTGCATGGATGCGAAAGATGGTCCTGCAAGGAAGAAATGAGATGGCTTTTGTGATAGGCGGGCCATTGGGACTGGCAGAGGAGGCTTTGCAGAGAGCTGATCTTCTCCTCTCCTTCTCGATGATGACCTTTCCCCATCAGATGATGAGGGTGATTCTTCTGGAGCAGATCTATCGAAGCTTTCGGATAATGCACGGCGAGCCATATCACAAATAGCAGAAGAGAATACTAACAAAAAAAGAGATCTGGATTAGGATCGGCTGGCGGTGGCGTTGCCGTTTTCTGCCAGCGCTTCCATCTCATATAGCTCGTAGCTTCCTTGCAGATTGCCTTCGACCAGAGCCATATCCAGCTTGTAGTCCTTCTTCTGCTGGACCAGTTTCACATCCAGGCTTATGCCCTCCTCTGATATGGAGCCGGTGGCAGTTGCGGGAGTATCGGACGCTTCTTCGAGAAGTGTGCCGTAACCCTGCAGCCTCTCGCCATTCTGTATCAATATCAAATCAATTGTCTTTCCGCCATCCTGCTTTTCAGGGCTTTTTTCCAGAAGAACCTTCCACTTTCCTGCCAGATCAACAGCAGGTGCCTTTTTTGGGGCTACAGCGTTTTCGGTTACCTCTTTTTCGCTTTTCTCTCCGGTATCGTTCTTCGCTTTCAGCGTGCCGTCGGCATTCACAGTGGCACTGCTTCCGGTGGAGGACGCTACTGCCTCATCAAAGATTGGGTCTTTCAGAAAATCGGTATTATCTCGTATTACCCATCTTCCGCAGCCTGCATAGGCTGAACTTGCAAGCATGGTCAAGACCAATACCATGCATAAGATTAACTGGCTCTTCAATCGTGGTCCTCCTTTTTATGGAATACCTCAAGATGCAAATTTGGTGGCGGTCGCATTTCCCTGGCTGATCAGATCTTCGCCCGAATACATCTCATAGCTTCCGGATATAGTCCTGTCTACCTTCACCAGGTCGAGATTTATGTGCTCATCGATCTTGTTTCCAAACTCGTAGACTATCGTCCAGATATCAAGATTCATGGTGTTATCGGAGACGGTGCCTTTGGCGCTGACCTGAAGCTTGTTATTCTTCTCATTTAGAGTCCCCATGCCCATGACGCTTCCTCCTGTCTGGATTATTGTGAGGGGGTTTAAAGTCACGCCATTATCTTCCAGCTTTATCGTCCACTTGCCCTCTACTTCCATATACTCAGGCTCCCGAGACTGGGCCTCAGCCTGCTTCTCTGCAGCTGCAGCATTTGCATCAACTATTCCCTGGCTGGCAGAAGGAGAATTCAAAGGTATGGGTTTCGTATCGGGCATCTGCATATTGGGACCGCTTGTTGTCGGAGTATCGATCTTCCTCTCATCGGGTGCGACTCTCGGCCTATCTGAAATAGGTTCACCCGTTCTTGATTCTGGATGGCCCTCCACTATGGAGGATGCAGTGCTGGAAGCAGTGGTTGAGAGAGCATCTGATGATGTGGCAGCAGCAACAGCCGACGAAGCGGGGGCAGTCTCTGCGTTCGCATTCACAGCCCCTGCCTCCTGGGAACCTTCGCTAATAATGTAGCTCTGCGACAGGCTGGCCTCAAATCCAGCCGATCCAGCTCGAGCCACCTGTACTTCAATCTGATTTTCACCAGCATCAGCATCTGTTGTCGTCCAGGTCCAGGAATTCCCTTCTATCCAGCCGGTCTCGTCCCTGGCAAGCCCGCCGGTCGCTGGCCCTGTGAGGAGAAACTTGTAGAGCATCTTTTCATTGTTGGGATTGGAGGCTGCTGCCGTCCAAAGAATAACGGACCCAGGGCTCTGAGGACCTGGCTTATCCGGGTTTATGCTCTCTATCGTAGCATTCCTGGAGACCTGCCCAAGGGCCAGAGCAGTCTTGGATGAGCTGGCCTGCCCGGATGATGCAGGCGATGATGTGCTTGTGCTTCCCTGATTTTGGTTTTTGCTCACCCAAAAGTCAGTATCCCCGGATGTATCGCCCATCCAATTGCTGCCGCACCCTACTCCAGCGAATGCCGTTTGGCTGAGCAATATGGGCATTGTCATCAGGCATAGCAGCACAGCTATCGAAAGAGACAATGATTTGCACTTCATCTATCCTAAACCTCCACCATTCTCAGAGACGATTTAATTTCAACGGTTTAAAGCTTCCCCTTCGAACGTCATTCAACGAAATTCCTTTTCTCATGCCCATCGCTCGATAGCTTTATCAATCATTAAAGATCTCGGTGTTAGAACGGCCCGAGAGGCTGAAGGGTGATTGAGCATGAATGCGTGGGATCGATTTATTTGGTGAAATACGTTTTCTAGATACTACCCTACGTGATGGTGAACAGACGCCTGGCGTCTCACTCGGCAAGGATGAGAAGCTCGCTATCGCCCAGGGACTTGATTCTCTGGGTGTGGATGTGATTGAAGCGGGCTCCGCCATGACCTCAGAAGGTGAACGCCTATCGATTAAAGCAATTGCTGGTTTTGGACTCAAGGCGGAGATATGCAGCTATGTTCGAGCCGTTTCCGCTGATATTGATACGGCACTGGCTTGCGATGTAGACTCTGTTCATCTTGTGGTACCTGTATCGGATCTTCATATAGCGGTCAAGCTGAAATCCGACAGAAAATCGGTAATAAATAGAGCCGTTCAGGTGACGGAATACGCCAAAGATCACGGCCTGATTGTAGAGCTATCTGGAGAAGACGCAAGCCGCGCCGATCAAGACTTTTTGGCCAGCTTCTATATGGCAGGAATTGAGGCGGGGGCAGATCGGTTGGCCTTCTGTGATACGGTAGGTGTGCTGGTTCCCGAAACGACTGGGGAGATATTTTCCCGGCTCTCTCAACTGGGAGCGCCGATCAGCATCCACTGTCACAATGACTTTGGAATGGCTACTGCCAATACCGTTGCCGCGCTTCGCGCCGGAGCAGCCCAGGCGCATGTAACTGTGAACGGCATAGGCGAGAGAGCGGGCAACGCCAGCCTGGAAGAGGTGGTCATGGCGCTTGAATCCCTCTACAAAATCAAGACTGGGATCAAATGCCAGGATATTTACCAGCTATCCAGGATGGTTTCGCGACTCACCGGACTTCCAACGGCTCCTAACAAGTCAATCGTCGGCGAGAACGCTTTTACGCATGAAGCGGGCATTCATGTGCATGGGCTCCTTGCCGATACCAGGACCTATGAGCCGATGCAACCGGAGACAGTGGGCAGGAAGAGGCGCATTGTGCTTGGCAAGCATGCCGGCCGGGCCTCGGTGGAACTGGCCCTGCGCGAGTTCGGACTTAAGGTCTCCGAACCGCAGCTGGCTAGCATAGTTGAACGGGTAAAGGAGCTGGGCGATAAAGGTAAACGTGTCTCTGATGCTGATTTACAGTCTATAGCCGACACCGTTCTATCCATCCAGATGGAGCCGAAGGTAAAGCTTCATGAGCTGACCGTGGTTGCCGGCAATACCGTAACGCCTACCGCATCGGTAAAGATACAGCTTAACGGAGCTGATAAGCTGGAAGCTGGAATCGGAGTAGGGCCGGTGGATGCGGCCATAAATGCCATAAGAAGAGCCATGTCGGATGTGGCGGATGTACGGCTGGATGAGTATCATGTTGACGCCATAACAGGCGGAACGAATGCACTTGTAGAAGTATGGGTGACGATGGCAATGGCAGACAGGAAGATAACGGCTCGAGGAGCTGGCACTGACATAATTATGGCATCGGTCGAAGCGGTGCTGAACGGCATCAACCGGCTGATGCGGCTGGAAGAGGAGGACAAAGCTAAATGTCTCAAAAGATGACGGGTGCTCAGGCAGTACTGGAGAGCTTGAAGAGAGAGGAAGTAGATGTAGTATTCGGGCTTCCCGGCGGAGTATTGCTGCCTCTTTACGACGCCATCTACCAGTCTGATATCCGTCATATTCTGGTGCGCCATGAGCAGGGTGCAGCGCATATGGCGGATGGATATGCCCGAGCCACGGGAAAGGTAGGAGTGTGCATTGCCACCTCCGGGCCCGGGGCTACCAACCTGGTAACCGGAATTGCCAATGCCTATATGGACTCCGTGCCCATGGTTGCCATCACCGGCCAGGTGAACACCTGGCTGATTGGAAAGGACGCTTTCCAGGAAGCGGATATAACAGGAATCACTCTGCCCATTACCAAGCATAACTACCTGCTCAGAAGCGCCAAGGATATCACGCGCGTCTTCCGGGAGGCATTCTTCATAGCTCGCACCGGCCGGCCCGGGCCTGTGCTGATCGATCTGCCCAGAGATGTGACTGTGGATGAGGTGGAGTTTTCATGGCCGGAGGTCGAGCTGCCTGGCTATCGCCCTTCCTTCAAAGCGCACGAGATGCAGATCAAAAAGGCGGCCAAAGCGCTGATGGAAGCGGAAAGGCCGGTCATTTACGTGGGCGGTGGGGTGAAATATGCCCGCGCAGAGCGCGAGCTGATTGAGCTGGCAGTCAAAATCAATGCCCCAGTTACTACTACTCTGATGGGTGTGGGATGTTTTCCTGAGGATCACAATCTCTCCCTGGGCATGCTGGGAATGCACGGCACAAAGTATGCCAACTATGCCATCCAGGAGTCCGATCTCATTTTAGCGATAGGAGCTCGGTTTGATGATCGCGTGACCGGCAAAATCGCAAGCTTCGCTCCCCGTGCCAAGATAGTTCATATCGATGTGGACCCGGCGGAGGTGAGCAAGAATGTGAGGGTGGATATTCCTGTGGTCGGAGACGCGAAGAATGCCCTGCAGGGACTGCTGAAAGAGGTCAAACCCAAAGGCCGAAGCGATTGGAATGAGAAGACGGAAGGCTGGAAGAAGGACTATCCTCTACGCTACATTCCGGATATGAATATCATCAAGCCGCAATATGTAATTGAGAAGCTCTGCGAGATCGCTCCTGATGCCATCATCACCACTGAGGTTGGGCAGAACCAGATGTGGGCAGCGCAGTTCTTTGTCCACAAAGATCCGCAGAAGTTCATATCATCCGGGGGTCTGGGCACTATGGGATATGGATTTCCCGCGGCCATCGGTGCCAAGATCGGGCGGCCTGAGTGCGATGTCATCGATGTGGCAGGAGATGGAAGCTTCCTCATGAACAGCCAGGAGCTTGCGACCGCAGTCGTCAACGAGATTCCCGTGAAGGTGGCGGTTCTCAACAACGGCTGCCTGGGGATGGTACGGCAGTGGCAGGAGCTGTTCTTTGATAAGAGGTACTCGGCAACCATTCTGGGAAGAACAAGCCCCGATTTCGTGAAACTGGCCGAGGCCTACGGGGCTGTGGGCCTGCGAGCGACAAAGCCTTCTGAGGTGGAATCGGTCATTCGGGCCGCAATGGCTGTGGATAGACCGGTGGTAATGGACTTTATTGTCAGTCCCGCTGAGAAGGTATCACCGATGGTTCCGGCTGGAGCCACTCTTAGCGAAATATTGGAACTGGAGTGGTGTGATGCAGACCAATACTGCCATTTGGAGAAGATCTATGCACAAGGCAGAAAGGAGATCCTGGGCCAGGAGGGGTTCTAGATGAAGCACACCATCGCTGTAATAGTAGAGAACAAATCCGGGGTGCTGACGCGCATCGCCGGCCTGTTCAGCCGCAGGTCTTTTAATATTGACAGCCTCTCGGTAGGAGCGACGGACAATCCTGATTACTCGCGGATGACCATCACCGTGAATGGAGACAGGGATATTCTGGAACAGGTGATAAAACAGCTCTCCAAGCTCATCAACGTCATTCGAGTCAGTGAGCTTGATGCAAGCGAATCGGTGGAAAGGGAGCTGGCGGTCATCAAGGTGAATGCCGATAAGGAGAGCCGAAGCGAGATCATGCAGATCGTAAACATCTTCCGGGCAAAGATCATCGATGTCTCACACCGGTCCATGATCATCGAAGTCACCGGAGACGAGGAGAAGATCGATGCCATTGTTCAACTGCTCCGTCAGTTCGGCATTAAGGAATTGGCTCGCACCGGCAAGGTCTCAATGGTGAGGGGAGCGAGGGTAATCAAAGCTTAATTTGGCAAAGCAGGATTACAGGCTGCGGTCAGATAGAAGTGCAGCCTTCTCCCTCAGGCCATGATTTTAGCGATTATTATCACTTTTAGAATAGAGATATGGAGGAATGAAACTTGGTGAAGATATACCATGAAAAAGATGCAGATTTGAGGGTGCTGAAGGACAAGACCATCGCCATAGTTGGATGGGGAAACCAGGGCCATGCCCAGGGTGAGAACCTCAAGGATTCCGGGCTGGATGTTATAGCTGCCGACCTGCCTGGCTCCAGGGCCTGGAAGAGGGCTGAGGCGGACGGAGTGAAGGTTATGTCTGTCTCAGACGCAGCCAAGAAGGCGGACTACATCCAGATCCTTCTGCCGGACGAGTATCAGGGCAAGATCTACCGGGAGCAGATAGCACCTTACCTTGAGGAAGGCAAGATCCTGGGATTCTCCCATGGCTTTAACATTCGCTACTTCCAGATCGTCCCGCCGGAGAACGTCGATGTGGTCATGGTGGCCCCCAAGGGTCCGGGCGACCTGGTGCGCCGCACCTACCAGGAGGGCAAGGGCGTTCCCTGCCTCGTGGCTGTGGAGCAGGATGCCTCTAAGTCCGCCATGATGCGGGCACTGGCCTATGCCAAGGGCATCGGCGGCACAAGGGCGGGCGTAATCGAGACCACCTTTACCGAGGAGACGGAGACCGACCTGTTCGGAGAGCAGGTGGACCTGTGCGGCGGAGTCACAGAGATGATCAAAGCTTCCTTCGAGACACTTGTGGAAGCCGGCTACCAGCCTGAGATCGCCTACTTCGAGGCCTGCCATGAGCTGAAGCTGATTGTGGACCTGATCTACGAGGGCGGGTTCATGCGCATGTGGAACAATGTCTCCAATACTGCAGAGTATGGCGGCATGACTCGTGGCCAGAGAATCATAAATGAAGAGTCCAGAGCAGAGATGCAGGAGATCCTGGCAGAGATTCAGTCGGGTGAGTTTGCTCGGGAGTGGATCCTGGAGAGCCAGGCTGGTCTGCCGGTCAAGAAGTCTCTGGAGAAGATCGAGTCCGAGCATCCCATTGAGAAGGTTGGCGCAGAGCTGCGCTCCATGATGCCCTGGCTGCAGAAGAAGTAAAGCGGCAAAAATACCAGAGTGCAAGCCTTGCCGGAGCGGAAAAGTCCCCGTCGGGAAAAAGGGGGCTTGCCGTCTTCTTTTTCACTCTCCATTGCAGGCCCATTCGCGCATTAATCGGTTTTTCTGGAAGCTTGGTGGCTCATCGGCTGGTGAGAGGACGCCGGATTGACGGCATTTATTGGAATAAGTGGAAAACCGAGAAGAAGCTTTATATCATTGAAAGATGAAGCAAAGGTTCAGACGGGTGCGGCTACACCTGCGCCCGGATGCGATGCCATAACGCTATGGCCTCGGGATAAACGATTATAACCCAACAACAACTACATCACAGGAGGGAGGAGCAGTTCCAGAAGCGCAGGCCCTTTGGCCTGCGTTTCGGGGGCTGTAATTTCTGTTATTGTTCTTCATTTGTTTCTTTTTAATCCCCTGGAAAGCTTTTGCGAGACCGCTGCTTTCCAGTCAGCCACTTCCGATACTGAGCCGACCATTTCCTGGAGAATATCTTTAGGGTCTGTTTGATTTTCTGCCAGGTTTTGGTATCTGCAGTATCCGGGTTTATCTCCTGTGTAATCTGTGAGGATTGGATTCAATTTCCAGAGCCTGAAGCATACCGAATAGTGATTCCAAACCTCACCATTCGGCCCTAAAAGCAAAATAGGCTCTCTTGTCTGCACATCGGGGTAGAAATCGAGCAACTGCGGATTTCTTGCAGGAGGCTGCCCCTTTGCTGGAGTCGGCACTTTAGGAGAAGGCTGCGCCTGCAGAGCCACTTGCTGCCCCCAGGTTCTGATTTCATCCGCTCCTGCCAGCCAGATGTAGCGACAAAAAATAAATTTTCCAATTGTTCTTCAATTTATATTATGGTTGTCCCTGCAATTATCGGCTGGCTGTATCCGCTGAATGGCCTCAACTTCCATTTAAAAACCCTCATGATTCGTTGATTCATACACAGAAGATGAAAATCGATACATAACGAGAGATTTTCATGGGAAAATATGGGATACTTATTTATTCATCTTCATCTGCAACAAACGATCCCATCCCCAAATGCGCTGCGTAGCCCAATGCCATCGGCCCCTGCACCGGCTCCGAAAATTGGATGCGAAATCCATAGCCAACCCGTCGGACAGCTCTCTTCGGCTCATTATTCTTTTCACGCAGGATTTGGAAGCTTGCCCAGTATGCATTGTGCCCGCCCAGGCTTGTGCAGGGCACGCTCTCCACAGCAGACGGCTCCGGAAATCCATCCAGCCTGAGCAGTCTTCTCAGCTCGTGCTCCGGGCTGTCGATCTGAAGGCCGCGACCATCCAGCTTGGGCACGCCTGCCCGAGTTACCTTGGGGTGGCGCACAGGAACGAAGGGCATTCTGGAGATCCAGGTTCGTGATTTGGCCAGCAATGGGCACTGACCTGAATCCGGGTCCGTTCCTACGAAATCCCTGGGATGTCCCAGTCTCATCAGCGAGAGTTGGATATCCGGAACATTCGCACCGTAGATATGCTTCAGATTCTGCAAGACGTTTTGATCATGAGAGCTGAAACCGCTTGAAGAAAAGATCGTAACATGAGTTATATCTCCCGGACTTCCATTTTCCTGCGACTGGTTTGATTCGCATAGAATATAAGCGTGCTTGTGGCCCTTTAGAGGGATATGCGAGTTATCGCAACCAGTAAATACACAGGATCCATTGGAGAGCTTGACCAAAGCCTGATGAATCAACTCTGCCAGGGGCAGAGCCATTGTCAGCTTTAGTGGCTGGTCGGATGATACAAGAAAACGAGCTACTGATGGGTTTTCAGCCATAATATCCGACCTGTACGCTAATCAAAGGATATTTATAAGCCAAATCGTTCCCCTCTTAGCTTTAATTATTATTTAAAGATAAGTACTTTGGGGATATACAACACGAATCGATCCTGTGGCTGTTTCTTTTTTAAAGCGCGCCACTTGACAATCCTTACCGTTCTTGTGCAAGAGTTGTCAGTCAGTGCTGCCAGCCCTGGCGAGTGGCTCCTCAATCCCGCAGCCACGCACAGCCCGGACCGCGGGCTGCAACTGGGTGAGAGCGCCGAAAGCCGGGAAAAAAGAGCCATAAGCTGCCACCCTGCTCTTTTCCGCTCACAGCTTCCGTGCGGCTCTGCCCATGCGGCTGGAAAAGTCCATTTATCTGAAAAGAATATCTGCCCCACCATGATTGAACTGTCCAGCGAACCTTATGTTCTGAAGCCCAGGAATACGCCCCTGACAGAAGCTGACTTTAGGCTTCATCTAAATATTAGCTGGTGTCGAGGCGTCCTCTTCAACGTCGTCGCCCTGAAGAATGCGATCGCCGTAGTGGAGTATGACGCCCTGCTCTGGTCGGATGATTCCGTCATGTTTGTAGAATATAAAGATTCAGTTGCCGCCTACAAAGACCTCTCCTCTCGAAGAGTGCAGCAGATGAACAGCTTTGCCAAGAATATCTCTCGGGGGCTGGGCTATAAAAATTTTTTATTTATAGTAGTCGTAAAGGGTCTGGAGGAGAGGACAAACAAAGGAGGCGTAGAGGTCATGCCTCTCTTTGAGCTGGGAAACTTCCAGCCGCTCTTTGTCTCCAGCATCACCGAGATGGAGTATCTGAACAAGATGATCGCCAAATATACTCGCGAGGGCAAAGAGGATTTCGTTAAAGATCTGGATAAGCTCAAGAAGATCTTTGAGATGGAGCAGGCTTAATCTATAATTGACTGATACAGCTATCGAGGATCATGAAAGGATACGCATGGGCAAACGGCGCGGCCACAATTCTCAATGCAGTGGCCAACTGGAAGGGATCAGCCTTCGGAATAAAGCTGCAGACCCGGGCGGAGGTGGAGCTGGACCGCACCGGCAGGGTCCGGGGAGATGTGCCTGGTGTCGACACCCGGCTCATCGAGACCTGTGTGCGCATGGTGCTGGAGAGGCTGGGCTACAGCTACGGCGCAACGGTGCGAACCTTCAGCGAGATTCCCGTGGCCGGCGGCCTGAAGAGCAGCAGCACCGCCGCCAACGCCGCCGTTCTGGCAACGCTTGATGCCCTGCAGGAAGATCTGGACCTGGCAGAAGCGGCAAAGATCGGCGTGGCCGCCGCCAGAGAGGTGGGCGTGACCATCACCGGCGCTCTGGACGACGCGCTGGCATCAATGCTGGGCGGGGTGGTGGTTACCGATAACCGCCAGATGACGCTCCTCCGGAGGGAGGAGTTCTCCTGCAGCGTTATGCTCCTCATTCCGGACAAAAAGCTCTTCTCCGGCGATACCAACATCGCCCGTTCACGACTCATTGCTCCCGTCGCTGATGTGGTCTTCGATTTGGCCATGCGAGGGGACTACGAGCGCGCCATGACTGTGAACGGCCTGGCTTATTGCGCTGCCCTGGGCCTTTCCGCCGAGCCGATGCTCCTCGCTCTGCAAGCCGGCGCGAAAGGAGCCAGCCTCTCCGGAACCGGCCCCTCTTATTCGGCAATAATCGACGAGAACAGGATGGACGCCCTGGAAGCAGCCTGGAGACCGCTGGGCGGAAGAGTGATAAGAACGAAAGCAAATAACAGGTGCGCATCAAAGGGCAGGGAATCTAATGGGGCTACAAGAGCATCGCAGCGAGATAGAGAGGATTGACGAAGAGATCATCAGGCTCATTAATCAGCGCATAGGCATCTCGAAGAAGATCTTTGAGTCTAAAAAGGCAGAAGGAAAGCCTATCAGCGATCCGGAGCGCGAGAAGAAGGTTCTGTCCAAGGCGATGGACCTGGCAACGGAGCTTAACCTGGACACCGGTGCGGTCAAGAGCATCTTCGAGACCCTGATTGCGATGAGCATTAGCAAGCAGCAGGAGCTGCAGGGAAAAAATCAAGGATAATTATGGTCGATATTGCGATTATTTCCGGGTCCAAATCGGATCAGGCCATCGTAGACAAGGTCACTGCAAGACTCAAGGATAGGGGTGCTTCATTTGAGCATAAGGTCCTCTCCGCACATCGCAATCCTGGGGAGCTGGAAGAATATATCTCCCAGACGGATGCTCGCGTCTTTATTGGCATTGCCGGCCTTTCTGCGGCTCTGCCCGGCGTTATCGCCTCAAAGACGACCCGCCCGGTCATAGGGGTGCCAGTTAGTGCGAAACTGGGAGGCCTGGATGCACTTTTATCAATTGTTCAAATGCCTCCCGGAGTTCCTGTGGCAAGCGTAGGCATCGATAATGGAGAGAATGCGGCGCTGTTAGCCCTCAGAATTCTCGAATCGGGAAGATAGCTATTTATACAATGTCAGTGAGATAAACGCAGCAAAGGTGGGATAGGATGTACAAGCGGATATTGATTGCCACAGATGGATCAGATAAATCAGCGAAAGCCGCAGAGGAGGGCATAGAGCTCGCCAAGGCACTCGGCGCACAAGTCACAGCACTCTACGTCGTAAATGAGGTTGTTATTGCCAGTGCTGTAAGACAGCTTGGAGCAGATAGAAAGGAGGTCGAAGGCAAGCTGGAGAATGCAGGAAGAAAAGCAGTCGACTCCCTGAAAGCTATGGGCGACAAAGCAGGCGTAGCAGTTGATGCAATTGTCAGAATCGGAGCTCCAGCTAACGCCGTGATCGATACCGCCGGAGCTGAGAAGGCTGACCTGATTGTTATGGGAAGCCATGGCGAGTCCGGTGCTTCCAAGCTACTTATCGGAAGTGTAGTGCAGAAGGTCCTTTACTGGGCAACAGTCCCAGTGCTGGTAGTGAGATGAGATTTTATGGAAGGATTTGTATTTGCTGAATCCCTGATTTACACCTCATTTGCAATTGTGTTCGTAGTTGGTGTTCTCCTGGGATTCTTTGTGATCAGCCTCATCGGTTCAAGCTGAGTTCTGCTTATTGGATAATGGAGGCTGCCGGAAAGATCCGGGCAGGCCTCTTGTTTTTGATTTGATCCTATTTCAATATAGTCTTGGCTTTTCTTTCGGTGTTGGAGGGCATTTAAAAAAAAGCTCAAAATTAACACTAGTTTTTTTTTAAAAATTAATTAAAAATACCTTCCCGCAGTCTCCAGACATCTGGCAACCAATTCTGCTGCCCGGTCGATATCGCTGATGCACAGCACCTCTACCGGGGAGTGAATGTAGCGCGTTGCCACACTGATAACGCCCGTGGGGATCCCGGACTTGGTTAAGTAGATGGATGTGGCGTCGGTGGTTCCCCCGTCCGATGCCTCCAGCTGCATGGGTATCTCAAACTCTCGCGCCGTGCCCACCATCCACTCGATGATCTGAGGGGTGGCGATCAGGCCGCGACCAGAACCATCCGCCGCCACAACCACCGGGCCCTTGCCCATCTCCACTGATGCATCCTTCTTTTCGATGCCGGGATGGTCCCCGGGAATGGTCACATCCGCAGCAATGGCTACATCAGGATCCAGATTGAAGGCAGCAACTTTGGCTCCCTTTAGGCCGACCTCTTCCTGCACCGTGGCCACGGCATAAATGGTCGACTTGGATTTGGTCCTCTTCAGGGCCTCTATGATGATTATCAGCCCGGCCCGGTTGTCGAAGGCCTTGCCTGTGACCCTGTCGCCCTGCAAGGGCGAGAAGGTCCTATCGATGGATATGGGCGTGCCTGGCAAGATGCCCAGGTCCTCGACCTCCTTTTGGTTGGTGCAACCGATATCGATGAACATGTCTTTCGCTTCGATTATCTTCTTTCGTTCGTCCTCCTTCATAACATGGGGAGGTTTGCAGCCGATGACACCGATGATGGGCCCTGACCTGGTGTGAATTACAACTCTCTGGTTGAGAAGCGTCTGGTCAAACCAGCCGCCGATGCGAATAAAGCGGAGGAATCCTTTCTCATCGATGTGTTTTACCATGAGGCCGATCTCGTCAGCATGAGCCTCGATCATAATGGATGGGCCGGTCCCTTTCCTGATGGCAATGAGATTTCCCAGCTTGTCCAGACGGACCTCATCCACATACGGCTCAATCTCTTCCTTTACCATTTGCTGGACGGATCCTTCCCAGCCAGATATCCCGTGCGCATTGCTCAATTTTTCCAGTAGAGATTTGATATCGCTCATTTGATCATCTCTTAAATCCAAATAGCAAGTTTCAAAACATAAGCTATAAGTTGCAGATCGCTAGGCCACCCTCACCCTGGCGCCCTCATTTCTGGCCCGGGTGATGAGGACCTCTCCGCCCACCTCATTCATGGCCTCGCGGGCAGCGGCCTCGATGTCCCGGCCCTGCGTGTCCGTTATGGCATACACCGCCGGACCGAATGAGGAGAGGCCCGCACAGGCAGCTCCTGCCTGCCGCATCTGCTCCATCAGATTGTGGACGACGGGATGCTGAAGCATTACTTCAATTCTCTTGAAGCCGATCTCCTGCACCCGGTTTATAGCCGCCCCGAAATCATCCAGGCTCTCTTCGACAATGGAAGGCACCATTCGCACCAGAATCTGGTAGCATAGCTCATGAACCTCGGCTACGGGCAGAGGACAGTAGTCCCGGAATATGTCGACCTCCCTCTTTCCATGAGCCCCTGCTGCAATCTCTGGCAGAGCAAGGATGATCTTCCAGTCTCGAGGAAAGTCGTGGCGCATTGTGACCGCAGCCGGCCGCACGCCAGTGCAGGCGGATGAGGGCGAAAAGCTCATCTTCTCCTTTCCCGGCCCGTAGCTGTGCCCTCCGTCTATCAAAAATCCTCCGGTCTCAAAAGCCGCTGTACCGATGCCGCTCGTCCCTCCCCGGCGAATGATGCGGGCGATATCGCGCACAGATAGAGGCCGGCCATAAAGCTCGCAGAGAGCTTTTCCTGCGGCAATTCCCATTTGGGTTCCCCCGCCCAGGCCGACATGCATTCTGTACCCCCGGCGAATTTGCAGCCGCGCCCCGCCCAGGCCCAGATGCTTTTGCACCGCCCGCGCCGCGTCCAGAGCGCGATCGGCGTTCTCGCCGTGGGCCACCAGATCTTCGCTTCTCTCCGCCTCCAGCAATATGTTCGGCTCGTCCAGAGAGATTCCCACCCCTCCGTCGACCCGGCCGCTGCTGCCAGTTAAATCGGTGAGCGTGAGATGTAGCCGCGATGGCGTCTGGATCAGGACCTTCTGCTCATCCCGGAAGCTATTGTAGGGAAAGGTCTCCTGGATGGATATGAGCGGCTGGCCGTGGCGGATTATCCGGTATCTCCTGTTGAGCATGATCTCCCTGGAGAAGACGCCGAAGGCCCGGCAATGCTCCTCGGCTGCGGAGGAGAAGGCTGTGCTCGTGATATCCCTTCGCGATTCGATGTGATGCTTCTTGAGTATCACGCCGATGGGAATGTCCGCCCTGGTAAGATCATCTTTGAAGCTGGCATCAAGCCGCTTTAAGGGAGTATGCGATACCGCATAGATCAGAGCCTCGCGGCTCGCTTTCTTCTTAAGGAGGACTATTCGGAAATTGACCTCTTCTCCAGGATTTATTTGCAGCTCTCTGGCCACGGCTTCATCCGCCGGCATGACCTTCTGCACCAGGGTCTCGATCTCGATTGGGCTTCCCGTGATCACTTCCAGAAGGTTGGTTACCGATCCGTCTGTTCCAAGAAGCATCTTCTGAACGGGGCTGAGCCTTCCCACAGCGCTCTCCAGCTTCTGAATATCTCCGGCGACAGAGGGCGAAGAGGTCGGAGGGTGCGTAGAGGATGAAGTGGGTGAAGAGAATTGGGAGGATTGGACCATAAAAATAAATCCTCCCGCTGGAATAAAGTTTTTCCCCTTCCAAAAGGAACTGAGATCTATGACTTCCAGAATACCGGGATTTTACAAGCTTGCCCCCTCCGAGAGGCTTGCCGCAGTGGCTGAGCAGGCCGCTATCAGCCCAGAGGATGTCGCGCAGGTAGAGGCAGGACTTCTTCTCGACCAGGCTGACAAGATGACTGAGAATGTGATCGGGCTCTTCCAGCTGCCTCTGGGAATTGCCACCAACTTCGTCATCGACGGCAAAGAGGTCCTCATACCCATGGCGACCGAGGAGCCTTCCGTCGTAGCCGCAGCCAGCAACGGAGCGAGAATGGCCCGGGAAGCGGGCGGCTTTGTAACCTCCTGCACCGGTCCGGTCATGCGGGCCCTGATTCAGGCCACGGGAATTGCGGATCCGTATGCCGCCCGCCAGGCGATCCTGCTCGCCAAAGAGGAGCTGACGAGGATGGCCAATGAAAAAGATCCCATGCTGGTCAGGTATGGCGGTGGAGTCAAGGACATCGAGGTTCAAGTTATCGATTCCAAGATGGGGCCGATGGTGGTAACTCACCTCATTGTGGATTGCCGGGATGCTATGGGAGCCAATGCAGTCAATACCATGGCAGAGGCCCTCGCGCCGCGCATTGAGCAGATCACCGGCGGCAGGGTATACCTGCGCATCATCTCCAATCTCGCCGATCTCAGGCTGTCTCGGGCAAAGGCGGTCTTCAAAGCTGAGGAGATAGGCGGCCATGAGGTGGTGGACGGAATACTCATGGCTGCGGAGCTGGCTCAGGTTGACCCATATCGCGCCGCTACCCACAACAAGGGCATTATGAATGGCGTCACCGCGGTGGTGATGGCAACTGGAAACGATACCAGGGCTGTGGAGGCCGGAGCTCATGCCTTTGCATCGGTTGGCGGACGATACAAATCGCTCACCCAGTACGAAAAGAACCGGAATGGAGATCTCGTGGGGACCATTGAAATGCCGGTCGCCGTAGGCCTGGTAGGCGGAGCGACTCGCGTTCATCCGGTAGCCAAAACCGCGGTGAAGATTCTGGGTGTCAAGAGCGCAGACGACCTCTCCCGCATCATCGCCGCAGTGGGATTATGCCAGAATTTTGCCGCGCTGCGGGCTCTGGCCTCTGAGGGAATTCAGAGGGGACACATGTCTCTGCACGCCAAGAATGTGGCCGTGCAGGCGGGAGCGAAATGCGATATGATTGAGATCGTCGCCGCCCGCATGGCTGCCGAGCGCAGGATCAGCGTGGACCGGGCTGTGGAACTGATGGCAGAGCTCGACAAAAAAGGAAAGGAGAATGCCTGACCTTGAGCTACAGGATTGGTGCTTTGGGGCCGGAGGGAACTTACTCCGAGAAGGCTGCATCCATCTGGATTAAGGGTCGGCCAGAGGCGAGAATTGTCTTTTTCAATGACTTTGACGGAGTCCTTGAAGCGGTAGCATCCGGCCAGATCGAAGATGGCATCGTGCCTGTAGAAAACAGCCTGGAAGGGGCGGTAACTACCGTTATGGATCTGCTCCTCAAATTGGATACGGTGATTGTGGGAGAGGTAAACGTTCCTATCAGACACTGTCTGGTTGGCCGGGGAGAGAGCAGCATCAAGGTTATTCTCTCTCACCCCCAGGCCTTGGCCCAGTGCCGGCAATATTTGAGCGCGCATTATCCGAAAGCCGAGATCAGGACCACCGGCTCGACCAGCCATGCCGCCCGACTGGCCCAGGAGTTTCCGGAGATGGCTGCCGTTGCGGGCGCAGACACCGCCCAGAAATACGGCCTGCATATCCTGGCCAGGGAGATTCAGGATGCAAGCGATAATGTGACCCGCTTCATCGTAGCCGCCAGAAAGATGGCTGCAGCCACCGGCCGGGATAAAACCTCGCTCGTCATTTACCTGGATAAGGATCGTCCCGGTGCTCTTTTCTCTATTCTGGAGGAGTTTGCCAGGCGAAACATCAATCTGACCAGGATAGAGTCACGCCCCAGCCGCAAAGGTCTGGGCGATTACTACTTTTACATCGACCTGGAAGGGCATGTGGACGATAGTTCTGTCGGGCAGGCAATAGATGCCATAAGAGAGAAGGCGGCCATGATCAAGGTGCTTGGATCATATCCCAGGGCGATAACCAAGGAGTGAGATGATCGATGCCTGAGGGAGAAAAGACGGGAATAGTGCTGGCTCCCTATGGAACTGCTTTTCCCCCAGCTCTCGCCACCTATAGCCGGATTCAAGAGAGCTACGAGCGCGAGTTTCCCGGCTCGACCATTCGCCTGTCCTTTGCCTCCAACCTTATGAGAAAAAGGCTTCGGGAGAAGGAAGGCATCAACATTCAGAGCCCACAGAGCGCGCTGGAAGAGCTATGCGATGAAGGGCATCGTCGTCTTGTAGTGCAGTCCTTGCAGATCGTGCCCGGCGAAGAGTTCCACCAGGTTGCGGCGCAGGCGATGGAGATGAAAAGGAAAGCTGTGGCCTTCTCGCGTCTGGAGATTGGCCTCCCTTTGCTCTCTGGCCTGCCGGACTGCCGAAAGGTGTCATCGCTCATCTATGCACTTTGCCATGAAAACGGATCTCATCGGAGCCGGGAGATGGAAGCAGTGCTTCTCGTGGGCCACGGAACCGGCCATGCCGCCGATGCTCTCTATTCGCTCCTGCAGCAGATCATCAGAAAGGAGCATGGAAACGTTTTCCTGGCAACGATCGATGGCTTTTATGACATTGCCGGACTGCTGCCGGAACTGATGGGCTCCGGGGCAAGAGTGGTGCGGATCATGCCATTCTTGCTTGTGGCGGGAGGGCACGCAGAAAACGATCTATTCGGCCCTGGCCCTGCGTCCTGCAAGAGCATCCTGGAGAAGGAGGGATACGAAGTTGTGGCTGATCGACGAGGCCTGGGGGACAGTGAGGAAATAGTCACCCTATACCAGGAGCATACCAGAAATGCCCTGGAAAATATAAGAAGCCTTTAACAAACAGGAAGCCCTTCGGCGACAGAATGCAGAATTGTCTTGGACCGGGAGCTGACCAACAGGTATATATATTAGTGCGGCTTCCTTTCGAAGGTTGCAATGGCATCGATGCAAGGAATGTTTTGTTAGATGTTTTTGTGGCATAAGTCGATTCATTGAATCGATAAAACGGTAAGTGAGCTAAAATGGAAAGATACGGAAGCGGTAGCAGAGGCGGCTATAACAGCGGCCCCAGAGAGATGCACGATGCCACCTGTGCAGAGTGCGGAAAGACATGTCAAGTTCCCTTCAAGCCCGATGGATCCAGGCCCGTGTATTGCAGCGATTGCTATCAGAAGCGCAAGCCTGCAAGATCAGGCTCTAGACCGCCTAGAAGATTCTGAACCGATCGATAATCGTATTATATTATTTTTCGAACAATCTCTCCCGGCAAGAGGCTGCAAAGGGCAGCTTGCCGGTCTGACAAAAGCAGGGATCGGAAAAGCCATCCCTGCCTTTTTTCCTTCTCAAATATCCTATAGGTCGGATCAAATCCATCTGCATTCTGCAGTGCTTTCCTTTCACCCCACCATTACCCTTGCGCCCAGTCCTTTCATCTGCTCGAAGAATCCTGGATAGCTCACATCCACAGCCTCAGCCGTATCGATCTCGGTTCCTCCGGCTACAAAGCCTGCAACGGTGAGGGCCATTACTATCCTGTGATCATGCCAGCCATGAACCTTTGCACCATGCAGCTTTCCACCGGTGATCTCCAGGCCGTCCGGCCTCTCTCGGATGTCGGCACCCATTTTAGAGAGTTCCACAGCCATGGCATGCAGCCGGTCCGTCTCCTTATGGCGAACATGTTCTGCATTGAATACAGTCGTCTTTCCCTCAGCCAGGGCGCCCAGCACGGCGATTGTGGGAACGAGGTCAGGCGTGCGGCTGGCGTCCACCTCAGTGCCCACCAGGTCGCCGCCCTGGATATGAAGGTCTCCTTTTTCCTTATCCCAGGAGACTTTTGCGCCCATGCGGCCCAAAATATCGATAATTGCCGAATCGCCTTGCCGGGATGGCAGAATGCCTTTCACAGTTAAAGCGCTTCCCGTGACCGCAGCTGCTGCCAGAGGATAGGACGCCGAGGAGAAGTCACCAGGAATGGCATAGCTCTTCAGGCCATAGTTCTGCCCTCCCAGGACTGAGAACTCCTGCTGCTTCGCATCGATGTGCACTCCGGCTTCGGCCAGCATGTCCAGGGTGATCTCGGCATAGGGCCGGCTCTTTAGATCGCCCTTGATCACTATTCTCGTGTCGGATTCAGCTAGAGGGGCGGCGATGAGCAGCGCCGAGAGAAACTGAGAGCTGACTCCGCCGTCCAGGTGCGCAATTCCGCCGGACATCTTCCCTTTGATCACCAGAGGAGCCTTGCCGTTATTGCGAATGGAAAATGCGGTGGCTCCAAGCTCAGTGAGTGCGCTTAGCAGCGGGCCGTTTGGCCGGGTGCGAATGGAGGCATCTCCAGTGAGCACCGCCCCATCGGTAAGGGCCGCTACTGCCGAGCAGAAGCGCAGCGTTGTGCCCGAGTTCAGAACATTGATAACGTCCTCGGGAGTTCGGGGCCGATCTGATACGCCCGTGATAGACAGATCATCTCCGGCATCATCGCCAACCGATATCCTGGCGCCAAAAGACTCGCTGGCGGCAACTGTTGCTCTGGTGTCTGCGGAGAGGAGTGGTCGCTTTATTGTTCCGCCGGGTCCCAGGGAAGTTATGAGTATGGCACGGTGGGTGTAGCTCTTGGAAGGAGGAGCATAGGCCTCACCAGAGAGAGAAGAGCGCTCGACTGACGCAATCATGGTTGAGGAAATGGCAGCGCAAGTATAAGAAATATGTGCCATGGCATGTCGTGACAATAGCAATTGACGGAAAAATGGCGGCCCGACGATGGGCCGCCCCTTTCCATCAGGCGGTGACCGGATAGAGAAGCCCCCACTCCCCTACCTCTTTTGCCGGTGGTCTTACGGCATTTACCGTAGTACGACAGAAGTCGAATATATATTTTTCGGCCCGTTCCTGGAAAGGGGAGAAAAACTGGGCGGAAGATAAATAGTAATATTCGAACGGATTACTCATTGCCAAAATTATTCGGAATGAATTAAATGAACGAAAAATATACAATTATTGTGGGACTGCTCTGCCTGGCGGCTCTGGCTTTGCTTCCCGGC
Source organism: Methanosaeta sp. PtaU1.Bin112 (assembly GCA_002067705.1). Lineage (GTDB taxonomy): Archaea > Halobacteriota > Methanosarcinia > Methanotrichales > Methanotrichaceae > Methanothrix. Next base: position 20,746 of record MVRL01000133.1, read on the forward strand.
GCAGTATGCGCGGATGATGACTTGCTGGATGATGACGTGCTATTTCAGGTCTCCACTATCGATGCTCTGATGCAGGGTGTCTTTGACGGCTTCTACAGCTTCCACGACCTGCAAGCACATGGGGACTTCGGAATAGGCACCTTCGACTCTCTGGACGGCGAGATGATAGCCGTGGACGGAGATTACTATCAGGTTAAGGCAGACGGGGTGGCTTATCCGGTGCAGGGCAACATGACAACGCCCTTTTCCACAGTAACCTACTTTAAGGCCGACCAGACGATCGCCGTTCAGAACGCCAGCAACTACACAATGCTCTCCCGCCAGATCGATCAAAAGCTGCCGTCCAAAAATATGTTCTACGCCATAAGAATCGACGGCACCTTCCCATACGTCAAGACGAGAAGCGTCCCTGCGCAGAAGAAGCCTTATCCGCGCCTGGCTGATGCCACCAAGAATCAATCGGTCTTCGAATTTTCCAATGTCACAGGAACTGTGGTGGGCGTCTGGGCTTCTGAATTCTCCAAGGGCCTCAATGTGGCCGGATACCACCTTCACTTCATAACTGCTGACCGAAAAGCAGGCGGCCATATCCTCGACCTTAAGGTTGACAGGGCGGATGTCAAGGTGGATGTAACTCCTGGATTTGCCATGCAGCTTCCCACAACAGGTGACTTCTATAATGTCGATCTGAGCCAGGATCTGCAATCAGAGCTCAAGAAGATCGAGAACTGATGAAGCATTTAAACTTTAATTACAAAAACTGTGCAAATAAAGGTTAATCTCTCGCAGATGCGGGATATATGAAACTTCTTTTTTGCAATATGTTGTCGACATGATCTTGTGATCTATTTGCTCCAATGTCCTTGTCCAGATTATCAATAGCAGAGGTTGTCTGAAAAGGATTATGTCCATCCTCTGCCTCACCAGAAGATCAATCAACCAGAAATATCGTGAGACCAGCGAGATGAAATCAATCATAATAAAAGGTGCCCGCGAGCACAACCTCAAAGACATTAATGTAACGCTTCCCCGCGACCAGTTCATCGTCATCACCGGAGTCTCAGGTTCAGGCAAATCTACCCTGGCCTTCGATACCATCTACGCAGAGGGACAGCGCCGCTATGTGGAATCGCTCTCCGCTTACGCCCGGCAATTTCTGGGCCAGATGGACAAACCCGACGTGGACAGCATCGAAGGCCTGTCACCGGCAATCTCCATCGAGCAGAAGACCACCTCAAAGAATCCCCGCAGCACAGTGGGGACGGTAACCGAGATCTATGACTACCTGCGCCTCCTCTTTGCCAGAATCGGCATTCCTCACTGTCCTGTGCACGGCATAAAGATTGAATCCCAGTCCCCGGAGAGGATCGCAGAGAGCATCCTGCAGGAGACGAGAGCGCATGCCGCAAAGCCAACCGGTGGGATGAAAAGCAGTGCAACTAACCATGCCGAGGGCCAGGATAAAAAGACTGAAGACACAGGGGAGATCAGCAGCCAGACAACGATTCTCGCTCCCATCATCCGCCAGAAGAAAGGAACCTACGGCCAGCTCTTCGCCGACCTCAACTCAGAGGGCTACACAAGGGTGCGGGTGAACGGGCAGATACGCAGAACCGATGAGACAATAGAGCTGGACCGCTACAAGAAGCATGACATCGATGTAGTCATCGATCGCCTGGATCCTGCGCAGGACAGGTCCCGGCTGGTGGAGGCGGTCGAGAATGCTCTCCAGAAAGCGGAGGGCCTGGTCATCGCTTTTTTCGGTGAAGGCAAAGAGCAGCTCTACTCCGCAACCATGGCCTGCCCGGTCTGCGGCATGGCCTTCGAAGAGCTGCAGCCGCGCATGTTCTCCTTCAACAGCCCCTTCGGAGCCTGCGAATCCTGCAATGGCCTGGGTTTTCGAATGGAGTTTGATCCCGATCTGATCATACCGGACAGAGAGCAATCTATCGCCGACGGGGCGGTGGCAATCTATCGAAATGCCATCGACGGTTGGAGGGGCCAGCATCTGGCTTCTATTGCCAAGCACTTCGGCTTTGACGTCTTCACCCCTATCAAAGATCTCTCCGAGGAGCAGTTCAACATCCTGATGTACGGATCAGATGAGAAAATCCAGTTTCGCATGAGCATGAAGAACGGCGATGCTTACTGGATGCATAACGGCCAGTGGGAGGGCCTGATCCCGCAGAGCATCCGCCTCTACGGCCAGACTGCATCTGAGTACAGGCGTGAGGAGCTGGAGAGGTTCATGCGCGTCCTGCCCTGCCCCAATTGTGGGGGCCGCAGGCTGAAGGATAAGGTCCTGGCGGTAACGGTAGGAGAAAAGTCCATCGTGGATGCGACCAACCTGTCCGTCACTGAGTGTCTGGATTTCTTTGATAGGCTGGCGGGAGCCCTCTCGGAAAAAGAGCAGGAAATCGCCCGCCAGATCCTGAAAGAGATCTCATCTCGCCTGGGATTTCTGGAACACGTAGGCCTCGGATACCTCACCTTATCAAGGAACGCCGGCACACTCTCCGGCGGCGAAGCGCAGCGAATCCGCCTGGCCACCCAGATCGGCTCTAACCTGACCGGCGTTCTTTATGTCCTGGACGAGCCCTCCATCGGCCTTCACCAGCGGGACAACGCCCGACTTATTCAGACGCTAAAAAAGCTGCGGGACCTGGGCAACACCCTTATCGTAGTAGAGCATGACGAAGAGACCATCCGCAGTTCTGATCATGTGCTGGACATCGGGCCGGGAGCAGGGATTCACGGCGGATATGTCGTGGCCCAGGGAACGCCTCAGGAGATCGAGATGAATGCCGAGTCTCTTACCGGCCAGTACCTCTCTGGAAAGCAGAGCATACCAGTTCCGAGCAGCCGCAGGAAGGGCAGCAAATTCATTCGCCTCAGAGGATGCAGGGAGAACAATCTCAAGAATATTGATGTCGCCATACCCCTGGGTGTGCTCACGGTTGTGACCGGCGTCTCCGGCTCAGGCAAGTCCACCCTCATCTACGACACCCTCTACAGGGCTCTGATGAAGAAGATCTACAAATCGAGCACTGAGCCAGGGGCTCACGATGAGATCATCTTCGACAGCAAGATCGACAAGGTCATCGTCATCGACCAGAGTCCCATCGGACGCACGCCCCGCTCCAATCCAGCTACCTACACCAAGATCTTCGATCCCATACGGACAGCCTTCGCCGAAACAAAAGAGGCCAGGATGCGCGGCTACAAGGCGGGTCGATTCTCATTTAACGTGAGAGGCGGTCGCTGTGAGGCCTGTCAGGGAGAGGGGCTGATCAAAATTGAGATGAACTTTCTGCCCGACGTTTACATAGAATGCGAGGAGTGCAAGGGCACCCGCTACAACCGTGAGACGCTGGAGGTGAGGTACAAAGGCAAATCCATTGCCCAGGTCCTTGATATGACCGTGGAGGAGGCAAGAGAGCACTTCCAGAATGTTCCTGCCATTAAAAGCAAGCTCGACACCCTACTGGGCGTAGGCCTGGGCTACATCAAGCTGGGGCAGAGCTCGACCACACTCTCGGGAGGCGAGGCGCAGAGGATTAAGCTCACCCGCGAGCTAGCAAAAAGGGGCACGGGAAGGACCATTTACCTGCTGGATGAGCCGACAACCGGGCTGCACTTTGCCGATGTGAGAAAGCTGATCAGCGTCCTGGACGACCTGGTGGCCAAGGGCAACAGCGTGGTGGTCATCGAGCATAACCTGGATGTAATCAAGTGCGCCGACTACATCATAGACCTGGGTCCTGAGGGCGGCAACGCAGGCGGAATGGTGGTGGCAGCGGGAACTCCGGAAGATGTGGCTGCCGTGAAGGAGAGCCATACCGGCCGGTACCTCAAATCGAGGGTAGGCAGTAAAAGGCAGATATCAAAGGACAAAGATCAAGAGAAGAGCACGCGAACGACATAATAAGGATGCAAATATGACTCGAATTATTGCTCTATCCGACACACATCTGGAAAATGAATCACTCCCGCCAGCCGTAGCAGCGCTGGCTGGCAGCGCAGACCTCATCCTTCATGCGGGAGATTTCGTCTCTGCAAAATGTCACGCTGCCCTGGCAGCCCTGGGCCGTCTGGAGGCTGTGCATGGAAACTCCGACAGCCCTGAGCTGAAGAGGCTTCTGCCCGAGCGAAAGGTGATCGAAGTAGAAGGGATCAGAATCGGCCTGGTGCATATGGCCTCGCATGGCTCCGACCTGGTGGGCGCGGAGATGATGGCCAGAGAGATGGGGGTGGATGTCTTGGTCTTCGGGCACGTTCATCGTCCCCTCATCGAAAAGGGAAAGCATCTCCTCGTCTGTCCGGGAAGCACCACGCTACCCAGGATGTCAGCTCCTTCTGTAGCTGAGCTGGAGATAGTAGAGGGCAATGTCCGGGGCAAAATCATTCCTGTAGGAAGCCCGGCCTGTAATTACCTAAAGTTTGCCGGGGAGCTGTCAAAAAGAAACCCATAGCAATAAAAGAATACCCCGGAATGAATATCAATTGCCACATGTTGAACGAACTTCCGAATAAACCAGATACAAAACAACTGCAAAAGTTGCAATTGATGCTATTGCTGCAATCGCCATATCATTCAATTTTGCGCCCAACATAAGAATCAATTGAAATGTGTTATATTTAAACTTATTGAATAAGTTTTATATATAATCATAACTACTACTGAGTAGATTAATATGGCTGAAAATAAGGACGACTCAAGGGTAGCAAGAAGAAGCAGAAATGACTTTGGGGCCAAAGATGAATCCAGGCAAACTGTTGCCAGAAGATCAAGATGCAAGTGAGAATCTTACACTATTTTTTTAATACAACATATTAATTTCCATTCTCCTCATCTCTAGCGCAAGATTAAATCCTTTTGACGAGCATCTCATCCACGATTGACTTGACTGCGGATTCCTATGCTAAAGCCGTCATCGAAGCGGCCCTCTTCGCTTCAGGCAGAATCCTGGCACTGCGAGAGCTGGCCGATCTCTCCGGACTGTCTGAGGAGCGAGCACGGGTTCTTGCTGATGAGCTCGCAGCACAGTACGCCGCTCGTGACTCGGGCATCGAGATCAAGAGCATCGGCGAGGGCTATTCAATGCAGGTTCGTTTTGGTCTTGCGGGGCGAGTTATCTCTTTTGCTCCTAAAGAGATCGAAGCTCCGCTCATCAGAACATTGGCGATCATCGCTTACAAACAGCCTATCAAGCAGAGCGCTCTGGTGGAGATTCGGGGCAACAAGAGCTACGATCATGTGAAAGAGCTGGAGAGAAGAGGACTCGTCAAAGCGGAAAAGTTCAGCCGCACCAAGCTTCTTTCCACTACGAGCGGCTTTGCCGATTACTTCGGCATCAGCTCTGCCGATCCCCAGACCATTAGAAGAGCCCTGCTCCAGGACAAAAAGCTCGTTGGAGTCACACCAATGTACGAGAGCCTGGCTTTGCGTCTTGCCCTGGATCACATAGTAGTAAACCCCTATAAGCCGGATGCTGTTGACATCGAGCGCCTTAAAGAGATCGATCTTCTGGTGCTTGCTCCCGGCTACGCAGGGAGAGTCAGGCAGCACTACGGCGGCCAGATGCTGGAAGCAGGAGTGCGCACACTCTCCCAGCTAAAGGAGAGTGCAGAGAGAATCTGTCTGGAATCCGGCAGCGGAGATGTCGAGCCCCTGGCTGCGGAGGTCGACTCTCTCCTCAAGAGATTCAGACAAAAAGCCAAGTCTCGCCGGGCGATCAAGCCGCTGACTCCCATGATCGAGGAGCTGGCCCGTGACCTGCGCCTGAGCGTGCAGGAGGACGGCTTGACGGCAGCACCGGACTCTTCTGGAATAGAAGCGGATATCCTGGTGCCAGTCCACCAGCCCTACGATATGGACATCCTGGAGCGAATTGTGCAACGCTGCGAGAAGATTCTGGGCGGGAAATCGTAGCTAACAAGAGCCCTGTTCGATCAAATCCATTCCTTTTTCCTGAAATACGCCATCATTACCACTACGACCAGCAACATGATAATCAAAACCGCCGGATATCCGAATGGAGAGTCCAGCTCAGGCATGAATCTGAAGTTCATCCCATACAGCCCTGCCAGGAATGTGAGTGGGATGAATATGGTGGAAATGATGGTGAGCAGCTTGATCACCTCATTAAGCTTGTTGCTCAAGCTGGAAAGATAGGTTTCCAGCAGCGAGGCAGACATATCGCGGAAGGTCTCAATGTTCTCAATCACCTGGATGGTGTGATCGTAGACATCCCTGAGGTAGATTTTGATTGCTTCCGATACCAGGGGCGAATCACTCCTCTGCATCTTGCTGATGGCTTCGCGCAAAGGCCAGACAGATTTTCGCAAAAACAGCATGTCTCGCTTCAGATTGTAGATGGTGGGCAGGATGCCGGGCTGCGGATCAGAGACTACAACGTCTTCCAGATCCTCAAACCGATCGCCAAGCTGTTCCATAATAACGAAATAGTGGTCGACGATGGCATCGATCATGGAATAGGCCAGGTAGTCTGCACCATGCTTTCTTATCTTGCCCTTGGCGGTGCGCAGACGATCTCTCAGGGGATTAAATACATCTACCTCTTTCTCTTTAAAAGATATTATAAAATTTGGTCCCAGGATCATGCTCACCTGATCCACATCCAGGTTGGTATCTCCCAGGTCGTCGTCACCTTCTTCATCCACATTTTTCTTGTCGCCATCTTCATCGTAGTAGAGCATCTTCAGCACGATGAATATGTAATCATCATAATCCTCAATCTTGGGCCGCTGATCGGTCAGGATATCTTCCAGGACCAGTGGATGAATTCCATAGCATGATCCAAGCTTCTCCAGGACGTCCATCTGATGGAGGCCGTCAATGTTTATCCAGGTTACTGAAGGCAGGTCCTTGAAACGGAAACACTCTCCTACCTCCTTTGCCTCTGCTTCATGGTAATGCAGCTCATCATAATCAATTATAGTGATCTTAGGCCGTTCTACAGGCTTTTCGATCGTCATCGGCAGAGGAGGAGCAGCCAGTTCCAGGATCTCTGAGCTGGAAACATTATCTTTCGGAGAGATATCTTGCTCAGGCTGTCCTTTTTTTATGATTTGACCCAGATCATTCATCTTTAATGGGCCCAAGGATTTTGCTTTCTCCGTAATGCTCCTGAATGTAGCCATTTATACCTCTAAACCGGAGACGTCTCATTTTTAGCCCTTTCAACCACCACGATCTCATGAAGGTCTTCAATGCCTTCGACCGACCTTATTTTATCATTTATAAGGATATTGAGCTCGTCGAGACTTCTTGACCAAACCTTGAGGAAGAGGTCGTACTCGCCCAGTATTCCATAGACCTCAGTTATCTCAGGAACCTTCGATAAAGCCTTGACGACCTGATCGTGTCTTTCATTATCTGTTTGCACAAGCATAATCGCAGTCACCAGATAACCAGTAGCTGCCGGATTCGCGATAATGGTGAACCGGTCTATGATCCCCCTGGCTTTCATGCGTTTGAGTCGAAACTGTATCGTTGCATCAGAAATGCCGGATCTCCTAGACATTTCTCGCAGGCTAACACGTGCATCCTCCCGTAGACTTCCTAGAATGGCGCGATCCACTTCGTCAAGATCCATGCTACTACCTATTTAATTCTGTATTTATCTCAGCAATGAATCTTTTTATTGGTAGATTGCCAATTTTACCATATATAGATTACTCTTTTTCCAATATTAATTCTCAGAGTATCTGTGAGAAAACTTATGGAAAAGCAATAGTCTCGTAGCAGCTTCCGGCAAGCTTCCTTCTAATCGATTCCGGGCCGTCTTCAAGGCAGACTATCATCACCAGTATCCATGCACGAGGCGCAGGGCGGCATGACCATAGCGCTGCCGGTCTCACCAATTCCACAGGTATAG
>MVRL01000134.1 GCA_002067705.1 Methanosaeta sp. PtaU1.Bin112
TAGTCCAAAAAAGAGTCGAACCGGAAGGAGGATAGGTCGATACATCCTCCTTTATCGGAGTGCTTTCATGGTAAATATATCCATACTTTTCCTCTCTTTTTCTAAATGCCGCATCTCCACCTTCAAGTATTTGTTTAAGATCTTTTTTCGTTGTGGGATTTTCGAGAGTCCCTAATTCATACGATATTGTTCCTTTTTCATACTTAGCTACGATTATCTGTTCTGCATCTGTATTGACAGCTAAGTTAGCATTGTGAGTTGCTATCAGGATCTGTCTTTTGTTTTTGGCCTTTTTGAAAGCCTCAACCAAATGTTCATAAATATATCTATTGTCTAAATCCTCTTCAGGCTGGTCAATTAGCAGAGGTTTATCGTCATAAGCCAATATTATTTTTAAAAGAACCATAGCTCTTTGACCCATCGACAAGCTTTCTAGAGAAATTTCATCTAAATAGATATTTATCTTTATTTTTAGAGGTACTTGAAATATATGATTAAAGAAATCAGCATAAGTCGGATTCCCTTTAGGTTTTGAGAATAAAGTGTTCCCCACATCGATAAGGTTATCAGTTATTTCCTTGAATATTAGTCCTTCAACTTTTATTTTATTCAAAGTTATTTTGCTCAAAATATTTAATATTTTTTCTGTCAATATAGACCTTATATTATCTTCAGATAAGCTTCTATGATTAATTTTATTACTGATATTAGTTATATATTTCTCTTTATCCAAAATTATTGAGGCATCAAAGCCTATATTATCTAATATTCTATCCTTTCCAGTTTCAAATTTATTTAATAATGATGAAATAAATTCTCAATGGTACAATTAGATATAAGTCCCGATAAATGTGAATACTCAGCCTCCTCGACATCCCGACCGGGAGAGTATCTTGAGAGCGGCCCACGAGGCGGAGACGTTCCAAAAGCACGCCAGGTAACCATCGAACGTGGGGATAAGAAGCTTCCGCCTACTCAAGAGCCAAAGCGCACCTGGAAACGAACATAGTATTAGCAAAATATTGAGCAGCTGATCCGCAGGAATATCCCTGCAAATCAGCATTGCTTTTCTTAAAGACTCACTCAATATAAATCGTCGGCCTCCCCGGCTCCACCTGGCGGCTCTTGCCCTCGGGGTCATCCCCTGCCTCGTCGGCGAAGCGGACCTCCACCGGCACGCCTAAAGCCGCAGCCAGGTACGCCTTCTCCCTGGAGAGCGTCTCGAACTCGTCAAGGCCCAGCGCCTCAGCAGAGAGCTAGTGCGCCGTCTTCGCTAATTTTTGGGCATACCTGGGCGCTTCCTTCTGGTGCTCGGCAATCGCCGTGCTGGCCATGGCCTGCTTAATGAGCGCTCCCATGTCCAGCTTGCCGCCCGAGATCACTGCCACTGTCAGGCAGAGCATTTCTCGTTTCTTGTCCGTATAGTTGCGGAAAATTCTCAGGCTATCGATTCAGCCCGCGGTCCCTTAAAGACAATCTCATTCGCTATCCGCGGCCTTGCCCGTCTGATGCCGCTTTGCATGGAATTCCTTCCTGATCCTGTCTATCTCTCTTGATACCACCAGGGTGTATTCAACTTCTTCGCAGGTATCGCAGATTAGTGCCGGGATATCCTTGATGACAATGATCTCATCTCCAATCCTGGCAATGAAATCATATCCACCCTCCCGCATCTTGACTGAGCAGAGGCAGCATTCATGAAAAAGTGAATTCATTAGATCCAAACCATTCTGGGGAATATTTAAAAAGGTGTGCATCATAGCAAAACAGCATCGAGTTGAGAATATGAATGCGAAAGATGCTGCAATAGCGGCTAAGAAGTATTTTGAAGAGACAAAGTCTCTGATAAAGTTTATTTTCGAAACAATATCTGTAAAAAGAGAAGGAGATAAATGGATAGTAATTTGCATGGTTCAAGATTTATTTGATGAAAAAGCCAAACAGTTCAAGCTAACCGTGGACAATGAAGGAGAAATAATGGATGTCGAGAAAATTGATCAAAGTCCCTGCTAAAGTGGCGATTGATACAGGTCCGCTTTTATTATTTCTCGCTGGAAACTATGACCCAAGATATATTTCAAAAATAAAAAGAATAAAATATGATGGGATAGCCTGCAATGAGATCCATTATGATATCCTATCGCAGTATCTGAGCAAAACAAAGGAGCGGTTGATTACTCCTGGAATTCTCTCAGAAGTATGGAATCTCATTGATAATGATATTTGCAATAAGACGGAAAAAAATGAGATATTTAAATCAAATATCAATTACTTTAGGCTTATCAATGAGGTCTATGTATCAAAAAATGATATACTATCAGATAAATACTTTGAATCTAATGCATGGAAATTTGGTTTTTCAGACGCCTCATTAGTATTATGTGCAAAAAATAATAATGCATGCTTGTTAACAAATGACTATCCTTTATTCAATATTTGTAAACATCTAAAAATTGATTCGAGTCATTTGAATACAATTCTGGCCTTGGCAGATCTGTAAAAAAGATTAAAAAAAGGGAAACCTTTACTCAATATAAATCGCCGGCCTTCCCGGCTCGGCCTGCTTGCTCTTGCCCTTGGGGTCCTCTCCTGCCTCGTCGGCGGAGCGGACCTCCACCGTCACGCCCAGAGCTGCAGCCAGATACGCCTTCTCCCTGGAGAGCGTCTCGAACTCGTCAAGGCCCAGCGCCTCAGCCGAGAGCGAGTGCGCCGCCTTGGCCAGCTTCTGGGCATACTTGGGCGCATCTTTCTTGTGCTCGGCGATTTCCGGGCTGGCCATAGCCTGCTTCATGAGCGCGCCCATGTCCAGCTTTCCGCCCGCTGCTGCAGCCACTGCGAGGCGCAGCATCTCCTTCTTCCAGGCTGGAGCGGTGTAGAGGGTGATTCTCGTGGGCGTGGCCTTGGTGACAGTCACAATCTCCTGCACGTCCTTGAGAGTCCGCTCCAGAAGGTCCTCCGCCTTCTCAGCCTGGGGGTCGATGAGCGAAGCATCGGCCTTCGGCCAGGAAGCGAGCGAGACATAGCCCTCGCCCAAGCCCGCGGCCCACAGCTCCTCGCAGACATGCGGGGTGAATGGCGCCATCATGCGCACCCATGCCGACAGGACCGCTCGAAGCTGATTCTTCCCGCCGCGCCTCTGGTACCAGCGCAGATCATTGAAGAGCAGATAGAAGGCGTTCTGCAGCGCCCGCCGGGTCTGGATACTCTCCATGCCCTCCGTGGCCTCGGCAATGCGCCGCTGCAAGCGGGAGAGCATCCAGCGGTCGATGAGAGTCTTTTCTGCAGACTCATCGATGCTGCTGTCTGCCAAAATCTCCCTGGCCAGATTGTAGAACCTCTCCAGATGGACGTAGGTGGCCTCAACGGCATCGTTTCTCCAGTCCACGTCCGCCGTTCCTTCCGCGTTGCCCAGAATGTACAGCCTTGTCACATCCGCTCCGTTCTCTGCCACCGCCTGGCGCAAGGTGAGAATCGGACCCTTGGACTTGGACATCTTCTGCCCCTCCAGGGAGACGAAGCCGTTAACCGCAATGGCCCGCGGCCAGAGCCTCTCCGGGAAGATGGCAACATGATGGTAGAGGAAGAAGAGCAGGTGATTGGCAACCAGGTCCTTTCCTGATGTCCGCAGGTCTACGGGATACCAATAGGCGAAGTCATCGTGAATCTGCTGCACCGTCTCCTGAGCAATGCCCGTGAGGGCGGCTATATTGGCTGCGTTTCCGTTGTTCATGAAGATATACTCGAAGAACTCTGGCGGCAGGCTATCGATCTTCATCCCGGCGTTAACATACTTGGCCAGGATGTAGTAGGCCATGTAGATCGTGGAATCGCCAAGCGACTCAATGAGCCACTCCTTGTCCCAGGGCAGATGAGTTCCCAGGCCCTTCCTCCGGGCGCAGGCCTTGTCCTTGAGCCAGTCCACCTTGTTGATGAACTCCACCCGGAACTCCTCGGGGATGATCTTCATTCCTGCCAGGCATTGCATCACCTTGGCCTTCCACTCCGGGTCCGAGTACTCCAGGAACCACTGGTCCTGGACCATCATGATAACGCAGCGCGTGCCGCAGCGGCAGATGACCGGGGTCTCGGAAAACTCGTAGAAGATCTCGGCTATGCCCTGCTTGATCAGGTCCCCCAGGAGAATGTCCTTGATCTTGCTTACCGCCGTTCCCGCATACTTGCCTGTGTTGGCCTTGAGAACGCCGTTGTGAAACTCCCGTCTGTAGACCATCTTGGTCGCTTCTTCCGCCTTGGGATCGTTCTGGTCTTTAACTTTCAGCTCCTCCACGGCCTGAACCGCCGGAAGCTCTCCGTATCCGGGTGACTCGATGAGTGATATGAACTTGATATCTCTCAGATCTTCGGTGATGCCGTAGCCGCTGAGATCCCGGCCATAAAGGTCCTTTAGAGCCAGATAATCGTAAGGCGCATGGGCGGGAACCGACATGACAATTCCCGAACCGTTGTCCGGGTCTACGAATCCCGCCGGCAGGATGAGAACCTCTGTGCCGGTGAGAGGATTGGTGACGCGCTTTCCTATCAGCTCCATTCCGGATACTTCCCCGAGCAGAGAGACCTTTCTGTCTGTGAAGGTCAGCTTCTCGTAGGATTCCCTGGAGACGATCCAGCTCTCATCATTGACTTTGGCCAGGACGTAATTGACATCCGGGTTGAGCCAGAGGTTGACCACTCCGAAGACCGTCTCCGGCCTCAGGGTAGCGCAGGGCAGGATCTTGTCGCCCATTCTGAATTTGATCAGCGAGAAGTCCATGATGGTAGCGTCTTCGCCCTTGAGGATGTCGTGGTCTTCGACCGGATTCTGGTCATGAGGACACCAGCGCACCGGATGGCTGCCCTTGACCACGTAGTCCAGGCGGCGCAGGATGCCGTACTGCCACTCGATGAACTTGCTGTAGGCTGGATCGGTGGTGGTGAACTCCCGCCTCCAGTCGATTGAGTAGCCGATGGACTGCATGGCCGCCTTCGCCTGGCGGCGGAAGTAGAGCACGATCTTCTCAGGCGTTGTCAGCTCGCATAGCTCTTGCTCTGGAATGCCGTGCAGCTTGGTGTAAACTCCCCATATCAAGGGATCGCGCTTGGCGATAAGCTCGCTCAGACCTACGATGGGCGTTCCGGTGGCATGAAAAGCCATGGGAAAGAGAACATTCCTGCCCTGCATGCGCATGAACCTGGCCACCGAATCGCCGATGGTGAATGTGCGGGTGTGCCCAGCGTGCAGATTTCCATTCAGATAAGGATAAGGTATGGTCAAGAAAAACTTATCTCTGGAGTCGGGCTCAGGCTGGAAGACACTTTTATCCTCCCAGGTCTTCTGCCACTTGGCCTCGATCTCCTTTGGTGAATAATCCTTCAGCAAAGTTAATTTCCTCCGGAATAAATGCGATTTATGCAATTTATGCGATCTATCTGCAATTCATTTGAAATTAATATGACGAGGATCAGCTCCTCATATGCTCACTTGCCCATCTTCTCCAGCCGCACCACTGCTTCTTCAATCCGCTTTGTGGATTGAGTGATGGAGAATCTGACATAGCCCTCGCCGTACTTGCCAAAGCCTACTCCTGGGGTGGCTACTATTCCCGTCTCCTTCAGGAGCCGTCCGGCGTATTCGATGGAGCTTCCGCCCACCCATGCCCATAGATAGAGCGTGGCCCGCGGCTTTTCCAGCTGCAAGCCCATATCATGCAGGGCTTTGTAGAGGATCTCGATTCTGTGCTGGTAGACCTTTCTGATCTCATCGACAACCTCCTTAGGGCTGCTGAGGGCCACAATTCCCGCATCCTGCACTGCTCCGAAGGTGCCGGAGTCGATGTTGCTCTTGATCTTGCCGATGCCCGCAACGACCTCGGCGTTGCCCACAACCGAGCCGATCCGCCATCCGGTCATGTTGTAGGTCTTGGAGAGGGAATGAAACTCCACTGCCACATCTTTAGATCCCTGCATCTCCAGAATGGACATCGACCGCTCTCCATCGTAATAGGTCTCAGAGTAGGGGTTATCGTGCATGATGATGATATTATAATCCCTGGCAAAGTCGATCAGCTTCTTGAAGAAGCCCCTGTCAGCCGAGGCTCCGATGGGGTTGTTAGGGTAATTGAGGAACATGATCTTGGCCCGGCGGGCGTCGGCGGGAGATATGGCATCCAGGTCCGGCAGGAATCTGTTCTCTCGCAGGAGCGGCATGATAACCGGCTCGCCTCCGGCAAAGGCAGTTGCCGTCCGGTAGACCGGATAGGCGGGATCAGGGACCAGTGCCGCGTCTCCGGGATTGATGAAAGCCAGGGGCGCATGAGCAATTCCCTCCTTGGAGCCGATCAAGGTCAGCACCTCAGTTGCCGGGTCCAGGTTGACATCAAATGTCCGCTTGTACCAGTCAGCCACAGCCTTGCGGAAGGCTAGCTTGCCCTCGTAGGAGGGGTACTGGTGGTTGGACGGGTCGCTGGCCGCCTTATTCAGTGCTTTGATTATGTGCTCCGGCGTAGGCAAATCCGGGTCGCCAACGCTTAAATCGATTACGTCCACGCCCTTCGACCGCGCTTCTTGTTTTGCTTTGTCAATGGCGGCAAAGAGGTATGGCGGGAGATTCTTTATCCGATCGGCATACATTGTTTTTCTCCATAAACCCGCGGCAACTGCGCGGTTCATCTACATCTTCCTGGCCCCCTCATGAATGTGGCAAGTAAAGAATTTTGTGGCCGGGAGGAAAGAGCCTTCCTGCCTTTGAACTACCGGGTCCTGAAGGGCTCTGGCTTGCCACTTCATCGCCAAAACTTGCATCACGGATATGTGATGTAGC
>MVRL01000135.1 GCA_002067705.1 Methanosaeta sp. PtaU1.Bin112
TCTGCCATCAATTTCACCCTAATGCCCACCTCTCGAAATACATGGAGAGGCAAGGCTTTCCTTCTTAGGGTGGATTAAAAACGAATTGGCGTTTCCTTAAATAGACTGGTCAAAATTGGATTGGCGAAAACAATTAGCACCGTCCTCAATGACTGTGTGTTTTGTTGGCAGTAAAATGAGTGAATAGGAGACAAAATATCAAGAAATATAATCAAGTGACAAATTTCTAGATTCAATAAATTTATGCAACTTTTTTAATCTTTGATTTATCAGGAAAAAGGAAAATTTAATATTTCCTTACTGCGGGATGTGGGGTTTACCAAATCTGATCTTCTTTAATTTGATTGAGTATTCAATGCTAAGCCGATACTTGGCCAAAATCTACCAAATAGGTAGTCCAGACATGGAGATACCACTGTGTGCAATGCATTTGATATTCCGTCCAATCTCCGGTGACATTGCAATAGTAGTAATCTGCTCTCCAGCCTAGGTCCAATTCAACCGCCTGTCTGAAGTCCATATCATCCTTGTACCAAGTGATGACGCATTCGGTCTGCAAATTCTCTTTGGCTAAGACTGGAATCTGTTTAACTTGAGCTTTTCTCATGAACTGTTCTAGGAATACGTTCCATATGTTGTCCTTTGTCATCCCTAGCTGAAAATCCCAATCACCAACGTTTCCTGCTGATTTATTAATAATGTCGAAATCAGAGATGTTGTGTGTTTCCGATTCCGAAATCGTGTACTGAGAGCTAAATCCAGGATCTCTCGAAATATCAACGCCTACACTGAAAGATGAGTCTGTTGTATATTGCGTGACGTTATTACAATTCTTGGGACTGCTTCCCTTGACAAATATCTGGTCACTCTTGGCCTGAATGTGTATTGCATAATTGCCTGCAAACCATCCTCGTTCGTACGTATTATCACACAGAATATTGCCATACTGTGATGGATTGAAGCCTGCGCCTAGAGTGGTGATCCTTAAATATTTGCACCTCGGATCCGAATAAGAGGCAATAAGAACTAATTCAAAAGTTAGATTATTCGAAAGTTTTTGGGCAGATCCATGAATTGGATAGTCATTGCGGTTGAGCCTGGCATACACAGTCTTTCTTTGATGGGCAGGCAGAACTCCTGGGGAATCACCATATGATGCATTTCTCTTTGCTAATAATTCGTATTCATCTTTAGTAATACCTGTTTCGATCTTCGCTTCAATAATTCTTGCTTTTTCTTGAGATGAGAACTCAGAGAAAAGTTCAACTGAAGATGGCCGTTCACTGATTTCAGTAGGTGGACTGATATTCATCGAACCATCTGATTTTTGGCTAGCCGTCCTGCTTGACTCTTTAGTTCTTGCCTCCAATCGAGAATCCAATATATCAATAATCTTAGCTTCATTCATATAGGGAAAAACTATGCAGCATTCTGTATCTATTCCTAGAGCACATAGTTTAGCCATAGATTCTTTTTTTGCATTATATAGGATAACAGGAATATCTGATTCCATCGAAGCCATAAATGCATCCCTAAGAGTTGGCGCGATCTCATCTTTATTTTGTATGTCCATAAGAAGAAATGCGATTTCGGTTGATCGTTCTTTAAGGGTTCGAACTTCTAAATATGTCTCTATCGAGTATAAGTTCCCTAATTCAGTCACAAGCTTATCTTCTTCAGATACGCCCAATATTTGGACTGTATTTCTTATGCACATACCGATCATCTCCATGTATTCTATGAAGAAAAGCCGTTTTTTCTGATAAATGGGCTCAATCTCTTCATGGACAACTGTTAACATTATTTCAACATAAGATATATAACTTGTGGTATTTATTATATTTATTTTGGAAATGTTATTGTTACTAATTATTAGCATAGCATAAAACCCAACCTCCCGGATCAATCAAGCGCATTAATTAGTCTATCTCATTTTAAGGCCTCCATTTTGAAAAACAACCTCAATTCGCCCTTCTTAGCGAAATGTTTATATACATTATTCGCCTAACATAACTGAGGCGCTTAATGCAACCGACTAGAAGAATCAAAGTGAAAAATGGGATCGAATATTGGTACGAAGAAACTCCCTACTATGACAAGGAAAAAAACAGATCCGTCATAAGTCAAAATATTTAGGCAGAAATGTAGATGGCCAGCCAGTTCGGATGCAGGCTGCCCCTGACGAAATCAAAGAGAAGACAAAAAAGAAACCCGCCGCGATCCAGTCGTCATTTGATTATGGCTCAATATTTCTTCTCCAGTCAATTATAGAAGATCTCAACCTAGATCGCTATTTGGAGGCTTTGTTGCCTTCTTCTGATGTGTCTATGGTTCGGGCCTTGGCATTCAATCGAATAATACGACCTACTGCGATGAAGAATGTCGATTCATGGTACGAAGGAACATCTCTTGCACTGGAATCGACGAAGATCGATCTTGCGGGCCAGCGAATGAGCGAGCTTCTCGGTCGATTGGGCGAAAGCAATATTCCAGACAGGTTCATGGCCCAGCTTATTAAAGGAACTGGCACGAAAGACACGCTCATTTACGATATTACGAGCCTGCCAAGCTACTCACAGCTTATCAACCTTCTTGAATATGGATATAATCGCGATGTAGAGACTCTTCCTCAGATCAATCTATCCTTGATTCTGGACAAGGAAAAAGGAATACCAGTGATGTATGACATCTTCCCAGGCAGCATTTCTGATGTCAGTACACTTTCCGGAACCTTGAAAAAGATCAAAGCACACGGCATTCAAGACTATGTTGCCGTGATGGATCGCGGATTTTTCAGTTTGAGCAATCTATGTGAGCTGCTGACCAATAAGATTTCATTTATCATGGCAGCCAAATTGCAGTTAAATGATCTGAAACAACTGATGACAGAAGCACAAAAGGATATTGATGATGTAAAATATCTTCATAAGTTTAACAAGGATCCAATTTTCGCCAAGCCAATTACATATAATATTGACTCCATCGAAGTCCGCGGCTATGTATATTATGACCCTAAGCTAGAACAAACCGAGAAGCAGACCCTCCTAAGCAGACTGTATGATCTTCGCGAAGAACTGCTTAAGGTGCGCTTGAACAAGAATAGTAATCCTTACGCAGTCTATAAAGAGAAAGCACAAGGATTTGGAAGCTTTTTTGATTGGAATGTCGTCGACCATCGTTTTGAGGTTGCCATTAAACAAAATGCAGTGGCACAGAGAATGAACAGGATGGGCAAATACATCATATTCTGCTCAGGGGACTTTGACGAAATGAAGTGTCTTTCACTCTATCGCGAACGCGATGAAATTGAAAAGAGCTTCAAGGCACTGAAAAGCGAAATTGATTTCCTTCCATTGAATACTCATAGTGAAAAGACAACAAGGGGCTTTATTTTCATCGCTTTCCTGAGTTTAATTATCAGGACACGGCTGCTGAATAAGATGAGAGATGCTGAGATACTTGACAAATATTCTGTTGAACAAATTCTTCTGCAATTAGAGAAATTCAGGAAAATTTCCCTTGCGGATGGAAAAATATTAGTCACCGAAATGACAAAAAAACAGAGAGAAATTCTCCAGGCGCTTAACCTATGCGCCTGAGCATTTCGGGAGGTTGGGATAAAATTGAATAACCAAGTCATCCGTCTCAATAAGCTCTCTTTCCGGAAGCCTTCTCTTTCCTCCGCATTCTGCCCCTTGTCTTCAGATAATCGTCGATCTGCATGTTCGCCGCCCCCATTGACCAGACGTGAGCGCTGTTCAGACAGAATTGGGGTTGATACCGGTACTCGCTTGCTGGCACAATAAATGTATCCGCCGGTGTGAGTTTTTCAGGGATGGAATCCAATGTGGACTCCAGAAGGCACCAACGGCCAGATTCGTTCTGGTAGACCACCCATGCATGGCCGAAAGACCCGTCCGGAGTGGAGACTGAGCCCAAAACGACACGCACGCAGTGTTCGGAGATGCCGCTGGCCAGAAGAAGCGTGGCCAATAGGAAGGATGAGTCCTCGCAATCGCCTTTGCGCAGGACGAGCGTCTCTTCGGGAAAGAGCCAGAAGTCGTCCAGACCAAAGGTGCTTTTGTCGGTGACATACTGGATGCTGGTTGCCACATAATTCCATATCTTCCAGGCACGCAGATCAAAGGTTCCAGCCTCGCGAACCGAGGGAAGGCCGATATCCTGGAGAGCTTTGAGGATGACCTCGCTATTCGTGGATGAGAGCCAGGCGCGAATGTCGGTGGGGATATAGAGGCCAGAGTTGCCTAGAACTGCTCTTTTATCCCACATAACCGTATCTCTGACAATTGCGTCCCCATACCAGTTTAAAACCACAGCCATGTAAACCCCACTCCAATTAAAGATAATAATTTTAGCAAGTTATATTTAAAATTTTTCATCTAACGATTACTATGGATGATAATCATAGTCATTTAAACAATTTTAAGATTAAAATATTATTACTGCTGCCATCGCTTTATGTGGTTAATTCTTTATTGTCGCAGAGCGTTTTCTGGCGATATGGCCCGAGACCTGAACGAAAGAGACTTGCAGATTTTAATCAAGCTGGTCCCTGAGATGGAAGTGCTGCTTAAAAAGGGAATTGAGATTGAGTACATGAACATTCTGCCGCCAGTGGCCAATCACCATTCTCGCAGTGTGCAGGAGTTCGAGCAGCGTTTGAAAAATCTGCCCTTAGAGGATATTCGCTATCTGGCCGATCTGGTTTTGGATGGCACCGAGAACACCGGCTGCCTGCGTCCGGACTTCGCAGAGGCCTTCTTCGTCATCGCCGGGCAGAAGCTGGGCGAGAGCGTGGCGGATCAGCTCCGTGAGGCCTATGAGTCCGGCGGAGAGTGCGGTGGATAGGGTCATTACCTACTTATTCAATCCCGTATTATTTCGTACGATTATCATCAATCATCAGGATTCAATTCAAAGCAGAATCCGATTCAGGTGAAAGTTATGGATGAGGATTTCAAAGAGGCAGCAAAGTTTCATGGCCATATCTGCCCAGGCCTTGCTATAGGTTACCGGGTGGCCAAGTACGCCAAAGAGCACTACCCCCGCTCCCAGGATGAGGAGCTGGTCTGCATAGCTGAGAACAAATCCTGTAGTGTGGATGCGGTCCAGTGGCTCCTGGGCTGCACAGCCGGCAAGGGCAATCTGATCTTTGTCGATAATGGAAAGCAGGTCTTTACCTTCTACTCTCGCGATCAGAGTCGCGCTCTGCGCATCTACTTCAAGGGCGAAATATTCCGGGGCATGGACGGGCTGCGCCAGAAAGCTGCAGCGGGAAAACTCTCTGAGGAAGAGAGAAAGGAGCTGGCGAGCCTGCGAGGCAGGGTTATCGAGGATATCTTAAGTGGCAAGGACGAAGACCTTCTCTCGGTCAGAGAAGTCGATATTCCGGCACCTGAGAAGGCGAAGATCTATCCGTCCATCAAATGCCAGGAGTGCGGCGAAGGCTTCATGGAGATCCTGGGCAGGACGACTGGTGGAAAGGTTCTCTGCAAGGACTGCTTCGAGAAAATGGTCTGCTGAGATAGGGGATATCTGAAGCGCTAAGAATATGGATGGGCTGATGGTTAGGTGATCTGATATATTTATAACGTTTAATAATTGATATATTTCTGAGTTGAGAAGAGAGGGATGACATAGATATGAAAGATAAATACCTTTCCGCGATTATTTGCTCGCTGTTCTTGATCTCCATTGGACCCGCTCTGGGCGGAGAGGTGAAGATCAGTAACCTGCAATATCCAGGATCGCCTGAGACTCTGACTGTGGGCGAACGGGTGCCCATTGTCGTCGGCATCACATATTCCAATCTGGAGGAATCGACGTTGAGCCTGCACCTCGCCTATGCCGATTTTCCACCCCGCTTTCAAAGCGGCGGCGAGGTGACGCTATCCGGAAGCGGCACATATCTCTTCCCGCCCGCTGAGATCATGGTGCCGGCCAGCTATTCCATTCCTTCGGGATGGCCTGAGTACATAAACGAATGGCACCTCAAGGTGGAGATATGGAAAGGCGATAAGCTCCGTTCCAGCAAAGCCTTCACCCTGCTTGTAGAGAATCCTGAGAATAAGCCGGAGGCAAAGATCAGCAGCATCGAATATGTCGTCCCGCCGGATACTATTGCCGTGGGCGAGGAGAGCCTGGTCAGGGTCCATGCCACCTATTCAAACCTGGCAGACGGAACCAAGATAGAAGCCACGCTGCGCGACCAATCGGGAGTCATAGCATCAGGAGTGAGCCGGCCCCTCTCTGGCAGCGGCGAGGTGGCCTTCCGAATGACTATCAAACCGAGGAAAGCAGGAGTATGGGCCATCGATGCGGTTTTAGCAACGGTATCTGGATCGATGCTTGTCGGGGATAAAAAGAGGTTCCAGATCAATGTGGTTGGAGCATAGTATTTTCGAAATTCATGAGTGTCGAGATACATAGGAGAGGATCGATATGAAGATCAAATCAATATTGGCAATAGCATTAGGGATAGCGGCAATGCTCTCGCCAGCCCAGGCACAGAGCAC
Organism: Methanosaeta sp. PtaU1.Bin112; assembly: GCA_002067705.1. Classification (GTDB taxonomy): domain Archaea; phylum Halobacteriota; class Methanosarcinia; order Methanotrichales; family Methanotrichaceae; genus Methanothrix. Next base: position 6,537 of record MVRL01000135.1, read on the forward strand.
TGAGGATCTGAATGTTTGGAACGTCTACTGCAGTGGAGATGGATCGCGCTGTGCGGCAGCTGAACAGGCAAGTGGAGACCTAATGTTTAACGTCTTTCCCGGCAAAGTGAATTGGAGCATGACCCAGAACTGGCTGCTGGCCAACGGCTATCCGATCCAGCCTGCCGTTTGGAACGTCTACTGCAATGGAGACAGCTCAGAATGCGCCATCTCCAAAGAGGCAACCGGAATTTTGATGTTCCCCCAGTTTACAGGAAAGGTGACATGGGATCAGGCTCAAAAGTGGATTGAATCCTGGAAGGAAAAACATAAGCCAAAAGACTGGAATGTCTACTGCAACGGAGGCAGCACAGAATGTGCGATATCAAAGCAGGCTGCTGGCACGCTCATGTTCCCTCAGTTTACTGAAAAGGTGGACTGGGACACTGCACAGGAATGGATGGCATCCTGGAGAGGCGAAAAGACCTCCGGTCAATCAACTGCATTGGGATCTGGAACCGCCCATACCTACAACGGCATCGATTTTCAGGTGGAAGGGGTGGCGCTGAAGGCCAATGCCGGGCAAGCCGCTGACTCCATCAGTCTGCAAGGAAAGAGCGCCAGGGCAGTGCATGTTCTGGAGTTTGCCGGATGGAGCACCGGGCTATCGGATAATACAGTAGTGGGACATATCAATGTCTGGTATGAGGATGGAACCGTTGAGACAACAGATCTGGTAATGGGAGTGAACATTGCCGAATGGGCCTACGACCGACCTGAAACCCAGTCGCAGCTCAGGCACAGCAAGGTCGCGCCCGCCTACTCCTGGCCGAGCACAACCAGCTCCGCCTATGGGTATGAGGGGCACTATTTCTATGCCAAGGTGGACACCGATCCCAGCAAGTCGCTGGACCGGCTGGAGCTGGTGCTGGACTCGGAGGAGCCACAGCTTCAGATAGAGATCAGGGCGATAACGCTGGAGGAGTAATAATCGGATAAGGAAATATTCGCATCTTTTTTTGTTAGATTATAATATTAACACGAGCATTTGACAAACGATGACGGCATCAAAATGATTATCATATCAGAGTTCTAACTGAGTTTCGGTTGATGTCATGCCCAGGGCCAAAAATCTGAAAGAGGCTTACAACAATTTCTATGTTGAGCCGCTAAAGGAGAATCAAGAGTTTGAGGATTTCTAAGTGCAGCGGCCCGGCCACTTTTTTTCCACAGGATAGAGCCGGACCTTCTCAATCAGGAGGTTCTCATGTATGCAATCGAGTCTACCGGCAAGCTTTCCGAGCTGGTGGAGATCATGAAAGAAGCATCGCTTAACGCCTTTCGTATGGGGCAAAAGAGCATATCTAAAAACGACGTTGCTGCAGCTCTGGAGAAGCTGAGGATGACATTTGACCGAACCCTTACCGAGGCCCATAAAAAGAAGCTGCTAGAGATCAACAAATGCAAAGAGGCCAGAGAAGAGGGGCCGGATTCGGTCCTAACCCGCGAGCTTCTATTCAGCCTGACTGCTGTCGAGTATGAGGACGAAGAGGGAAGATGGTGCGAGATAGATCCCTTGTTGCGTCCTCTGGTGGAGAAATGGAGTCAATCTCCCTAGAGGATCTGGATGAGATAGATCTCCTGCTCACTGAGCTGGATATATCTCAGGGAAGAGGAAATCTGGTTTTATGCATTGTCGCCTCACCTGCCTATCGAAAGAAAGTGATCGAGGCCGTTAAGACGCGATTTCCCTGCAGAGTTAAGGCTGTTGAGAAGGGTGACGAGCTTATCTCGGAGCTCAGAAGTGTCAAGCCGAATGCAGAGGAGATTCTCATCTGGACTCTTCCCGAGACGCTTAGTACCGATATCTTGGATGCTCTAAACAACTTTCGCGAGCTTTTTTACGATACGGGTGTGCCAAGCCTGGTCTTCTTGACTCCCGCAGAGCTGGACGATGTGATCTGGAAGGCTCCGGACTTCTGGAGGTACAGAGGTGGATATCACATACTGAAAGGCGAGGATTACGGGCAGGCCTATCAAGCAGCTGAGGCGCTGTCCATGCCTATGAGCTTCAGCTATCAGAATAAAGAGGAGCTGCTGAGTCGCAAGAGGATTAACGAGTGCCTGCTTGAAAAGATAAAGAATAAACACGATAATGTAAGGATTCTTATTGAGCTGGCCACCATCTGTTCTTTATTGAGCGAGCAACACAAAGCCATTGAATATAATAGACAGGCTCTGGCTATAGCTCGCGAAGTTGGGGATAAAAACGGTGAAGAAAACGCGCTGGGCAATCTAGGGAATTCATATCAATTTTTAGGTGATACTCGAAAGGCCATCGAACATTATGAACAAGCTCTGGCTATTGCCCGTGAAATTGGAGACTTTAGGAATGGAGGAATCTGGTTGGGCAACCTTGGCTCGGCCTACGCCTGGACTGGCGAGATTGCAAGAGCTATCGAGTATTTTGAGCAGGCTCTGTCCATAGCTCGTTCGATCGACAACAGAAGGGCCGAAAGTGCTAACTTAGGCAATCTGGGACTTGCTTACATCAATCTGGGCGACGCCCGCAAGGCCATTGAATTCCTTGATCAGGCTCTAGCGATAGCTCGCGAGATAGGGGATAGAAAGAGTGAAGGAGACCGTCTGGGCGATCTTGGCATAGCCTATGCTTATCTAGGCAATACCCGCAAGGCTGTAGATTATTACGAGCAGCAGCTGAGAATAACGCAAGAGATCGGCGACAGAAGAAGCGAAGGAACCTCACAGTGGAATTTGAGCCAAGCACTAGATCAACTCGGCGAAAGAGTGCAGGCAATTGAATGCGCCAGGGCCTCCCTCAGGATCCGCGAGGAGATCGAAGATCCACGAACCGAGAAGACAAGGCGAAAGCTGCAAGAATGGGGAGCCCTACCGCAGAAGCAATGAAACCCGAAAACAAGGAGCTGATCAAAGCCCTCCTCGAAGAGGCCGACTCCATTCAGGAGGATATCTACGACGACGCCGAAAAGATGCTGGGCACTGTGCCCTTCATCCTGAGGGTCATGGCCCGCCGGCCTGAGTTCATGATCTTCTCCGCGCTCAAGGACTTTTATGCCCTGCGGCCCCAGAGCCTGGAGCCGAAGGTGGCAGAGCTTCTCGCCGTAGCCGCAGCCGCTGCATCCGGAGCGGACAAGTGCCTGAAGGTGCATATGGCCGCAGCCGCCCAGGCTGGGGCGAGCGAGGACCAGATCCTGGATGCCGTGTTCATCGCTGCTCTCATCGGCCAGACAAAGGTGCTGGCTTCGGCACTTCGCACCTTCCAGGAGTTTGAGGGCAAATGGTAATAGTATTATGCAATGATGCAGAGATCGATGTGCCTGATGGCGAGATATGCCAGATCTGCGGCCAGGAGCTGGAAGAGTTTGACGAGGTTACGGGCACCGGCATTCATGGTTATTACCACTGGATCTGTGTGAGCCATGTGGATGCATGAGCGGGAACCTTTTTATAGATTAAGCAAGCTTTTCAGAAAATAGCGATTCAGGAGTAACAAGAAAATCGCTATCCAGTGCGGGGATAACCAAGCCAGGCCAACGGTGATAGACTCAAGATCTATTCTCGCAGGAGTTCAAGGGTTCGAATCCCTTTCCCCGCA
>MVRL01000136.1 GCA_002067705.1 Methanosaeta sp. PtaU1.Bin112
GCCGGTGACTAACACGGCAACGGCGACTGTCGCCCTGACTTACACCACCAAACTGGAAGTAGCCAAGGCGGCATCAACGGACAGCGCAGCAGTAGGAGCTACCATTACCTATAGCTACACGGTCAGAAACACCGGAACTGTCACCATTAATGGTCTCTCCATGAATGATGACAAGCTCGGCGCCATCACCTTGGACGCAGACACTCTCGCACCGGGCGCAACTGCCACGGGAACGGCTAATTACCTGGTCATTGAAGGCGATCTGCCCGGACCTCTGACCAATACAGTGACTGTGACAGGCACTGACAGCCAGAACAATCCAGCCAGCGCCACGACAACGGCAACGGTTAAGCTTACCTATACCGCTGCCCTGCAGGTGACCAAAACACCGTCCGCAACCACGGCTGCAATCGGTGAGACGGTAACCTACCAGTACTCTATCGAGAACACTGGAAACGTTACAGTAAATGCCCTCACCCTGACGGATGACAAGCTCGGAGATATCACCCTGAACGCCGCCTCGCTGGCACCTGGAGAGACGGCCACAGGAACGGCGACGCACACCATAGTCGAGGCAGACCTGCCCGGACCTCTGACCAACACGGCTACAGCCAAAGCCACAGACAGTCAGAATAAGCCGGTTACAGCTAAGGCCACGGCTGCGGTCGCTCTGACCTACACGTCCAGCATAAGCGTGACCAAGGTGCCTTCCAGCACAACTGCTGCTGTCGGAGAGCAGGTGACATACACCTACACCGTCGAAAACACGGGAAGCATCAGCATCAGTGGACTGGCTCTGAACGACGATAAGCTGGGCAAGGTAGCCATAGACAGGAACTCGCTGGCACCCGGCGAGAGCGCAACCGGCGCTGTCACTTACACCGTCCTCGAAAGCGACCTGCCCGGACCTATCACCAACACCGTAACCGCTACTGCCACCGATGGCCTGAGAACGCCGCTTACAGCAACAGCTACAGCTTCGGTTGCTCTGACCTACACGGCCAGCATGAGCGTCGACAAGGTACCGTCCAGCACAGAGGCCAGAGTGGGTGACAGGTTAACCTACACCTACACCATCGTAAACACTGGTGACGTGACCCTCAGCGGCCTCGCCATGAGCGATGACAAGATCGGCGCCATAACGCCGGCCAAGACCACTCTCGCCTCAGGAGAGACCACGACGGCCACCGCCACCTACACCGTGCTCGAAACCGATCTGCCAGGACCGCTCACCAACATCGTAACGGTAACGGCCACAGACAGCCAGAACCAGCCGGTCACCAATACGGCAACGGCAACGGTTACCCTGAGCTATGTAGCCAGCGTGAGCGTGACCAAGGTGCCATCCAGCACAACGGCTGCCGTCGGAGAGCAGGTGACATACACCTACACCATTGTGAACACGGGCAATGTGACCCTCAACGGCCTCGCACTGAGCGATGACAAGATCGGCACCGTAACACCGGCACAGACCACTCTCGCCTCAGGAGCAACCACGACGGCCACTGCCACCTACACCGTAGTCGAAAGCGATCTGCCCGGACCGCTTACCAACATAGTAACGGTAACGGCCACAGACAGCCAGAACCAGCCGGTGACTAACACGGCAACGGCGACTGTCGCCCTGACTTACACCACCAAACTGGAAGTAGCCAAGGCGGCATCGTCGGATAGCGCAGCTGTAGGATCTACCATTACCTATAGCTACACAATCAGCAACACCGGATCTGTCACCATAAATGGTCTTACCATGAATGATGACAAGCTCGGCGTCATCGCTCTGGAGTCGAATATCCTGGCCCCAGGCGCAACTGCCACCGTCACGGCAACTCACCTCGTGGTCGAGGCGGATCTGCCCGGACCTTTGACCAATACGGTAACAGTGACAGGCACTGACAGCCAGAACAATCCGGCCAGCGCCACAGCAACAGCAACGGTCACCCTGACCTATACCTCATCCATCAGCCTGGATAAGACAGCAACTTCAACATCCCCGCTTTGGATTGCTGGAGGCGGTGCAAAGATCGGCGATGATATCGTCTATACCTATGTTGTGTCCAACACGGGTACTACAACGGTTAGCGGTATTGTTGTCACGGATGATAAGCTTGGCCAGGTCACACTGGACAGGACCACTCTGGCACCGGGAGAGAAGGCTACCGGCACCTCTACCCATAAGGTCGTCCAGGACGATATGGGCGAGGAGCTCAAGTCAACCATCGTCAATACGGCCACATCTACGGGAACCTCTGTGGGCCAGCAGATATCCTCAAACGTCGCCACTGTTACGGCAGGCGTCTACAGAGATGCGATCAAGCCAACCCTGGAATGCGTGTCTTACACTGGAGTGAGCACTTCCGATAAGCAGAGTGAGCAGGCTGCCAATGTGGAAGGAACTTACACCGCCTTCTTCGGATACAGCAACACCAATAGCGTTGCCGTCAGCCTCCCGGTGGGAGAGAATAACCTGTTCACGCCATCCCCAGACGACCAGGGACAGCCCACCACCTTTGAGCCGGGAACCCAGACTGCAGTCTTTGCAGTAGATTTCAAGGGCAATTCACTGGTCTGGCATCTGGACGGCAGTACTGTAGAAGCAAACAAGAACTCGCCGGGATGCTCGCAGGCTTCTTGCAGCCTGGATGGACCGGAAGCACTCTGCCGGAATAAGGAAGAGACCTACACCTACACTGCGAAAGAGGACTCAAAGTTTGAGCACAAATACGAATGGTTCATGGACGAAAAATCTGTGGGCAAAGAGAAGAGCATCACCCTCTCCGGAAGCAATTTCGAGATGGGAGAGCATAAGCTCATTCTGAAGGTCGGCAGGAATTACAAAGAAAAGCTCTGGTCGAGCGCAGAATGCAGCATGGCGGTCAAGGTCATTCCCGAACCGAACGCAGACATATCCATGACTGAGGAGGTAACCGAGTAGGGATAAGGCCATAAAGCTGAAAATCTGCCTGAATGCGCCTGGCGGCATCTCTGCCAGGTGCAACCATTTTCATGTGCAAACTTTTTTATTATTTTCTTTTACAAAAGACTTGTTTTCTAGCTTAACCATGAAAAACCTATCTTATTGAACATATGCAACCGCATAGTAATAAATACGATCATGGCTCAGATATAAGCAAAAAAAGGGAAAATGATAAATCGTCTCGCATAGGTGGATTATGACTAAAAATTGGACTGGAGCTTTTGGCCTCATCCTTTTCGCTCTGATAGCTCAGCCCGCTCTATCCGCAGACTGGCCGGACTGCAAATTCCAGTGCCAGGCCAATGACGTAATTGTAGAAAGGTTATGGCTGGGCGATGATAGCGGAGAAGTGATCTCTTCCCCGGTTGCAGGTGAGGCGCGGTCCTGCTATCTCTGGGCTGCATTTCGCAATAATGCCAATGCTCCTCGATATGCCGCTATTCTGCTCGCCGACCTGTACCAGGGGGGCACTTTAAGCCAATCCTTCTATGACGATGGCCTTTGCGTCCTTGATGAAATTGAGGCCAAGTCAAGAGTAAGCCATCCTCTCTGCAGTCTTGAATGGAAGGCGGGAGAAGAGGTAATCCTAAAGAGGCTTGTGCTGAGCTGGGAGACGGCCAAAGGCACAAGTTGCAGCCAGGCAAATCGCAAGTGCAGCAATCGAAACACAAAGTGCTATGGGGGCCGGGAAGCAGAGCTGCTGGCAGAGTCGCCCCTCCTCGCCTCCTATGAGGTGAACTCACAGGATTGCTCCGGTCTCGTCAATTTCGTGGACAGGACAACCGGTGGAATTGGGCCGTATACCTGCAATTGGGATTTCGGAGATGAAGCTTTCAGCACCGAGAACAACCCTGATCATACCTATAGCCAGCCTGGAGACTATCTGGTGAAATTGCTCGTGAGAGATGAATCCGGAAAGACGGCTTCAGTCAGCCGGTCTCTCACCATCGATCTCTGTACCTGCGCTATCATCGGACAGAATCACGCCTGTTTGAGCAAGACCGAGACCTACTCGGTCAGCCCGAAGAGCCCGATTCATGGAATGGTTCGATGGTATCTGGATGGCAGAGAGATCTATGAAAATGAGAGCATAGATATCCATTGGAAGAATTATGGAGCTGGGCTGCATGATTTGATGGTTTATGTTGATAATAATAGCTCAACTAACGGCAAAAAGCCGTGGGCGACATGCAATATGACCATAACTGTTACACCTGAGCCGTTAGCTGTAATTGGCTGGGTTGTGTGAGACCGATTGGACCGGCCTTCTTGTTCATCCGGTATTTTAATGCAGCTATTGAAGCGAAGGACAATATCGGCAATCATAGCGTATGCTCTAATTCTATCATTCTTGGGCTCTGCCTTCGGCCAAGCCACTAACGAAAGAGAGGTGCGGTCAGGGACCGTCTGCATCTTTTCTGCCCAGAACATCTCTCAAGAGGATGCTACCATCGAATGGATAGCGTCCGACGGAAGCCCGATGAGCTTTGCAGGAAGATCCATGCGCTGGACGGCACCAGTTGTCGACTCTCCCCGGGATGTTATCATATCGCTAAATCTGACCAACTCCTATGGTTGCTGCAAATTCTATGAAAAATTGTATAGCATTCATGTAGTTCCCAGTTACTTTGCCCAAATCAGCCTGAAAAAAAATTGTCTGTTTACAGAACCGGTCAAGATAGGAGACCGGGTGATATACACCTATAATGTAACCAATCCGGGAACCCTACCCCTCAGGGATCTGAATCTCACCGATCTGCAGAGCTGGGGACCGAACTGCCAGCCGGTTTACATGTCCGGAGATGATGGAAATCAGCTGCTTGATCCCGAAGAATCCTGGCGGTATGAATGCGATTATAAGATCATGGACCCGGCCGATTACCCAACGCTTCACATCATGCAGAGTGATAGAGACTCTGCACAGCTATCGAGGGTCATACAGAGGCTTATGGAGATAAAAGCTCGCATGGAGATCGTAATGGATAACTTGCGTCTATCCGAAAGGCAATTCGACATGCAAGCTGCCAGGCTGGTTACAACAAAGCAGATGCAAAGAGGACTAAATTACACATATTATAATTATAGCAACGAAGTTACCGGCGAGTCCTTTAGCAGAATTGTCGATCCTCAGGGATATTTGAATAAGACCATCTACCAGGATCCCACAGCCGGCGCTGTGCTAACAGCATATTTTACAAAATATAGCAAGATGCTCTTTATAGAACTCTACTATCCACCACCAGGGACCAATGAGTACCTGAAAATAGAGTACGACATGCCGTCCGTAGGATATAATACAATTACAGTAACAGATTATAAATCAGGAGATACACTGATATTGATTGTGGACGGCAGGGGAAACGTCCTGAGCAAGGAGTACAGGAAGACCCCGGGATATCAGCTCTATGCAGAGAAATACTCCCTCAAGAATAAGGCCACGGTTACTGCCAAGTATGGGGAAGGAAATGAGATTTCAGACTGGGACTCATTTGCACTGGAGGTCATCCGGCCTCTGCCCGATTTGCTTATATCAAAGACCGCCCAATCAGAATCGACAATTGCAGGCAGTCTCCTGAATTATACCATTCTCTACAAGAACACAGGCGGTTCAGATGCACATGATATTGTGATCAAGGAGACGTACGACAGCAACCTCACCTTCGTGAGGTCGGATCCACCGCCTGACACAGGCAGCACAGATCGGTGGAGCCTGGAAGCGCTCAAGATAGGTGAATCCGGGAATATACGGGTCCAGGTCAGAGCAAAATCCACGGTAGCTGCTGGAACAGAAATCACCAATAAGGTAGTTCTGACCGCCCGGGAAAACGCTTCCGCAATCAGTATCATCAACACCACCGTGGCAAGCGCTGATTTGAATATCACCAAGATTGCCTCCCCTGATTTTGCGCTGCCTGGCAAGAACCTGACTTACACCATGATTTACAGAAACAATGGTTCTATAAAGCAGAATAATGTGACGATTCATGATTGGCTGGACCCATATGTTTATCTGGCAAACGCAAGCGAACAGAGAGATCTCATATGGCGACTTGGTGATCTGAATCCGGGCGAAGGGGGCATAATAACCATAAATGTAGTGGCAAAGAATGCAATAGCTACGAATGTCTCAAAGATTGTCAATAGATACAGAATAAGTTCTTACCAGTTTGCCGGAAAGACGAAAGAACTGGTGACGGCATTATTAAGCGGCAAGCTGAATATCACCAAAATCGCCTCGTCGGATTTCGTTCCACCGGGCAGAGAGCTGACCTATACTATAACCTATCGAAATGAGGGATTGGCAAACCAGACCGATGTGATGATTCATGATTGGCTGGACCCATATGTTGACCTGGTCGATGTTGCGGCCAATCCTCCCCTAATCAGCGGCGGATCCGGAAACTACCTCTGGTGGTATCGCGAGTACTTGAATTCGGGAGAAGAGGGTACAATAACCATAAAGGCAAAAGCGAATTCAAATATCCCAGAAAATGTCTCTCAAATCGTCAATACATACAGAATAAACTCCAGCCAGTTTGAAAGGAAGAATTCAACCCTGAAGACGGATGTGGTTCATTCTCTCTGGATTCGAAAGAAGGCTGATAAGAGCACCTATAACAGGGAAGATAATATAACTTATACTATTTATTATGGAAATTATGGAAAAGCGTCCGCTTATTTTGTCAATGTCACCGATCTTCTTCCTAAGGTGACGCTGATCAGCGTTTATCCAGCTCCCACCACCATAAGCGGCAATAATCTGACCTGGAGAGTGGGAACGCTGGGCGAAAATGAGTCGAGATCTATCCAAATAGTCGTCCAGGTTCCAAAGAAAGCAAAGGCGAACTATTATGAGACATCTCTGGTGCAGGGCAATGGATATGCTAATGTTCGAAAAGGATTTTCCACCGAAGATAAGAAGGAAGGTCTTACAAATCTAGCGATGATATCCGGGTACTATGGAGTATATCCATTCAAAGTTAGAGCCAATTCATCCGTGACGGTTCTCGGATCTCCGGGAACGAGCATCTCCAGCCAGGAGCATGGAAGCGGTTACTACAGCGAAGAGACAAAGAGTATCCTGCACCAGGAAAATCGGAGCATCAGCCTGGAGAAGAGTCTGTTTGCCAACTATAGGAAGACTTCATTTCTCCTGCCCGGGAAGAGGAGAGTCGATTACGATTCATTGTGGTCGGACAGGACTAATGTTGAAAACAGGATAATGAGCGACAGCCTAGAGGAAAAATATCTGTACACTGATACTCTGAATCAAAACAGCACTTTTGCAGCAGATATGAACCAGACCGTTTACAGTTCTGATGCGGATTTCCGGTCGGCAGTCGCTCAGATAGGCTATAAGAAAGGTGTCCCTGAAGAGGAAAAGGTCATCCAGAAGATAGATGAAAACTACCATGGCACCTTCCGGTTAAAGGAGGCAGTGGATTCATACGGCGAAAGCGTCAAATTTACTAAATCAGCAGTAGGCAAAGGATTCGTCTCCTCAGATAAATGGGTGAGAGGACGACAGAGATCCTATGAATCGGGCAGCGGTTACTACTCATCCCAGGAGAGAATGGAGCTTGGATCAATTGACAAATACATAAAGATGCAACATGCGCCGCTCAGCCTCCGGGCGGGATCACAAAACCTCAGTTATGCGAATTTATGGAATGAAGGGCTGCGGACACAGGACGAGAAGACTGGGGCGCAAATTGGCAAGGATATCCGTTATGCTTCATCGGTTGATATGGACGCCATGATGATGGAGTCTTCACTGTCAATTCTCGGCAAGTTCAATGGAACACTCGATATAGATACTAAAAACGGTCCCAGAATCGATCTGGATCAGACCTTCACCGGCAGCTTCCAGATAGATACGGCAATTGCCATTCACGATATGCCCCGGCACCTATACCCCCATGTGAACATCAGCAAGACGGCTTCTATGCTGGATGAGGAGACAGTCCTCTTCTTGATCAACGTCAGCAACGACGGCAATAAGCTGCTCAAACCACTGAACATAACCGATTATCTTCCGGAAGGATGCAGCTACATCAACTCCAGCATCAGAGCGAAGACAAACGGCAGCATGGTCAACTGGACGATTCCCTCTCTTGATATAGGCAGGAAGCTGACCATAAAGATGAGGGCCAAGGTGGATGGCAGCCGCGCCATCTATACCAATACGGTGAGCGTGAGGGCAACCTCTAAGGAGAGCATAGTTGAGGCCAAGAACTCCACCACCTTCGAGGCATTCTATGAGCCACTCCCCTGCTGTCCGGGAGGCATTGACAGCAGCATCGCCAAAAACAAGATCAATGTGACCCGCCTCTTCAACACAACTCCTACCTTTGGATATTGGGGCTCATGGAGTCCGTCACCATGTTTCAATATCACCGGCAATATTACAGAATGCTCTGCTGAGTCGGAGGCATATTATAATGAGATGGAAAAGTATGCCAGCCTGTGCAGCTGTGCATCCAATTACGAGGTGCCTTAAGCAGACCCGGATACATTAAGCCGCTCTCGATCCAGGAGATTCCCGATCCAGGAGATTATGCCTGTTTCCTGAGAAGGGAGGGCTCGCCGGATTTTCCCGGGAGCAGAATTCCGCTAGTTGTCGGTCCTTTCCGGCAGACGGAATGAGCCGGCTCGCCCTGCAATCCTACAGTGACCGCTCTCTGCTCACCCTCTTGTGGTGGCGATACATGATGCCCAGAGCGTCTGCAACCTGCTCAGGAGTGCCGAAGACGGGAATTCCGGCCTTTTCCAGCTTGATGACATCGGTCTGAGCGAACTCCTTTCCAGCCACACAGGCGATGATGGGTTTGCCTTTGTAATCGATCTTCCCGAGAGCATCCACATAGCTGCCCAAGATCTCAGCCTGCAATACCACGATGAAGCTTCCCACATCATCGCTGTCCACACCGATCTCAATGGTACTCTTTACGGTCTCAGCGTCCTGGCTGAATGTGTAATCCACCGGATTGGTGCCGCAGACATAGTCGGGCAGCAGATCCTTGAGCCTCTCCAGCAGGTGCGGCTCCAGCACAGAGAGACGCATGCCGTTGTCGGTGATGGCATCGGCGGCGATGACACCAAGCGAGCCGGCGTAGGTTATAATGAATACTCCTTCTCTTGTGGGCAGAGGCTGCTTGGAGATGGCGCGGGCCAGGTTGAACATGTGCTCATAATCCCGGGCTCGTATGATTGCAGACTGGCGGAAGACAGCGCTGAAGATCTGGTCGTTGCCAGCAAGAGACGCAGTGTGGGAAGCCACCGCCTTCTTTCCGGCTGCGGTTCTGCCGGACTTGAGAACCACTACGGGCTTATCTTTAGTGATGCGCCGGGCCACATCGATGAAACGTCGCCCTCCTTTCACAGACTCAAGGTACATGCAGATAACATTGATGTTCTCGTCCCTGCTCACCGCCTCTAAAATGTCGGTCTCGTTGATGTCCAGCTTGTTGCCGATGGTGGCGATGATGCCGAAATCCATTATATGGCGTAGACCCCAGAGCATGCCGGCGGCGCAGACGCCCGCCTGGGAGACCAGGCCGATATTGCCCATCGAGAGGGCGTCGACAATGCCGATGGACTGGACCATGCTGCAGTGAGTGTTGATGATGCCGGAGCAGTTGGGGCCAAGAAGCCGGACGCCATATCTGTCGGCAATATCCTTCATCAGCAGTTCGATCTTCTTGCCGTCCTCTCCCAATTCGGCGAAGCCCGCGGACTCGACAACGATGTAGCGAACGCCGCACTTGCAGCACTCCTCAACTACATCCGGGGTTATGCCTGCGGAGACGAGGATAATTGCCACGTCCACCGGTTCCGGAACAGAGCTGATGCAGGGATAGGCTTTGCAGCCGCAAATCGCATCTGCTTTGGGGTTGATGGGATAGAGCTTGCCCTTGAAATTGTGGCTGACAAGATTGGTAAAGACATTCCAGCCCAGCTTTCCTGGGGTGCCTGAGGCTCCGATGACTGCGATGCTCCTTGGATAAAACAGATCGTGCAGGTCCTGTTTCATAGCTGCCTGCGGTGCGGGCGCGGGACGCGGCTCGCCCAGGATTATCCGGGCGTCAACCACCAGATAGCCGTCCGGATAGAGAAATACTGGATTGAGATCCATCTCCGATATCTCAGGATTGGCTACAACGAATTCGGATATGGTCATGAGCAGCTTTTCCAGGGCCTTGATATCAGAGGAGATGCCTCGATAGCCGCGGAGCAGAGCATAGCCTTTGATCTCTTCAATCATATCCTGGGCATCAGAGGCAGAGATAGGGATAGAGCGGAAGGAGACATCCTTCAGGATCTCCACGAATATTCCGCCCAGACCGAACATCAGCACCGGTCCGAAGGTCTCATCGTTGGCCACGCCTACGATAGCCTCCACGCCAGGCCGCGCCATCTTCTGCACCGAGACGCCTACGACCTTTTTGCCCGGAAATGCGGCAATGATCTCCCGATAGGCTTTTCTTACCTCGCCAGCGTCCCTCAGGTCCAGCTTGACTCCGCCTGCATCGGTTTTATGGACTACATCCGGTGAGAGAACCTTCATGGCCACCGGTGATGCCAGGGACTGAAAGATCTCCACAGCTTCGTCTTCCGATGTGGCCACTCCTGCCCCAGTGGTGGCGATCTTTAGGCTTTCCAAAACGGATTTGCTCTCATGCTCCATCAGGTAGGTGCGGCCCTCGGCCAATGCCCTATCAATAATCTCTCGATATTGCTTTGCCATTTTGACCACTAGATTTGCATATTATCGAATGCAGCTATGCTTTTCCTAAGCGGGATTGCATGCATGCTTAAAAAGCTTGCCGACCTACCAGCCTATATTCATTGAAGCGATGCTCTTATCTCTGATAAGTGGCTAAGTTTTTTTTATGGATAAGGAAATCGTCCAGGTTATCCTCGAGAAAGAACCTGCCGTCAAGAACCCCATCTTGATAGAGGGATTTCCGGGAATTGGCCTGGTAGGCAACATCGCCAGCCAGTACATAGTCAACGAACTGAAGATGACCTATCTCGGAGCCATGAACTCCAGGTACTTCCCTCCGCTGGCCGTTCTCCTGGGTGGCGTTGTTAACATGCCGGTTCGCATTTATGAAGATGAAGCCAAGGGCCTGGTTATCCTCACCGCCGATATTCCTGTGCACCCCCTGGCCTCTTATGAGATTGGAAAGGAGATCGTATCCTTTGCCCAGTCGCTCGGAGCCCGGGAGATGATCTGTCTTGCAGGCATTACGGTGATGGGCGACGAGCACCGGGTCTTTGGTGCGGTGAGCCGGCAGGATCTGCTCGATAAGATCAAGGATAAAGCAGAGGTCTTTGAGCTGGGGACGATTACCGGCATTACCGGAAGCATCATGAATGAGTGCCGCATAAAGAATCTGCCTGCGATCTGCCTTCTGGGAGAGACGGCTTCGGCAGAACCGGATCCAAGAGCGGCCATTGCCACCATTGAAGCGCTCAACAAGATCTACGATCTGGGAATAAGCACTGCCAAACTCGCCGAGCAGACGCAGCAGATAGAGGTACAGATGGCTCAATTAGCCCAACAGATGAAGGCGACCTCTGCCGAGGAACAGCAAGCTCAGGTGCCCAAAGAGCTATCCATGTACGGGTGATCTCTCATGATCTACATAGCGCTAACAGGATTGGCAAGACATGTGATGAATGAGCTTGCCGCTGCCCGAGTCAGGACGGTAGAGATTTCAAGCCCTAACAACTTCTTTGCGCTTCTGCGAGTTCAGCCGGGGGAGAGGATCTTTCTCACGCAGTCCAGTGCTCCGGATGTAGTTCCTGGAACCGGGGGGCTGATCGCCAGCGTGAGAGCCCTGCAGATCATAACTCATCGCACAGTTCAATCGAATGAGGACTTTTACGAGGAGCGGGAGTCCCAGGCGGCCAGGGCGCAGCTGCAGCTCGTGAGCGTCGGAAAGGTGCGAAAGATCACCAACTTTGAGCCGGGAACGCCTCTCATGCTGGATGTGGATGAGGTGAGGTACTGCGACGCCCGGTGAGATATGAGCTATCTGGAAATCAGGACGATAAGAATGAAAACTCGTCTGGTTTTTTCCAAGTCTCTCTTTGGGGGTGGGACGCCGCGTGTGGCAAAACACACCATAGAGCGCAAGCCACCCTCAGAGCTGAGCAGGCTTGAGTATCTGGCGGTTTGCGGTTGATTGAATCGGCAGCCAAAGAATTGATTCAGATCGCGGGCCAATAGGGCTATTAGTAATATCCGCTATCCGCAGAAAGCAGGTTTTGAAACGGCCAAAAACCTTATTGCCATCAAAAAGAGACTGCAGTTCCATGGAAAAAGCTGGCGCTGTAAGGCAGTTGGCATTGATAATTCTCGCATATTTTTTGATATTTCCATGCATGGCTAAGGCTTTAGAGGACAACACCAGCCTGGCGCTGCTGTCGCAATATGATGACGGCAAGCTCTATAAAATCGATAAGCTGCTGGTTTTGCAGCTGTCCGGAAGCTATCGAGAGATGGGGAGGCAAGAGGGATACCTTCTGAAGGATCTGATTAATGATTACTACAATGATAGCGTAATAAATTATTTTATTCGAGAAAATAATATGTCTTATGAGCGCCTGGCTCTGGATTCACTGGAGAGATTTAGCCATTACCCAAAGAGGTTCAGGGACATAATCTCTGGCATATCAGAGACATCGGGGCAGTCTCTGGCGAATGTGACAATTCTGAGCAGAGTTCCATACATAGCCCCGGGCTGCTCTGCGGTCTTCGCATGGAAAGACTATTCCAGGGATGGGTCGACTGTGGCAGGAAGAAATCTCGATTTCTATTCGAGCATGGAGGATTTCATCAATTATACCATCGTCTGCATTTACAATCCGACGGACGGCAGTCACTGCGTGGCCAGCGTATGCCGTTTGACTCAGCTGGAGATCCATACAGGGATGAACGATCAAGGAATCTTCCTGGAGGCCAATGACGGATCATCGTCTGGGGGAAGCATCTTCTTCCCGAACAGGATTACGTATCTTGGATCGCTGCTATTCGATTATTCCACTTTGGAGCAGCTGGATGCCGCCGTCCATTCCTCAAAGATCGATTGGGCTACTTTGCTGAATGTGGCAGATGAGAGAGAAGCAAGATCTTACGAGTGGGCGACCTTCGACCTTAAAAGAGCCATGCCGAGGAGAGACGGTTTCCTGGCCAGCACAAACCATTTTGTCGATCCGGAATGGGGACTTGTGCATCTCCAGGGGGACCCATACAATACCACAATTCGGCGAGACAATCTGCTCGATATGGGGGAGAGATACAGAGGCAAATTCGATGCCCGAGCCATGATGAGCGTTCTGGATACGGATATTGAAAACGGCGGGCCTTCCGGCGATTTCACCCGGCTTAAGGTCGTGGCCCTTCCAAAGGAGAGAGTGCTTTGGGTGAAGATTCCGAAATATCAGAACTGGACAGAGGTTGATCTCAAGGAGCTCTTCCTGAATGAGCAGCCCACGTGATTCTGATTTGGCTTTTTTTTATTTTGTCTGAATGCCGCCTTTGAAAATGGGCAGACTGGCCCTGAGTTCGTCAAAAAAAATACAACAAAAAATAGGGTAATGAGTTCCACAGATATTGCTTCAGCGGAACTCCAGCTTGGCCTCGTCCATCGCCTCGAACAGATAGGCCATTCCCGGTTGTAAAGTCTCATTCTTGTCCAGATGGGTCCAACCCTGTCCCTCATACTTCCAGACGAAAGCCGAGACCACGCCTTTGTCTACTGCTTCCTGATACTTGTACCTCTTATGCTCGGCATTCACGGTAATGTTGCTTAAATCCACCGTTTTATTCACGGGCAGTCCAATCATATTCCATCCGGAATGCAGATTGAGGCGATAAGGCAGATCGACAGGCTTTCCGGATATCTCTATTGTGAAGTTGCCTGCGCTATCGATGAGATAGCCCTCACCAGGAGAAAACCGGGTAACATTGATCATGCCTTCATCCTTCATTCCATAGTCCCATCCCTCTCCTGCAATGGAGAATATGCTCCGATAGGGCTTATTGGCCAGATACTTGGAGGCAGTTGCATCCTTTGGCTTGAGGTATATGGCTATGGCATTCCACCCTGCAGTAATACTGATGCGCTGGACCTGTCCTGGAATGATCACATACTCTATCTCAAAGCTCCTCTGCTCAGCGAGCTTGGGCCGCAATATTGGCCACATCACCTTTTTCTTTTCGCCAATCGTATATTCATCATGCCATACGGAGAGGCCGTCTTCCTTGACGACGATCTTATCTGCATCTTTGGGCAGCAATACCTCGCCGATGATGACGGGCGGAGCATTAAGATTGAGCTTTCCGCTGCTGCTATCCGTCTCAATCCAGTAGATCCAGTCGGTTGCGCTCTCGTTTATTGGCGTCACAGATGCTCTGACTATGCTCTTGTTCTCCCCCGTGGTGTTGATGGTTTGCAGCGCTGTGCTGTATGGAAGAGCTGGCCTCTTTGGCAAGCTCGGCCGGAAGCTTGGGTCTCCCAGCATGACATCCATGTAGGCCGTCTGATTGAGCATTTCGGAGACCGAGATATCCCAGTCCGGCAATTTTTCGTCGTAATCGGAGACCTCCTTGATGTTCCCGGCAGCCTGAAACTTCAATCGGTAGAGGTTATCTGCGTCGAGAACGGCCTGTCCAACGGTAGCGTTCTCAAAGACCAGAGATTGATAGAACCTCTTCAAGGAGTCATCTGAGAGGAAGATCCAGGATAGAGCCGAATCGCCGATATAATTAACAGACCCAGCTCTTATGAAAGCCAGGGCGATGGAGTCATCGAGGTTTATGGGGATGTACATTCTTGTGCCGGTTACATTGAGGTAGTATCCCTTGAGGTTGGCAGTAACACAGGCACTGGAGGTGGTCGTCTGAGGCGAAAGGGCCAGCTCCTTTACATGCTCTGCGGTTAGCGTAGCATCCATCATAGACCAATCTGACAGCTGCCATGCGTTTTCATTGCCGTGATGATCGAAATGCACGATGTTCTGGCCGTTATTCATCTGAGATATGACCTGCTGGTAGGTGGCTTCCTCGTAACGCAGGTCTTTGACCTGCAGCCCGGCCTCAGCCAGGTAATCTCTGACTCTCATGGCGATAGGTGCCTGCGGATAGGAGAGCGGAGGCGAAGATATGACGAGGGCGCGGTCTATCCAGGATCCGTTCAATCGGTCATAAGCCAGGGTGCGAGCCAGAAGCTGAGAGGCATCATAAACGGAGAGCGCCATGATCCGGCCTACGGCTACGCTGCTGTAATTTTCATCATACAGCGGCAATTGATAGTCTCTGTAGACCTCGTACTCCATGATATCCGATAGCTTCTGAATCAGGCCGGTGGACATGAATGGCATCGATCCTGGGTCTCCCACCACCATCAGATAGCGAGGTGACAGCATGAGATCTTCGACCTTCTGCCTCAATGCCTGCTCCTCTACCAGAGGATCGATCTGCTGAGGATCCTTGGCCACATCCAGCAGAATGGCCTTACGGGCTGCTGCCGCTGCCGGTGCAACCATCGATAGCCTGGGAACTTTGGTGTGGCTGAAGGAAGTAACGTTCAAAGCCTCAATATTGGAGCGAACATCAATGGTGTAGTTCTCAGTCTTATGAGTAAAACCATTTCCTGCCTCGATATTGAATATCCACTTGCCAGGAGTCAGCATCTGGACCCTCACCTCATAGAGCTTATCAGGCTTGATATCAGTGATTCTGATGCTTGCGGTCCGTTTTTCCGGGCTGTAGAGATTCAGCGAGGTGTAACTGGCTTCCCTATCGAGATTCCAGCTGATGTTGGTTCGGCCTGAGTAGATCCAGGTGGGGTAGGTCAGGTTGATTACCGCCCCGTCATCGAGGTTATGAATTGTGTGGTTATAGGAAAAGCCCTCGTATGCGGCTGTAGCTCCGGTGTCCAGCCTCTCCTTCCAGCCGGAGTCCATGGGGTAGAGCAACTCTACCTCCACATTCAAGCTGGTGGACTGGTCAGGCTCAAGTCGATTCATATTCCAGCGAAGCATGGATCCATTGAGGAATGCATTAATGGCATCGGATGGCTGGCCTGTATAGGGATCGGTAATATTCGCTTCGCCTAACAGCGGCCGCGGCCATTTGATAAACCGTCCCATTGGGAAGACGTCCAGCATCCGCACGCCTTTCAGCGTCTCTTTGCCGGTATTGGTCATGGTGATATTGAGCCTTACAATCTCCCCCAACTCCTCAGCCGGTATCTGGCTCGGACTCTCTTCCATTCTTATCAGCAGATCGTTGATAAGCGTTCTCTTTACCACGGGATTTGCTGTTGGTGGCAGAAGCGAGAGATCATGCGAGTTGGTAAAGACAACCATATCTGGATGATCCCCTCTCTTGCTCATCTCCTGGGCGAGAAATTCCGCGCTTCCTTCCATCAGAGTTATATTCATCTGGCTCAAATTCTGCCTGACAACCGTTGAGACTGGACCGACGATGACCGCTTCTCTTGCATTCAGGCTTGATAATGCCGCTTCCGTCTCATTGGACAGACTGCTGCCGACAAAGAGGAGCGGCCAGTTCAGATAGGAGGCAATTGGTGCGGCCGCGAGAGATGCGCTGTAATTTTCGCCCACAATTACCGCTCCAGGAGAGCTTTTCCAGTACCGGCTAATCTGCAGCGCCATCTCATAGCTGCTATTTGCCGCTACTCGTTCATCGCAATTGCAGGAGACGTTGCCTATGGCGAGGGTCTTTCCGCCCAATTGGCTCAGCAGCCATAAAGATGCCTTTGAAGCCGGCTGCAGCTCCGGCCAAACGGAGGTATGAACGACGTTGTACTCAAAAGATATACCTGCTGAGCCGGATTTTATGAGGTCCTCGATATACTTGATAGCTCCCTGCACATTCATTGTGGAGAGGACATATCCCAGGTAATCGTCACTCAAACGAACATATACCGGCTTTTTGCTGAGCAGGCAAAAGCCTGCCACATCTTGAGCGGAAAGAGAGGATATTATGGAGAAGTCCACCATCTTTGAGATCTCGGCAAAGTTGTATCCTCGGCTGCGATCGGCAGGATTATCGATAGCCACACCGAGATTCACTGGACCCAAATCCGTGGTTATATTCCGGGCGTATTTTACAATCTCCATGAGCTGATCCTGTTTCCATTGGGTCCATCTCTCCTGGTTGTATCTGTTGGCATTGGCTTTGCTGAGGTCGATTCCAGTATCCTGATAGAACTTTTCCTTGCAGATGTTGCAGTAGCAGTAACTCTCGTCCTGGAAACCGAAATTGTAAAGCACAATGCCGTCTGCCTTGTAGTCATCGATAAGCGTTTCAATAAGATTGTAGAGAATCTCCCTAGTCTCCGGGTTCACCGGGCAGTAATATGTTGCATTGCCGCCAATATCGGGATTTGCAACCTGCAGCAAGCTCTTGTCTATCTTTGAGTCATCCGGCACGGTAAGGTCGAGGCCAGCCTCCGCAAGCATGGCTTTTCTGGCCTCTGGCAGTTCTTTGATGTCTTCCGCAGAGAGCGGCTCGGAGATGACGGGAACCTCAAGTGTCGCTGTAACGTAGGCCTTCAGTCCGTCTTTGTGGGCGGCTTCGACCATAGACCTAACCAGATCTCCAGGGGTCGCATGAATGGTTATGGTGCTGATACTTCCGGCCTTAAATGTGCTGAGGATCGCGGAGACGCCATATTTTTGCAGATCGCTCTCCTCTACCCAGCCGCATCGCTCTCCTGCCTGGACTGCTTTGGGAAGGATCAACATGGGCACGGTTTTTGTCTGATTCTCCTCGGACCAGATGGCCAGAGGGGTAGCTGCAATGGCTGCATGCCAGTCATCTGCTCCGACAAGAACCACATCCGCGATCTCGCCCTTAACCCCTCTTTCCAGAGGCGCATCTTCCGCCAATGATAGCCCTGAAATGGACATGATTGCGATGAATATTATTAGATATTGCAGCCTCATGCTTCCACCTCTTCGATTTTGATGCCTGCATTCTGTAGTGGCCTGGTATATTCCGCACCAATCTCGCCTACGAGAAGGGCCTTGGAGAGGGTGGCATTTCGTTTGGTCATTTCCGCTATCAAGGTACCGACCTTTTCAGTCACATTGCCCTCGCATACGATTATTGGCGCTCCGGATATCCTGGCTTTCTGATAGGCTCTGAAGATCTCTGCAGTCTTAGAGCTGGACAATACCGCTTCCGCTGTTCCGTTCAGCCAGATTTCTGCAGCATATTGCCAGCACTCTTCGTAAAGGCTGTCGTTACCAATGCGATTTATTTCCGCATCTTGCAATGCTTTTTCCGCATCCTTGGTGATGATGGATTGATTGCCCAATATCAAGATCCTGGAATAGTCCTGCAGCTTCTCCAGATCCGTTTCGCTTATCTTTCCAGGGGGAACCGTCATCAGGTCGAAATCCGCGGTTCCATTGCCCATAGTGGATACGGATGCGATAGTGCTGTAGAGGAAGTCGTCTCCCGTGAGAACAATCATGCCTTCCGGCTGAACGACTTTCACGGATGCTACTTCTTCGGGCATGGGAATGCCCTGGGAGTCCATGAGACGGAAGATGAGCGGATAGTCGCCGCTCTTTGATGCGAGCAAAGTGAAGTTGGCAATTCCGGGCTTGACCGGTGTGACATCTACCATTTGGGCTAATGGTATAACCATAAGCTCAGGTGGCGTTACTATCCCAACCATTACCCTTTCCTTAACATCCAGCATTATATTGAAGGAGCCCTTGTAGGTCTTGTTGGCAACCACCTTTTCCGGAACCTTGATGTCCACGTTATAGCCCCTAACCTCTGCGGCGAAATCAACCTCTGCCTCAACGGAAGATTTCATTGACTGGTTGCCAAGAGATTTGGCAATTATTGCGCAATTGCCCTTCTTGCCCGGGGATGATGTCTGCACCTGAAGCTTCATGGTATGGGTTGTGCCCGGGTCTAAAGGAACATCGTAGGGGAGACCCTGAGTCTTATCTCCATCGAGGAGCGTCACGCTCCAACCCTCGGGCAGAGGCCCGGATTCGATTGAAGCGACATCTCTAAAGACGCCCAGATTCTTTACCGCCAGCTCGAACTGAGCGATATCGTTGGCATTGGCAGATAGCTGGGCAGCTTTAGCATCATCTATGGTCATGCTTATGCCGTAGCTCTCCTGTCCTATGACCGTCAGGTTGAAGTCAATTCTCATGGGAAGAGAGGGCGGGGCGCTATCCAGCAAATACAAAAATCCTGTGTAAGATCCAGGTCGCGTCTCCGGAGGCAAAGCGAAGTATATCTTAATCTCCGCCTTATCCTCAGGCTTGAGTGGTTTTTCTTCAGGCATATCCAGGAATATGTAATCCCTGGCGGTCCCGCTTACCTCGGTTTTTGATATCTTCAGGATTGTAGCATCTCCGATATTAGTTACTTTAAGCGTTCTTTCCTCCAAGTCACCGGAATGGAGCACAACATCGAATCGTTCCTTGTCTGCTTCCAGCTGGGCCGAGCTGGAGGCAATCAGCAGGAATAGAATAATGATCGGGTATATCTGCCTCATCTAACACCACACGACGGCATAAGCCAGATTTTGATATAGTTAGTATCCAACTGCTTTTCCCATTTATAAATTCTCACTCGAAGGATTAAATAACCATCTCCTCTCAACGGGCTAGTTTATATCTGTTATGCATTAGACACGCATTCAGGTGTTTGCTTGGATCCCGAAAAAGCCTTTCTGGTAGCCACGCCATTCAAGAAGCGCGGCAAGACTTGTCTGAAGATCAGCGACTTCATCTTTGCTCTATCCCTCGACCTGAAATGGGGACCGCCGGAGAAGGTGCGCGCCCTCCTGCGGGAAGCGGAAGCTCTAGGCATGGTAAAGATGGAGGGAGAGATGGTGACTGCCACCTTCGATGCCGCGGCTGTGGAGGTTCCCCTCGGATTCAAGCCATCCACAGAGGAGGGAATACTGGATCAGGGGATCAGGCTCATCACATCTCATACCGGTATGAGCCGAAAGGAGGTTATTGCCCTTGCCAATGAGAAGCAGGATTGCTTGAAGAAGCTGGTGGAGCTGGACGCCGTGGTGCTGCTGATCGCAAAAGAGATGGGCATCGATGTCAGCGAGCTGGCTGCCAGTGCCTACGCAAACCTGCTGGCCCGTGGCAAGGAAGAGAAGGTTTAAAGGGCATCTTCGATCGCATGGAATCGTAAGATTAATCTTGCATGGGGACGGGAGAATGCATTCATGACCCCCCGGGTTCTATTCACAACTGTTTATAGAAAGGGCTCCGAGCCTTACGACTACATCGGGGCCAATACCAGGTCCTGGTTCAGATTCTACTGGCCGCGCATCCAGTCGTTTGGCCTGAGGTTTTTAAAGCAGAACATCCCTGAGCTGGAGATCCTGGAGTTTCCCAGCTGGGATGAGTATAATAAGAAGCTGCAAGAGGGATGGGATGTCGTGGGCCTCTCGTTTTACCTCAGCGAAACCCATGAAGCCGTAGAGATGGCAGATGCAGCGCGTTCTGCCGGCATCGGCGAGGTTTGGGCGGGAAACTATGGGGCGCTGACCACTGCTGTGCAGGACAAATTCGACAGGATCTTTGTGGGCTATTCTGAGAGAGAGCTGGCACCCTATTTCGGACGGCAGATCAAAGATATCATCCATCCTCCTCTTATCGAATATCTCAATACGCCCTTTAAGATTAAGCTGAACATTTACGGGGTGCTCTTCACCACGCGCGGCTGTCCGGTGGGCTGCAAATTCTGTCAGACCCCGGTCTTCTGCAGCAAGCCCAATATCATATCCTTACAGAGCATCGAGAGAGTTTTAGCTTATTACAAAGAGCAGGGCATCAATGTGGTCCTGATCGAGGATGAGAACTTCGGCTGCAACCGCCGCCATGCCGACGAGGTTGTGCAGCTGCTGGACAAGTATCAGATGGTCTGGGGGTGCATGGCCAGGGCCGACTATCTGAGAAAGAAGATAAATGATTGGGCAGACATGAGAAAAAAGAATGGCAGAAAGGTGGCCGGTTTCGGCGGTGCGGCCATCGGCATTGAGAATCTTCATCAGGAGCGTCTGGACGAGATCAAGAAAAAGGAAGGCACAGAAGACATCTTGGAGACGGTGCGCCTGCTTCAGGCCCGGGGCCTGGGAACAATAGGCTATTACATGATCGGCTTTGAGGATGACACAAAGCAGTCGCTTCGTGAGGACATAAAGAAGCTCGCGGCTCTCAAGCTGGATATAACCCAGATCTGTGTGATCACCCCTCTGCCCCAGACGCCCATGTGGACGGAACTCGAAGAGAAGTACGGCATATGGGATCAGGATTATCATCATTATGATGGCAAGCATATGGTCTGGAATCATCCTCACATCAAGCCAGAGGAGTTTCCGGAGATCCTGGACTGGTCCTTAAAGCAGGTCTATCCCTGGAAGACGCCTCTTCGCACCTCTGCCAGGGTATGGGCCAATGCCTATCGCTACGGCGGCTGGTCAGGGATTAAAGAGGTTGCGTCCTACATCGCCCGAGCCAACAGGTTCGACTGGAATTTTGGCCCGCGGTTTTTGAAGATGGATGAGATCCAGAACAGAAAAGCTCCAGATGAGGCAAGCACAGGACAATAAAGGCATACACAGAAGGCATAGATGAAAGTATTATTACTATCTTCACCCATAGTACAGCTGGATTTTGACCGAATTGCTCGTATTCCCAATCTTGGCCTAGTCTCTTTAGCGGCACATGTTGATGACCTCTGCACGGTGCATGTGGCGGACATTCACGGCCTGAAGGACCACCGGGAATATGTCAGCAAGATGGTGAATGGATACGATCTGGTAGGCCTGACTGCCATGAGTTTTCAGTACCAGGAAGCTCTGTGCCTGGCGAAGATCGCGAAAGATGCCGGCGCAGAGACGGTTTTCGGGGGCTACCATCCCACTCTGGCCGCAGAGGAGATTGGCAATAGCAGGGATGCAGAACTGATCGATTATATTGTTCGCGGCGAGGGCGAAGCCACCTTCCGGGAGCTGGTGCAGTCCAAACTTGCCGGAAAGAGCCAGCGAGGCATTCTCGGTCTCTCCTATCACGAGCATGATAATAATGGCAAAGACAGGATGGTCCACAATCCCCCCAGGCCCCTGCTCAGGGTGGAGGAGATCGCAATGCCCAAGAGGGATGCCCGTCTCATCACCCAGGGCTTCTGCAGCTTTGATGTACCCATCGATAGCGTCGAGACCAGCCGTGGCTGCACCCAAGGCTGCAAGTTTTGTTCCATCAATCTCATGTACGGCCGCAGGTTCCGGCGGTTTTCCATAGAGAGGGTGATCGAGGATATTCGGGACGCTGAGGCACACGGGGCAGGCTCCATCTTCTTTCCGGATGATAACATCACTTTGGACCCGAAGAGGCTGGAGCGGCTATGTCAGGCCATCATCGATGCCGGGCTTACCCATCTGCGTTACAAGACGCAGGCCTCTGCTTCGGGAATAGCCTCCAGCAAGCAGCTCGTTGATAAGATGGGCGAAGCTGGTTTTGACGGAGTCTTCCTGGGTGTAGAGAGCATAAACAAGAGAAACCTGGAGTTCCTCGGCAAGGGCAAGATGTCCAATGATGCCGATAGAGCTGTTCAGTACCTTCATGATAATAATATAATCGTCTCCACTGGCCTGATTGGCGGCAATCCCGATGATGATGAAGAGGACCTGTGGGAGAACTTCCGGCTTGCAAGGCGTCTGAAGGTGGACTTTCCCATCTTTTATATCTCCACGCCCTACCCCAGAACGGAGATGAGAGCGGAGCTGGAGGAGATGGGCCTGGTCACCAACAGCGACTTCACCAGATACGATGGGCTTCATGCCAATCTCAGGACCAAGCACCTCTCTGAGGAAGAGGTGCAATTCATCACCTGGAAGATGAACGCCCGCTACTATGACCTGGAGTGGATGCGGTACAACAAGGTAAAAAGGATCTATCCCAAATGGTTTGCCAGAGAGGTTCGCAGGCTTGCGCCTTTCTATGCCAGGAGAAAGCTGGACCTGGCACTGGGAAGGAGGACCGTACGCGACTTCTTCCAGGAAGATTTAGCGAGCGGGGAGCTGTGCAAGGGAGTGGTTTAGATCGGTTTTCGGCAATCAATTTTATCCTGCAATCAAGAAAAGCATAATTCATGTGTGTATCGATATCTTTACCTACAATAGGCCACCACTGGGCAAGAGGTTATTGATATGTTTCCAGGACTTTCAGGATTAGGCGGAAGGGGCGGTTTGAGCCCCAAGAAGATGAAAGGCATGCTCAAGAATATGGGCATCAATATCGATGAGCTGGAGAACGTCTCCGAGGTGGTTATTCGTCTGCCGGACAAGGAGATCGTCATATCCAATCCATCGGTCGCGATCATGGACTCTCACGGCTCACGAAGCTACCAGATATCCGGCGATGAGACGGAACGGGCGCCGTCTTCTGCCGGCAGCGAGCAGGCGGCAGAAGCTCCCGTCGAGATCCTGGACTCCGATGTCCAGCTGGTAGCATCACAAACGGGCGCGAGCCTGCCGGAGGCGAGAGCTGCTTTGCAGGAGGCCAAAGGAGACCTGGCCGCAGCCATAATAAAACTCACATCAAAGTAAATTTATGTGCAGCACCATTCGCGACCCTGTTCACGGAGCGATTCAGGTCGATGAACTGGAATGGCATCTCATCCATTCCAGACCGGTGCAGCGGCTCAAAAGCATCAAACAGCTCGGGCTGGTAGAGGCGGTCTACCCGGGAGCGATTCACAGCAGATTCGAGCACTCCCTGGGAACCATGTACATGGCCGGAAAGATGGCCGAGCACCTGGGACTCTCTGGAGAAGAGAAGCGCAAGGCGCGCCTCGCCGGGCTCTTGCATGACCTGGGGCACTCGGCTCTCTCTCATGCGGTAGAGGGCGTTCTTCGCAGAAACCCGGATATCCAGCCCACCCTCTCAGGCAAACGTGTCTCCAGACATGAGGAGTTCACCCGCCAGATCATAGCGGATCATCCCTTCGGCGATCAAACTCTGCAGATCGCTGAGAGGGACTTCGGCAACGCCGATGAGCTATTTCTAGAGGTAGCAGATATCGCTTCCGGAAAAAGGCCCCCCCTCGGCCAGATCATTGTGGGCGATCTTGATGCGGACAGAATAGACTTCCTTTTGCGTGATTCGCATCATTCGGGCGTCTCCCTGGGTCTTGTGGATACCGATCAGATACTGGAGTCTCTGACCATCAGCAATGGCCGGATTGTGCTGGCGGGGGATGGCGACTACCGGGCCGAGATGTCCCATACCGCAGCTGAGTCGATGCTCATTGCCCGGTCTCATCACTATAATGCACTTATCTACCATCCCACCGTCCAGTCGATTCGGGCAATGCTTCTCGCGGCGCTGGAGCGGGCACTGAGCCGGATGGATATTGATGAGGCCAGAAGAAGCATTGTTTTATTCTTTCAGGAGTATACGGACCCCGATCTTCTGGATTTCATCCGCCAGAAGGGGGATAGCACATCTCGCAACCTGCTGGAGCGGATAAAATATGGCCTGCCGCTTCCTCTTGCGGCCAGGTTTGATCACCGGTCTCTCTCCCCGGAGATCAGAATGGCTCTCTCCACAGTCTCCCGCCATGGACAGATGAGAAAGCTGTTCGAGGACGCTCTGGGCAGGAAATATGGGGCACTGGTAGATGTAACCATGGGCAGTGGAGTTCCCAGGTCCATGAGAACAAAGGCAAACGGATTTTTTTATGACGAATCGGCTTTGGCTGCGGGCCTGGTAAAATCTCTGACCCGTCAGATTGCCATCTCTTTCTTCTCGGACGAATTGCCGAGCATATCATTAGAGGAGGTGAACAGCCAGGCGCAGCGTCTGCTCTCCTTTATTCGCGCTGAGAGCTACCTTCCTATCGACGGGCTGCTTCTGCTATTTTACACCCTGCATCGAATGCTCTCCGAAACCTACGGGCAAAGGATCCTTGTTCCCAGGATCCGAAACATAACCTGGTTCTACAGGACAGTGGCCAGGCTGAAAGATCTGCGTCCGACGGAACTGCGCGGTCTTTTTGACTACACCTTTCATTCCGATTACGGTTTTCCCTATAGCGAGAAGCTATTCGAGGATATCCAAATCCTGGTGGCGGGCGGCATGATCTATCAGGATGAGCGGCACTATGAGCAGAATGGACGATGGCACCTGCGATACGAGTACATGCTAACTGCGGAAGGAATAAGGTACGCGGAAATGGTGGCGGGCTCCTACAGCAGAGAAGCGGAGGCACTGGCTGATTATCTTCGCCAGGAGAAGCATACGATTCCTTACGATGTGGTGAGCCTTTATCTCAAGAGATATGGCGGATCGGCAGGCAAAAAGGTTTAGGATTAAAAAAGTGGATCTCAATTCATCTGATGCATCTTGTAGGGAGATTGAGCGTAGGTCTCGACTTTAGTGGATGGGGACCATGCATCATTTAGGAACTGATAGATGCTCTCGCCTGTCCAGGCTATCTTCTTATCCTTTCCGGCGGCGGTAGCGGTGTAAATCGGCGAGGAGGCGGCAGGTGAGGTGTAATTGTCTTTCAGGAAGTCATAAATGGCATAGTTGGAGCTGTTCAGGGTGGTGTTGTTGCGGGTCATGTTCTTCAGCACACCTGTGGCCTGGCTAGCCAGGGGTGCTACAAAGGCGGTCGGGGTCCAGCTATCATTGATAAATGCAGCCATGGATGGTGTGGTCATTAATGATGTTTCTGCGGGTGACGCCATAGCAGCGAGTTCATCCTTTAAAACCGTCGAAGGAAGAGCTATAACAGAAGGCAATAGCCCGCCCAGAGCTACCAGAGCAAATAGCACAAGTATAATATGTCTCATGGGGTCTGCATTATCCCTCAGGTGTCCATAAAGCTTTCCGTCGGCAAGGTCAGCCTCAGACACTGAAATAAAATAAGCTTGATAATAATTTCTAAGCTTCTCACTTTTCATTGATATCGTTTTTTGATCCGGCCGAGACCTGCAGAGCCTTCAGCTCAGTCGTGGTCGCCTCCGGATGCTGCAGCAGGTATGCGGCCACATCTTTGTGGTGCACCAGTCGGCAATTGATGCAGCTCCAAAACCTCTTTCCTTTCTTGGTTCTCACATAGCTGCCAAGCTCTTCATCCTTGCAGGGATATAGTGGGCAGAAGCAGTGCGTGCAGTCCTGATCGGGAAAGTGATGGCAGGGGTAATACTGGCAGTTTTCTTTGCCGGTTGCCTCTGCCGGCAGGTCTGCAGCTTCCCTAATCAGGCAGGGATCATCGGTCACCAGTCCGTCAGCGCCCAGACGGAGCAGCCACCTCGCCTCTTGCTGGCTATTGATGGTCCAGGGAAAGACCGCGATGTTCTGCTGATGGGCTTCCTTGAAGAGCCTGGCATTGACCCTTTTTGGAAAGATTGCCGTCGCTTTGGCCCAGACGGCCAGAGCAACGGGATTTATGGGCAGAGCAGAGATGATGATACCGGTCATAAGATCCGAAATATCTGCTAGTTCGCGCAGGCTGCTATGATAAAAGGAGGCCACAATGCTTTTCTTGCCGTTCAGAGCCTCAGCGACCAATCCCTCCAGCCCTTCTTCCTTCATCTCCACTACCAGGCCAATGCCAAGCTCGCCAGCTAGGTTGACTGCCTCTTTTAGTGTCGCTATTCTCTGATTTTCTAAAATCCGACCGGTTTGATCTCTTACCGCCAGTGCCTTCAGCTCCTCAAGGCTCAGATCTTCTACCGGGCCTCGGCCATTGGTGGTCCTGTCCACACTCTCATCATGCATCAAGACCAATTCGCCATCGTGAGACAGCCTTACATCCAGCTCCACATAATCTGCTCTGCATAAAGCGGCAGCTTTGATGCCCTCTAGGGTATTTTCCGCGGCTAATGCGGCTGCCGCCCGGTGCCCTATCACTAAAGCCATTAAATGAGAGATGACTGTAAAATATATCATTTTTTGCACAAAGCTGGCAAAGGATTATACTTGCGGAGGAACATGGGTAGGATGAATGATGGATAATCTTGAAAAGTTTTGCAATCTGTTAAGGGACAGCGCAGAGATCAACATAGACCCCTTGCAACGGGGCGGAATACTGACGCCGCAGGCGCGAGCCGCTCTGATGGAATGGGGAGATGGATACTCAGTCTGTGACTATTGTGCTGGACGGCTGGATCACATCACCAATCCACCGGTCGAGGAGTTCGTGCACGGAGTTCTTCCAGAATTTCTGGGCACTGATGAGGTGCGCGTGACTCATGGGGCGCGGGAAGGAAAGTTTGCGGCCATGCATGCCCTTTGTGAGAAGGGCGACTGGGTGGTTATGGACGGCAATGCCCATTATACTTCCGTTCTGGCGGCAGAGAGGGCGGGCCTCAAGATCGAATATGTCCCATCAAGCAAAGAACCTGATTATGCCATTTCCGCAGAGGGATATATCGACGCTATTGAGCGAGCTTATGAGCAGAAAGGAAATGTAAGCATGGCGGTTCTCACCTATCCGGACGGAAATTATGGAAACCTTCCGGATGCAAAAGCCATCGCAGACGCCTGTCACGACTACAGCGTGCCATTGATTCTCAACGGGGCTTATGCCATAGGCCGAATGCCGGTGAATGCCCGCGATCTGGGCGCGGACATAATCGTAGGAAGTGGTCACAAGTCCATGGCGGCTTCCGGGCCGGTTGGCGTTCTGGGTGCCTCGGAAGAGTATGCCAAGCCCATCTTCAGGACCTCTCAAGCTAAAAAGAATAAAGAAGTTGAGCTTTTGGGCTGCACAGTGCGCGGCGCTCCACTCTTGACACTGATGGCATCTTTTCCGGCTGTTGCAGAGAGGGTTCGACACTGGCAGGAGGAGGTGGACAAAGCCCGCTGGTTCTCATCGGAGATGGAGAAGCTGGGCATGATCCAGCAGGGGGAGAAACCCCACAACCACGATCTCATCTTCTTCCTGGCGGAAAACCTCTACGAGATCTCTCAGAGGGCAAAGAAGGGCCGCTATTTCCTCTACAGGGACCTGAAGGAGCGCGGCATATGCGGCATAAAACCGGGCCTCACCCGCCAGTTCAAGCTCTCCACCTTCGGCCTGGGAAGAGAGGAACTGGATAAGGTCTTGCAGGCATTTGCCGATATTATAGAATGCTATGTCAGATAAGGAGGGATAATTAACGAATTGCAGATCACACAATGCCCACTTAGCAATTGTTGCAGTGGCACTGGCTTGTGGCTTTTTAGTATCGGTCTGTGTTGGAGTAAATGAGACCTCGACTGAATGGTTCATGAAGGGTCTCGACCTCTATAACGATGACAAAATCGAAGAATCATTGCAAGCCTACAATAGGGCTCTTGAGCTGAATCCCAATGATGCGGAGGCATGGAACAATAAAGGAATTGATGAGGGGCTATTGGGAAGATATGACGATGCTCTGGTCTCCTTTAGCAATGCTGTGGCCATCAATGAGTCCTATGCCGAAGCCTGGTACAATATGGGTGTTATCTACGATTACAAAGGATATTACATGACTGCTGTTCAGGCATATAAGAAAGCCACCCAGCTAAATCCTTCCTATCAGAAGGCTCTGGTGAGGAGAAATGCAGATACAGATATCGTAATGGCCCGATCGCTCTCCTGTGCCTGCAGTGATCCAATAATTCTAGTGTAGGCGTTCTCGCTGACTGGTCGGGCCTTTATTTTATTTGCTCTCGCGCCGGACTGATCAACTATCGAATTGGCTGTTTCATCCGATCTTCGCATCTATGCAGAACCCTTTCAAGTTCCTTTATCTGGATTGGCTTGCTGATGTAATCATCCATCCCGGCTTTCAGGCATCCTTCTTTGTCGCCGTTCAGAGCGTAAGCGGTCATGGCAATGATACAGGGTCTATCGTTAGGGTGCATTTTTTCTCGGATGATGCGCGTGGCCTCTAGCCCATCCATCTGGGGCATCTGGATATCCATCAGAATTATATTATATTTCTTATTATCCAGTAAATTTAGAGCTTCCAATCCATTAGCTGCTACATCTGCTCTGTATCCCAGACGCTTTAGCATCATTTGGGCAACCTTTTGGTTAACCATGTTGTCCTCCGCAAGCAATATGGAAACACCGTTCTCATGCTCTATTTTGGTATCAGGTTTCTTGAGCCGAGTGGGTTTCAAGCCATTTTCTGTGCTGAAGAGCTTAAGGGCGAGATTGTGCAGTGACTGAGATTTTACCGGTTTGGCCAGCCATCCGCTTACAAAATCATCTGATTGAATATTGCTGCCAACGTAGCTCATTATAGCAATGTTCACCCTGGAATACCTCTTCGATTTTATCCTATGTGCAAGGTCTATGCCGCTCATATCCGGGAGGACGGCATCGACAATTGCCAGGTCAATCTCATCCAATTTTATCGCTTCCAGAGCTTCATTGCCGTTAGGATACTCATTAACTGCCATCCCCCATGGAGAAATGATTCGAGAGAGCATAGTTCTGACTGATTTATTGTCAGAAACGATTATCGCTCTCTTTCCCAAAAGGGCTTGATCCCTGACATTTTGCGCATCATTTTCTCTGGTTGCTTCTGCTTTTATCGTAAAGTGAAAGGCGCTTCCCTTTCCAATTTCGCTCTCAATCCAGATCCTCCCTCCCATGAGTTCCACAAGCCGTTTGCTGATGACCAGGCCCAAACCGGTGCCGCTGAAATTTTTGGTTTTGGAGGAGTCGCCCTGTGTGAATGGCTGGAATAATTTCTCTGCATCGTCCTGTGTTATCCCGATACCGGTATCTTTTACGATGAAGTGAAATTCATTCAGGCCACCTACGGCGTCGCAATTTGCAGATCCAACTTCTTTATAAGCAAGGCCAACGAAAAGGACGGCCTCTCCGTGCTCTGTAAATTTTACTGCATTGCCCAGAAGATTGATGAGAATCTGTCGCAACCTGGATTCGTCTCCTGAGAGCGTCGTTGGAATGTCCTTTTCCAGAATGTATGCCAGCTCCAATCCTTTTGCTGCTGCTTGCGCTGACACTATGTCCATCGAATTCTCAATGCAGGCCTTCAGATCGAACTTCTCGATTAGACAGCTGCATCTTTCCTCCTTCTATCTTGGAGATATCCAGGATGTCATTGATTATTGCGAGCAATGTGTTTCCGCTTTTTTTGATCGTCTCCAGGTATTCGCACTGTTCTTCGTGAGTCTGGTTTGATTGCAGCATCAGTTCCGTCATGCCAATTACGGCATTCATGGGAGTTCGTATCTCATGGCTCATATTGGCCAAAAATTCGGATTTGGCGCGAGTGGCGGATTCCGCTAGCTCCTTGGCTCTTTGCAGATCCCGATTCGTTGCTTGCAGCTGGGATGTGCGCATCTTGATTCTTTGCTCCAGCTCCATATTGAGTCTCGATATCTCCAATTGAGTCCTCTTGCGCTCTGAAATCTCTTCTTTGGCTTCCTGGAAAAGCCTGGAGTTTTCATGCAGGACAAGGATCTGGCGCGCAATAACAATGCATATAATGGCGGCAATGGCGATGGAGAGATCATAAAAAGTGAGTGGCAATGGATGATCATGGCTCCAGACCAATAGCAAAAATGCTCCCCCGACGCAGATATAGGGAAGATAAAGGGGCCATGTCAATTCACCATAATGCGGTTCAATCTGATTATTGGTGTTATATTTGCCGGATTTAAGGGCGTCTACATGAGAGAGTGCCGCAAGTCCGATAGTCATGAATCCCAGTATCCATCCTGCATCCAGCAGTCCTCCTGATTGGTAAGTGCCTTCCAGGGATTGTTGCATATAATTGGCATCTGTTATGATATTTATTGCGCAAAATGCCATCAGCAGCAATATGGGCTTAGATACGGAGATGCTCTGCCTTCGTAACAGGAGGTCGACAAGAGCAAAAAATAAAACAAGATCCATAATTGGATAGGCCACAGAAAGGATGGTGATTATCGGATCTGCATCGGAATTTGCGCTCAATGTAGGGGCTATTATCGTTGACCAATAGATTATAAATGATGAAATAAGAACAATGCTTGTATCAAGCAGCAGCTTGACTCGATCGCTGGCATTGAATCGAAACGAAGGAAGGACTATGACACCCGCCAGAAAGAGCGGGAATGATAGGAGATAGAATACATCCGCAGCCGATGGAGACGGGCTTTGATGGAGAACAATCTCATAGTAAGCCCAAAATGCGTCGCCGATGGTGAAGAATGCCTGAAATAAAAACAGCAGCATCCAACCGGGGAAAAACTCCTTCCTGATTTTATATGAGGCATATGCAGCGTAAAACAAACATAAAGATGCAAGAGCGTTTAATATAACCGCAGATATATCTGCAAATATCGTGTTTTTCCAGTCATCGAATTTGAGCACGAACAAAATGCTCAGATATGATAGGAAGATTGCAGCCGCTATGATGATTGCCAAGGAGAATGGGATATCTCCTCTTCTCAGGCTGAAAGTTGCTTTCTCTTCCGAAGCAGAATGCTCCTCTAAAGAAGCTATTGCATTACATTCGCTTTGTTCATATGACTTCATGCTATCCGATCTATATAATTTTGTAATATTTTTTATTGGTTTTTTTGAATCACATGTGAGAAAATTTTTGTTTATCAGTATTAATATTATTTAATATAGCTCACATCTTCTTTTTCTCTCCTTTTATTATCCAAGGACGAAATTGTAATTCATACATCGAGATCTTATATGTTTCCCTATTTATGGACGGGACAGATATTTGTCTTGAATCTGTTATCCTTTAAAAGTATTTCATAATAAAAATTTTTATAATATCTCCTGTTCAGCGAGAAAATAGCTCATCAGCTTGAATGCTGTTGGATGCATTTGAAGGTTCAGCCTAAACCATCATTCAAATTTTTTTTCCAACAGCCTTGTTGCCGGAACAATGAGAATTATGAAAAATACGATAAGCACAAGCAGATCCGTGAACATTGATGAGGTCGAGCTTAGGTAAAACGACCTGCGCAGGCCATCAACGGTATATGTGAGCGGCAAAATATAAGCAAGATCTTGCAGCCATTTGGGCATAGCTGATATCGGATAGACTACACCACAAAGAAATATCATGAAGAACCTTGGAAGATTGAGCAGAGTTTGGGCCTCGAAGACCTCTTTCACTGCGACGCTGAAGAATGCGCCCAGAGAGGAGAATACAAGCAGGGAAGGAACAGCAATTGCGGTCAATAGAAGTGCGTTTGGATGAAGCCCGAGATAAATTGACGATGCAATTGTCAAAATTGCGGTCATTATAAGACCAAAAATGAAGCCTCCAAGTACTTTGCCTATGAGAACCGACGCTATGCTTATAGGGGCCAATAACAGCCTCTCAATAGAACCTAACTTCAGTTCGAAGTTTATGACCACAGCTTCTGCGGCAGTTGTGCTGAATAGAATGGTCATAGCTATAAGCCCCGGAATAAGATCCTCGAAGTTTCCAGGATTTCTCAGGTAGAACGCCAAAATCCATACAACCGGGAATATGACTCCCCAGCTTATAGCGGGCGGTTTGAGGTAGTAGGTCCTCATATCCTTCAGAGCAATGCAATAGACTGCCCGCAGATCATCTTGCCACATTTTACCTGCCCGTTTTTTCAATTGCCATGATTTTCGGGCTGAGGCCGGTTATTCTCATGAATGCATCCTCCAGACTTGGCCTTATGCTGTTAACGAATTCCAGCCCGATCCCGGCGTCTTTTGCAAACTGAAACGCTCCCTCGAATATCTTCGCAGGATCGCCTCCACAAATACGCACTTTATCGTCATCCAAAGCATATATTTTTGTTCCTGGAATCTTGATGGATAGTTCATCCAGCCTTGTACGAATATTGCCAGTGAAGGTAATCTCTATCGCCGCTTTTCCTTTTGCGGAGTTCTTTAGTTCCAGGGGTGTATCGATCTTTATGATCTTTCCTTTGACTAAAATGGCAATTCGATCGCATAACCGATCTGCCTCCTCAAGGTAATGAGTTGTAAGGAATATGGTCTGCCCCTGACTATGCAAATTGGAGATCAAATTGCGGAGGGATTGTGCTGCTACTACATCCAGCCCGGTTGTTGGCTCATCCAGAAATAATATTTTGGGGCTGTGTATCAATGCGGCTGCAATTGTCAAGGCACGCTTCATACCCCTGGAGAATGTGCCGAAAGGATCATCTCTTCGTTCGTAGAGGCCGAAGATCTTCAGCAATTCATCGGCCTTTGCTTCACGTAGGTCACGTGCAACTCCGTATAGTCTAGCCATGAAGAGCAGGTTGTTTCTGGCTGAGAGCTCATCATAAAGGTTTGAAACGTCAGGGACCACGCCTATGGATCTTTTGGCCTCTGCCATGCTGGTAAGGATATCGTAGCCCAGGATGCTTGCTCTGCCTTCGGTTGGTTTCGAGAGGCCGACGAGCATACGGATGGTTGTGGTCTTTCCTGATCCATTTGGGCCCAGAAATCCAAAGGTCTCACCTTTTTGAACACTGAAATTCAGGTGATCCACGGCAAGGAAATTGCCATAGTATTTTGTCAGATCGAAGGTTTGGATTACGGCTTTGTCGGTCAAGACCGGATTTGCAGCCACAGTTCCACTGCCAGTTATATTTGGTTGGCAAGGAGAATAGCGGGTCATCTGATCCGCTTACTCTCCTTTGAGGGCTTTTAATTCTTCCTCAACGCCTTCCAGCTCTCTTTTAAGCGACTCTTTATACTCTTCGAGCATCTCTTTTCGTTCATTCTTGCTCAGAAATCTCCGTCCTCCACAGCTGCATCCGCACGTTCCGTGTGGCATGCCTCTGTGATGAGCGCCGTGTCTGATCTGTCCTGCGTTGTGTCCGCGCATTTCTTCACCAAAGCACATTTTATTTCACCTCGTTTTCTTCCAATAGATTGATTACTATTTTTGTAGTCTTCAGTTTCCATACCTTCTCAGGTATGCCGCCTTGTGTTTCACGGTAGGAGGCCACCTCAATGATTCCCGCTTTGCGGAGAGCTGCTAGATGGTAGTAAAGCCCAGCAAGGCTTATTCCAGCCTCGCCAAGCCCTAGATCATCGTAGATCTCCCTGGAAGTCCTCTGACCAATGCCGATGCAGTCTATGATATCCCATCGAGTAGGACAGTGTAATGCATGGATGTACTTTCGAATGTCCTTGATTCGTTCTGGCAGGTCGTGGCCTTCGCACATGGCGCTCCTTGAATATTCAAGTATTTTGCTTAACCTTTCTAGCGCATGATTATAAAACTTTCGATAAAGGTTTGAAGGTGCGAGCATGCCGGCGGACGACGGCTGCAGCCCAGATTGGCCTTTGCCTCTGGCGGTACATGGATCCTTCGATGTGCCTTTGCTTACAGTGATGGGAGAAACGATCTATGATTTTTTTAGAGTCACCGAAATATTTATCTACAAAAATCCTTTTTTAGGCTTACCTAAATTTGCCCCAGATGGCAATCCGTCTGAGGCGCAAGGGGTGCATAATGCAAAGTCCGATTACTAGCTTGAGGGTGGGCTCTGTAGCGAAAATAGCCACATTGCAGGGCCAGGGTTCATCTTTTCAGAGAAAGCTGAGGACCATGGGAATTCGAGAGGGAAAGAGCCTGAAGGTGGTGGCTGCCTACCCATTGGCCGGCCCGATAGTTATCGACATTGAGGGCCGCCAGATCACACTGGGCAGAGGCATTGCCAGGCGCATTCTCGTGGAGGCAGGAGATTGTTGAGGATCGTTCTGATGGGCAATCCCAACATAGGAAAGAGCGTAGTCTTCTCCCGGCTCACTGGTGCGGAGGTGATAACCTCCAACTATCCGGGAACTACGGTTGACTTTTCCCAGGGCAGGGCCTCTCTTCAGGGAGAGCAGTGCGAGATCTTCGATGCACCTGGAACATACTCCCTCCAGCCGACCAACCGGGCAGAGGAGGTGGCAGCAGAGGTGTTGCGCTGGGCGGACCTGGTAATCAATGTCATTGATGCCACCAACCTGGAGAGAAACCTCTTCCTGACGCTGGAGCTGCTGGAGATGGATAAGCCCATGATTCTGGTCCTCAATATGTGGGATGAAGCGGAGCGATCAGGAATAGAGATAGATCGGAGATCCCTGGAAGAGCGTCTTGGTCTGCCGGTGGTTGCCACCACTGCCCTGACCGGCGAAGGGATACGGGAGCTGGTGGACAGGCTGGCAGAGGCCCGATTACCTCCCCACGTCAGGCCCCTCTCAGAGGAAGAGAAATGGGTGGAGATCGGGCGCATATCCAGGGCTGTCCAGAAGGTAACACACAGGCACCCGGGTTTGGCTGACCGTCTCTCTGAAGCCACCATCAGGCCTCTGACCGGAACACCCATCGCTCTGATGGTCATTCTGGGCACCTTCTGGATGGTGAGGCTGGTCGGCGAGGGACTGATTGCCCATCTCTTTCAGCCTATGTTTGAGCTGTACCGTCCCCTGGCCATGGCAATCAGCGATGAGCTTGGACCGGGGATGCTGCACGACCTGCTCATCGGCAAGATCATTAACGGTGATATCGATTACGTTCAGTCCATGGGGCTATTGACCACGGGAATCTATGTTCCCCTGGGAATGGTCCTGCCTTACATAGTGGGCTTCTACCTGGCCCTCTCTCTTCTGGAGGATTCCGGATATCTGCCCAGGCTGGCTACGCTATCAGATAACCTCTTTCACCGGCTGGGCATGCACGGCACAGCCATAATACCTCTCTTTCTGGGACTGGGCTGCAATGTTCCTGGCGCTCTCTCTGCTCGAGTGCTGGAGACCAGAAAGCAACGCTTCATATCTCTTACACTGCTCGGCCTGGCTGTGCCCTGCACTGCCAAGTCGGCCATGATCTTCGGTGTGCTGGGCTCATACGGCCAGATGTATGTGCTTTTAGTCTTTTCAGTGCTCGCTCTGGTTTATCTGGTTGCGGGGCTCGTGCTGAACCGGGTGGTAAAGGGCGAAAGCCCGGAGATATTCCTGGAGATACCTCCTTACCGGCGTCCGAACGTCTCTATGATTCTTAAGAAGACCTGGATGCGCATCAGATGGTTTCTGGCTGAGGCCATACCATTTCTGTTTCTGGGTGTGCTTCTGGTCAACGTTCTCTACACCGTGGGCTTCATGACCTGGGTCGCCCGCATCTTTTCGCCATTCATGCAGTGGTATCTTGCCATCCCCGGCGAGGCTGTGGCCGCACTGCTGGTCGGTTTCTTCCGAAAGGATCTGGCGGTGGGCATGCTTCTTCCTCTAGGCCTGAGCGCAGGACAGATGGTTGTGGCTACTACCTTGCTCTCCCTATATTTTCCCTGTGTAGCCACATTTGCGTTGCTGGTAAAGGAGCTGGGGCTGAAGGACACGCTGAAATCATCAGCCATAATGTTAGCCACTGCCTTGCTGGTGGGCGGAGCCATGCGATGGGCTTTGATAGGATAAGAGTGGAATGATGGGATTGAAATGAGACGCAAGACCATGGAGGAGTACATCGAAACCATTCATTCTCTGGAGATTGCCGAGGGGCGTGCGGCCACAGGAAGTATCGCCAGAGAGATGGGCGTAAAGCCATCCTCGGCAACGGAGATGCTGCAGAAGCTGCAGAAGGAGGGGTTATTGCAGTATGAGAGCTATGCGGGAGCCACTCTGACCGACGCCGGAAGAAGGCTGGCTATGGAGCTTGTGGGCAAGCACAGGGCCATCGCTGATTTCCTGGAGATCATCGGGGTGCGCAGGCCTGTGGCAGAGCGGGATGCCTGCCAGATGGAACACCACGTCGGCAGGGAGACAATGGAGCAGCTGGAGAAGTTTGTGCAGTTTGCGGACTTGTCATCCCGGGACTCGATCTGGATTGAGAGCTTCAGGAGATACTGTCAGACTGAAGAAGCGGATCGGCCTCATTTGGGCGACCGCGACGATGATTGCCCTAATGATCACCTTGATGACCCCCCTGATTATTGTCCGATGGGGGCTAATGTTCCCGGCCAGCCTGAATTTGCAAAACGCAAAAGGCGGAGGTAATGTGAATGGTCCGTATCAGTTCGGGCACCGGGAAGGGTCCATGAACTCGCCCTAGGTGCTGACCGGGCTCTGAGCCAGCAGCGCATCTGTCAAGCTCCATCTCCTCCGCCATCGCAGCGGCCAGACGATCCCAGTCAATGACCTCATCAAGCTCTGGCGGGCTTATAGAAAGGGTGCGCAGATATTCAACAAAGCAATCTCTGAGGATGGATTTCAGAGCATCGCAGTCACAGTGGCCTCTGTTTCTGAAGTAGCTTGCTAAAATCAGGCTCATGGAGAGAAGCTGCCCTCCAATGTGATATTGCAGTTTTTCAGGCGAGATCTCCCTGAATACCTCGATATGCTCCAGATCGGCAATTCCGGAGAGGCGCAGGTTGGGATATCGGCATGAATCCATCCATCGCTCTATCCTTCCGGCAACCTTTTTCTGCCAGCAGTATCCGGTATCCTCGCAAGGTCGGTCTCTTCTTTTATGAAAGAGCGCAATCAAGGATGTATGAATCAGTCCGCATCCGGACAATTCGGCCAGATCTATCGCGCAGCGCAAAAGCCCTTCATGCAGCTGCTCGATGGACAGCTGCCTATCGTTTAGGTAGGTGAAGTAGCGATCTCCAGCAATGTAGCCGATAGCGATGGGATCTCTCGGCTCCTGATCCATTCGAAGATGCTCTGGCAGGCCTTTTACCCTGAAGGTGCCCTGCAGAGGATGGGGCAATAGGCTTTGCAGGGGCAGATTCAGGAGACTGCCCTGCAGTTTACTCTCAGTGGACAGAGCGATCTCCTCTCCCGGATGCAGGCTCAATTTCAGCGCCAGAAATCCATTTTTAACTGGTGCCAGGATCGTCCGGCCCATTCTTTCCGGCTTGCCGGCGCCATACTGTGCCAGAAGGTCGCCATAATCAACCTCCTTTTTAGTATCTGTCACATAATTAAAATTTATTGATTTTATTGGAAATATTATTTTTTTATATCCGCAGATCGCCCGGGAGATGCCATCAAATCCCGTATTTGTCACCTCATCGATGGAAACGCCCCTACGGATTGCGCTGAAACAGTACAGGTCCGATATCGCTTGAGCGGTGATATTGTGCTCTTTAAGCCATGAAAAGGGCTCTACTCCTCGAGGGATCCGTTCAAGGGTGTTTCTTATGTGTTTTGCCAGGGTTTGTGCTGCCAGCTGGCGTTCAGCCGAGGTGGCAGCTTCCAGCTTCTCAGTGAGAAAGGTCAGAGCTGGCGATCCCATTCGCAGAATTGCGTTTTCTATGCGGGATTCTTCAGAATGGAGCAGCTTGAAGAGAAGCTCAAGGTTGTCAGGACGGCTCTCCGGGACTCCTGATATTTCAACCAGCGTTCTGGCAGCTTCGCTTCGCACCCAAGGACTCCTGCTGAAGAGAAGTTGCTGCAGGACGGCCTCACTCTCCTTGCCGCCCAGCCCGGCCAAGGCAGAGATAGCGCCATGCCTTACCGCAGGATATTCGTCCTTCAGGGCTCTGAGGAGGGCTCCTTCGGAGCGGGGGTCATTCATCCTCCCCAATGTCCGGACGGCATGAAGTCGCTCTATGTGGGTTATCCTTTCGTCCAGGGCAGTTTTCTCTATCTCTTCTCTGTTATTCTGCATGCTTATAAGTGAATTATAGCTCATGCGAATATATACTTAACTTTATTCCATCGCGTATCTGCGATTGATGTCGTTTTACCATGCGCCATGTTTATTTACGATCGAATTATCACCATTATTATCATTTGGGATGCTCACCGCCGAGCAGGTGAAGCGGGTGGTAGAGGTATCAGCCAGATACAGTTCGGAGATCCATCTCACAGTGCGCCAGGGCATGAGGATGATGAAGTTTATAAACTCAAGTGGATTTGAGGTGTTTCAGAAGAGGGTTCTGGGCTGAAGCTTTCTGTTATCCATTTTATTTTTTTTCTGCAGCTATAGGATCGCACGCTTTGGAGGTTTCGTTAAATGGACAGTCTCATCAAAGGATTGAACGCCCCACGGAACAGCCTCTATCGAGAGGTAGCAGATGCTGCTTGCGCTAAAGTGCCCGTGGGAAGCGTTCTGGACATCGGCACTGGACGGGGAGTGCTTCCCTTAATGATCGCTGAGAAGAATGCCCGCCTGAAGGCATACGGGATCGACATCTCCCGGAAGGCAGTTTCCGCTTCCAGGAAAAGCGCAGGCAAGAGCAGGCTTTCCAATCCCCCTCAATTCGATCTGGGCGAAGCAAGCAGCCTGCCCTATGAAGATGAGTTCTTTGACCTGGTGGTCAGCACCTTCAGCCTGCACCACTGGCCGGACAAGGCTGCAGGGCTCAATGAGATCCACAGGGTATTGAAGCCCGGGAGAGAAGCCTGGATTTACGATCACTGGAAGGAGGTTTCTCAAGAGGCCAGGCAGCAGCTGAAGAGAGATTTCGGTCTCATGGCAGCCTGGTTTGCCCTAGCTCACCTGAGAATGGTCCACTCGGCTATGACTCTCGAGACGGCGAGGAGCATCCTGGAGGATCCGTCTCTGAAGTTTCAGGAGAAAAGGCTGGAGACA
The DNA here is from genome assembly GCA_002067705.1 of Methanosaeta sp. PtaU1.Bin112. GTDB lineage: Archaea > Halobacteriota > Methanosarcinia > Methanotrichales > Methanotrichaceae > Methanothrix. Next base: position 39,562 of record MVRL01000136.1, read on the forward strand.
AGAGGCATCTTTCTTCTCTTGAAGTTTAGAAAGGCCGGGGCGGGTGTTCGGCAGGTACCACGGAAGCCATAGCTTCAGGCTATATTCTTATCCTGCCATTTCATCCCCCACATGAGCCCCACCGCGGCCAGTGCCGCTGCTCCCGCCCCGAAGAGAAATGTCGCCTCTGCTCCCCACCAGGACCAGAGGGCTCCTGCCACCAGGCTTGACGCAATGGCCGCAACTCCCGTAGCGCCGTAATAGATTCCCAGAGAGCTGCCGCGAAGAGAAGCGGAGCTGAGGTCGGATACAAACGCCCTCTCTGATCCGTCGACCAGGGCATAGACCAGCCCGTAGAGGGCAAAGAGTGCTATCAGCCCGGAGAGGGAGGTGACAGATGCAAATCCCAGGGCGGTGAGGGCAAAGACGGCATAGCCCAGGGCCAGGACTTTTCTTCTTCCCACCCGGTCAGACCAGATTCCCACCGGCATGGCCAGGACGGCATAAATAAGGTTAAAGAGTGCATAAAGCAAGAGGGGCGCAGCCACTGCCAGAGCCCCGGAAAAGAGCGCCTGGGTGCGCAGGATGAAGAACATGTAGCTGAAGTTGCCAAGAGCAAAGAGGCTGGCAATGACCAGAAAGCGGCGCAAATCTGGAGAGAGATCTGACAGCTTCAGACTTACATCGCATCTCGGTGAGACAAAGCTCTCCTTAACGCGCCAAAAAGGAAGCAGTGCTGCAACAGACAGCATTCCCGCCACCAGGAAGATGGAGCTGTAGCTCATGCCTGCCTGCCAGAGAAGATAGGCCAGCATCGATCCGATAACCGCTCCTGCCGAGTCCATGCTTCTATGCAGGCCAAATCCTCTTCCCCGCTTTTCCTTCGGGGCTGATTCGGAGATCATGGCATCTCTGGGCGCGGAGCGAACTCCTTTGCCGCTTCTCTCCAGGGTCTTGAGCAGGAAGACCTGCTGCCAGCAGCAGGCAGCGGAGAGGAGGAGCTTGCCTACCGCCGAGAGGGCATAACCGGCCACTACCAGCGGCTTTCTCTTGCCCAGACGATCCGAACCATATCCAGCCAAGACCTTGAGAATGCTGGGCAGCCCATCGCTCACACCTCCTATGAGGCCCACTGCCATACCTCCCCCACCCAGAGAAGCGATAAAGAGCGGCAGGATTGGCTGGATGATCTCGCTGCTGATGTCATTTAGCAGGCTCACAAAACCCAATAATAGTATATTCTTGCTGGTTTTTGGATCGGACACCTAGGGTCAGTCGCTTCGAACAGCGTGATTATAATATATACTTTTCGTCATTGATCAGATTGTTTTTATTGCTTGACTCTAATTATTCTGTTAACGAACGAATTTTCCGGGCAGAGCCTCCAGCAGGCTCGCTGCCTCGTCAGGAGTCAGCTCCTCCGGCCTTTTCTCCAGAAGGACAGGGTCAAGCTCAGCCAGAGCCAGGCGGCCCACACCCAGTGCAGCCAGGCCTTTCTTTACCTTCTTGCGCCGGTTATTAAAGAGCCCTTCGGCGAGCCTTATCAAGGCTGCAGCCTCGATTTCGTCGACTACGGGCCGATCCAGTTTAGGACGGAGCCGCACTACAGCCGAATCAACCTGGGGCACTGGCCGGAAAGCCATCTTGGAGACCTTCTCCAGGATTTCAATCTGGCAGAAGAAGCCCACAGTCATTGCCAGGCGGCCGTACTCATCGCTTCCCGCCTTTGCGTTAAGCCGCCTGGCAAACTCCCACTGATACATCAGAACAGCCACCTCAAAAGGCCGGGTGAGCAATCGATAGGTCATCTTGGACGAGATCTGATAAGGAAGGTTGGAGACGATCTTGTTGTAAAGGGGAAGCTCTACCTTCAGTGCGTCTTCATTTATCACCTGAACATTGGAAAAACGACCGGAAAGTTTCCCGGCGAGGTCGGGATCTATCTCCACCGCATAGACCCGGCCGGCGCGAGTGGCCAGTTCCTGCGTGAGATTTCCCGGTCCAGGCCCGATCTCCAGGACAATGTCCCCCGGTTTCAAATCGGCATAACTTGCGATGCGCACCGTCGCATCGCAATCCATTAGAAAATGCTGCCCCAGCTTCATCTCATACGCGGCGCTGTGGTAAAGACGCGATACTTGATCTTGTCATCTATCAGTTCGTCCTCGACGCGCTTGCAGATGATCTTCTCAGGATTGTGCAGCCCTTTGACCCTCTCCATCAGATCGGCAAAGCTCTTGAAAGCGCCTTTCTTGCGCTCATTGAGCACCGCCCACATCAGCTTTTTGCCGATTCCCGGCAAGAGCTCCAAAGCATGCATTCGGGTGGTGATGGGCCCGGCCTCATTGAAGTAGCGGATGAATCGGGCCTCGTTGTCCATGATGATGTTCACTATCTGGTAGGTTAGCTCCAACTTAGCGTTATTGGACAGCTCTGAATATTCGATTCTGCGGTTGACATGATCGATGATATCTCGACTGCCGCTGCCAATATAGACTCGAGTTCCGGCTGTAGGAATCGCTCCTTCCTTTGGCGTCATCTCCATGAGAACGAAGTTTGCCTCTCCTACGGCCTGGATAAGTGGCTGCTTCTGGTAGCCCCTGGAGTCCTGACTGCGTCCATAGGGGAGGTAATCGAGAATCCTAGCTATCTCTTCTCTCTTCGGCGGTCTCCCCTCAGGCATCTGCCTTTACCCCCTGAATACAATCTCTAAAATATTGTCGAGCTCTTCTTCGCTTAAAGTGAACCGTTCCTTGGCATAGATCGCCCTCAGCTCGTCCTTGGTGACTGGCCTGATATCTGCGATCTTAACTGCAATTGCCTTGTTCATCTTTTCCAGCTTCATAAGCTCCGCTACCATCGCCCGGCTCTCTTCAGCCGTGCCTTTGCTAAAGAACTCGGCATGTCTGATAGCCCGACGCAGTTCGTAACCCAGTTCTTCTTCATCGGCACGATGTTGCCGGATCTGGTCCAGGATTTCCTTAACCTCCGCCAGGGTCAGGATATCCTCCTGCAATACGCTTTTGACAATCATCTATTTTGTGCTGTCAGATGTTCTGGCAATGTGATCAGTGTCTTGCTTGCGTTGCCATCATTGACCTTCAGGACAAAGGCTCTTCCTCGCGTTCCTACAACCTCACCCGTCTTTCCATGAAATCTTGGATGAGGCATACCCTTGTGTATGCTGGGGTCGATAATTACGTGGACCATTGCGCCCGTCTCAAACTCCTGAATCGCCCTGACTACCGAGGATTTGCCTTTGGATCTGATATTCCTGTTCAGCTTACCTCTGGACTTCTTTCTCATTCCGTGATGATGTGCCATCTGATTCTCCACCTACGTCAATTACATCTAATTCTTCGACGATCGCGTCGACTTTGAGGATTTCGGCGAGGTTCGGGCGGGTTCTGCCTCCGTCTCCGGAGATTAACTCCTTGATATATAAACCGCTGTCGCCTCTTATATTTATGCGGGCGAAATTGCCCGTAACCTCCAACAAATCAGCGCTATGAACTCTCCTCACCCTGACTTTATCAGCTCTTCGGTGAGAGACGCGAGTTGGCGTACGCTGATCGATCGGCCCTTCCAATTCTTTCAGGACGGATTTAAGCTTTTCTTCTGAAACATCTGCACCCAGCCTAACCAGAGCGAAATAGGTCTTCTCAAATTTGGCCTCTTTGATCATCTCAACCATTGAGCTATCAGCTTCGGCCAGCCCCGAAACCTCCACTTTGCCTGCCGCATGGCGGTTGATCTCTGCCTCCAGTGCCTCCAGGTTAGCGGTCCTGATGAAGGGGCGCACCGCTTCTACTATGAAGGGGCGGCCTCTGCCCAGCATGCGGGCATCGATATCCTCGCGACCTGCGCCGTGAAAGACTGTGTCTTCTGCTGTGAAGGCTTGCATCACCGCAGGACGGATCAGCTCATCTACAGATTCCTGATACATTTTGCCTGTGCCCTGGCAGCGCGGGCAACCCCGGCCGTGACACTCGCGACAGGGCCAGCGCGTCTGGGGAATTCCGCGGACAAGTTTTCTGTACCGTCCCCGGATGAAGATGGAAGCAACTTGCAGCTCAGCCTCGCCCTTCTCCAAGTTGAGGTGGACCACCACATCCGGGCTTTTCAGGTCAACCGACCTTGCAGTCAGGGCAGAGAGCCTCTTTCCAACCTCGCGATTCAGCTCCGACTTCATCGGCTCGGCATGGGTGCTGCCGCCGTCGGCGAGGAGCAGCTCCTCGTTCTCGGCGAGAAGGCCGGACATCCTCGTTCCTACGAGCAGAGTCTTGATCTCTCGGTCTGCGATGGCTGTAGCCGCTTTCTTGGCCCAGGCGTCCAGATTTGCGGGAGCCATCTCCCCCAGACAGACGGTGCAGCGGGCGTCCTCTTCGTCTTTGCGCCCCAGCTTGAGTCGCGCCGATCGGAAGGACGGCGCCAGCTCTTCCTGCAGGGCGCGGTCCTCAGCAGCGGCGGCCTGCATGGCCAGCACCGTCTTGAGGGAGCGGCCTCGCTCTGCATTGGTAAGGCCGGTGGAGAGCATGGCAAACTGGCGGCCCAGACAGCTGTCGCAGATGGGACCGAGGGCGATGATCTTCCTGGCGGTGTCAAGGATGCTTTCCTGGGGGTTTTCGGGATTAGCAGGGTTGTTTTCACTCATAATGAACTCTTCAGGACTTAAATTCGATCTTCTGGTTTATTAGAGCTTGCAATTGATCCATCCAGGAGAGGTCTTTTCCAATAACCAGTTCCTGCATTTTCGCATGGTGCGTATTCTTCATGGAAACCAGACGCATGGAAAATCCATGACTTATGGCCAGATCTTTTACTTCATCGGCATTGTCATAGGTGATCAGGAAATCTCCTGTGATCAAGAAATCTCCTCGCAGCTTTCCACAGGCAGCAAACAACTCCTCGCGATCTATGTCGCAGTATTTGTAGAGCCTCCTGCCCGCTTTCTTTCCTCCTGCTGTATACGGAGGATCGATGAAGAATACTACATCACTTCGGTTGGAAAAATCTCTCAAAACCTTATGCCTTCATCTAAGCGAAGGTCGATTCTGCCTGAGATTTTTTCCAGATTCAGGACTCTATCTGCAAGTGTTCGAGGATACCATCGAGATCCTATGGATTTTCCATTCTCCCCATACTTGATGAGGCCGGACCCCTTGGCAAGCACGCCGACATGATAGGTGCGATTTTTCAGGATGGTTTGAAAAGCTCTCTCATTAATATCAGTTGCCGGTTTGGAAAGTTCGGAGAGCAGAGATTCACGGGACAGCTTGAAGGACAGGATGCGATCTGCCAGCCACGGACCATTTCCCGATACGACTGATTGCCAGACTGCGGCGACATCTTCATCAATTTCAATCATGATCACACGATTGACATATTTTTCAAATAATGCGGTCAGGCTGATGATCCCTCCGCCTGCAAATGGTTCAATAAGCATCTCCGGCTTCGTACGCATGTGATTCATCTCTTCTCTGAAGTTAGGAACGAACCAGGTCTTCCCACCGGGATAGCGAAAGGGGCTCCGCTGGGGCACTGATCTTAGGTTCACTGGTTTTAAAGTGTAGTTATTATTATATTCCTGGAAGAGCCCAGCTTGCCTGGTTGCGGTCATCAAAACACCTTATCAATCGTATTGTTTACCGGTGCAGTCTCAAGATGCTCATCGAGCTTATCTTGCAGGCATTTCAGAAAATCGTCAACCTTGCCAGGCTGGGGGGTGGTGATTGATTTCAAGGATGACTCAAATTCCTTGTAAACTTCATCGACTTTCTTAAGGATACATCTCTCTTGGCGGTTATGGTCAACAAGCCCCTGGCCATATATCAACCATGTATTCGGCATGGTCCTTGCTGATGCGCTTCATTGGTGGCAGGGTCTCAAAGAATCCTTTGCTCAGAACCACAGCTTTGCAGCGAGGACCTATCTGCTGAATCTCAGAGATATTTCTCCAGGAAATCGAATGGTGCAGGCTGGTTATTGGCAAGCTGCCAGGCATCATATGAGCAGAGGAGCACTCCCACAATCCAGCCCAATCCCGAGCTGATGACTGCTATAAATCCTGATAAAAAGAACAGGACTATTCCCCGTTTTGTGTATCCCAGATAGACGTGCCCCAGACCGGCAATGAGAAGATTTAGTATCACTGCGATTAACGGGCTTTTGGATCTGATGCAGCAATTTCTTCCATTCATTATGAAAATATTACCTTCATTCTGGCATAAGTACCTTGGTATCGCTAAGCCAGTTCAAGGGCACAATGCAGTGGTCAGCGCAAAAGCTTGTCTGCCCCAGGGAGATGACCTTTGCTCCCGCCAGCACCAGCAGAGCTTCAGTACTTATATTATTGCATGTTGTGATTTTTGCCCTTGCCGCGCCCCTCCAGCGCGGCCCTGAGCATCTCTATCTTGACCGGCTTGCTCACGTAGTCATCCATTCCCACGGCCAGACATTCCTCTCGGTCGCCCTTGAGCGCGGAAGCAGTCATTGCGATGATCACAGGCGCATCTTCACCTGCAATTGTTTTTCGTATCAGCCGCGTGGCTTCCAGCCCATCCATCTCCGGCATCTGCACGTCCATTAAGATAACATCATAATGCTGGCGCTCCAGGGCCTGCAAGACCTCAAATCCATTGGCTGCTACATCCGATCTATATCCCAGCTTGCTGAGCATCTTCTGAGTGACTATCTGATTTACCACGTTATCTTCTGCCAGCAATATGCTTAGACTCTTATCGAGATTTCCCTGTTCTTGGGCAGTCGATGTGTGCCTATCCGTTTCAATGAGATCGCTAGTGGTCGGTTCTAAGGCGATTGTGAAATAAAAAGCAGAACCCTTGCCAACTTCACTATCCATCCACATCTTTCCTCCCATCAGCTCCGCCAGTCGCTTGCTTATAGCCAGTCCTAAACCGGTTCCACCGTACCGACGTGCTGTCGAGGCATCTACCTGACAAAAGGATTGGAACAGGCGCTCCATCTTATCTTTCGGAATGCCGATACCCGTATCGATTACGGCAAAATGGATCTCATAACTGTTGCTGTCTACTTTTTTACCAGATACATGGATCGTGATCGTGCCCTTTTCTGTAAACTTCACAGCATTATTGAGCAGATTGATCAGGATCTGATTGATCCTGGTGGGATCTCCCATCATTAAGGTTGGGAAATTTCCTTCAATGATGCACTCTATCTTCAGACCTTTCTTCTTGGCATCTATCGCCACCATATCCAAAGAGACCTCAAGGCAGTCGCGCAAGTCAAATGACCGGTGCTCCAGCTCCATCATACCTGACTCGATCTTTGTGAGATCGAGAATGTTGTTTATAATGGTAAGAAGAGTGTCTCCGCTGCGACGGATGATTTCAACGTCCTCCCTTTGATTCTCTGTAAGATTCTCATCCAGAAGAAGTCCTGTCATTCCTATTATGGCATTCATGGGCGTGCGGATCTCATGACTCATATTGGCCAGAAACTCAGATTTGGCAATCGTAGCAGATTCTGCGTTCTCTTTAGCCACCTCCAGGTTTTTTTCTGCATGTTTTCTCTCTGTGATGTCACGGATGGACTCAATTGCTCCCCAGTAATTTCCATCTGAGTCATAAAGTGCCGATGCGCTGCCAAGAAGGTAGGTCTCATTTCCGCGAAGATTCGAAATGTAGGTCTCGGCAGTCAGAGTGCCGTCTTCATACCTCTTTACGGCATTGTATCTTTTTTCTAGATCATGATGAGATCCACAGAATGCATCAATCAATATCGGCCTGCGTTCGCCATAGAAGGGAACCGCATATTCAAAATCCCCTTTTCCCAGGATCTGATCCGCTTTGACGCCGGTCATCTTCTCCATCGACTGATTCCAGGATATCGCTCTTCCTTCCTTGTCTATTACAAGTGTCGCGTCGGGGAGAAAGTCTATAATGCTTGCAAGGAGACGCTCGGACTGACGCAGAGCGCTCTCCGCTTTCTTTCGATCGCTGATGTTCAGAGCCACTTGAACCACTCCCGTGACCATCTGATTTTCACTCGTGATAGGGCTGCTTCGAGAGAGCCAGGTCTTTTCGTCTGAGGTGATCAATTCTCCTTCTTGTGATTGGCCGGTCCGCAAAGCCATGACTGCCGTGCAGCCTTCACAGGGCCTGTCGATTCCCTGGAGCAGCTCAAAGCAGTGTCTGCCCTTGATCTCTTCTTCAGGGATGTGCAGGTGGTCTCTTACGGATGAATTGACCCAGATGATGCGCATCTGCGAATCGAGATAAATGACTGCCACCTTTTTAAGGCCGCTGAGAATTGCTCCTTTCTCTTTTTCCGATTCGCGTAATGCATCTTCGGTCCGGCTTCGTTCTGCCGTCTCTGCCAGGGTCATGGCTAGAAATTCATTATTTTCATCAAAGACCACCTTCTGACGGATAAACATAAGGCAAATGAGGAGGGCGAATGCAGCGGTTACAATGGAATAGTTGTTGATACGCGAGAATTCCTGGCCCCAGACGAAGAGCAAAAAAACGGTTGCTATCCCTAAGAAAGGCAAATTTGAAGTCCAATTTTCCCTCCTGTTTTGAAAAACGGCAATACGTTCAGGTCGATCCGACGGACAAGCACTTGCCTGCAGAATTCCTGCCAGCCCGAGAAGGAGGTAACAGACCACCCAGCCGCTATCCAGAATGCTTCCGGAGACGAAGGTTCCCTGTTGAGTCTGAATGCTGAAGATCAAATCAGTCAATATCAATATCGCACAGTATAGCGCCAGAATGATTAGCGGACCCTTATCTTGAGGGGCGAGCTTTTTAAAGAGCAGCTCAATAAGGGCAATGAAAAGTATTAGATCCATGACTGGATATGCCAGAGAAACAATAGACCTCCAATCTAGCGCCTCAATAGAAATGACAATTGGGCCTATCAGCAGGACCCAAAACACCAAAGCGACCGAGACGATAACGATCAATGAATCAAGCAGTATCTTGATTTTTTCCTTGGAAGAGAGAGAGACATCTGGAAGGATGAATATGCCTAAAGCGAAGAGCGGATAGAACATGAGGTAGCCTATATCAGCAGCAGAAGGGAATGGGTCCTGATGGAAAATGGTCTCTATCAACGACCAGGAGAGGTCTCCAAGAGTATTAAAAAACATGGCGGCGCCGATGACCATCCAGGCTTTTCTGGTCCTGCCCACAGATCGGCTTCCTGCAAAGAACAAAGCAAGCGTAGATAGTCCACTGATTAATGTTATAAATCCATCCTCAACTGCAAGGAGAGCCTGATTTGTCATGCTGAAGACTACCAGCGTCAAGTGAAGAAGAGCCATTATGGCGGCGAGAATAGCAGCGTTGCGAAAAGATAAATATGTATTAAATTTTGAACAACTCAACATATTTATCACTACCACCCTATTATCGTTGTAGAATAACTAATGAAAAAGCTTTTGGTCTCCTGCTTTCACTGAGCAATGCTACTACTAAGAATTATGGCCAAAAATAGCTATGAAAAGTCGCTTTGGAACCTAATTAAATGGAGAATGTTTATCTTATCGTTCTAATTAGGTTCGATTGGAAGAGGGCAAGCTGGAATAGAGACATAAGCGGCAACTTCGATCTGGATCTGGCTGCCTGCCACATCGTAATTCAAATGATCCAGCTGCCTTTAGATCTGATGCCCTCGCCGGAAGCTACGCCGTCCTTCACGATCCTGCAAGCTAAAACCGCAACTGCTTTTCCCACTCTGATCTGGGATTAAGCTTCTTTCTGATCCCGTCACCGAGCAAATGAAAGGCCAATACGGTGATGGTTATCGCTGTTCCCGGAAAGATCATCATCAACGGGTGGGATCTTATGAACGGTCGGGCGTCGTTCATCATCGATCCCCACTCAGGAGTAGGTGGCTGAACGCCAAGGCCGAGAAAGCTCAAGGAGGCTGCACCTAAAATAGCATAGCCCACGCTCAAAGTGGCCATAACCAGGAGAGAAGGAAGGATATTGGGCAGGATGTGTCTGCTCATGATGCAAAGATCTGAGGCTCCGAGACTCCTGGCAGCCTCTAAAAACTCTTTTCCCTGAAGCGATAGAACCTCGCTTCTCACCAGCCTGGCATAGCCGGTCCATTCCACCAGAATTAATGAGAGCATCAGATTGGTCAGGCCGGACCCAAGGAATCCTATCACCGCCAGGGCGAGAAAGATGCTGGGAAAGGAAAGGAAGGCGTCAACCAGGCGCATGATTGCCTCATCCAAAATGCCTCCATAGTATCCTGCCGCTTCTCCCAGGATCATGCCGATCGAGGCAGAGATGAGCACCACTACAAGCCCTATAAAAAGGGATATTCTGATTCCGAAAACCACGCGGCTGAATATGCAGCGGCCCAGATGGTCCGTGCCCAGGGGATACGCTCCGCAGGGATCCTTCAGCCTCAGTTCCGGCTGGGCTCTTTCGGGATCATGTGGCGCAATGCATGGAGCCGCAATCGCGAGCAACAATAGAGCGGCTATGGCGCAGATCGATAAACGAAATCCGAGGTCAGTTCCCAGCTTCATGCCTCATCCTCGGATTAAGATAATAATAACAGATGTCGGTCAGCAAATTGAGTGCTAAGGTAATAAAAGCCAAAAAAAGCATACATCCAAGGATCATCGGGTAGTCTCTGCTGAATATGCAGCGCGTCATGAGGTTGCCGATGCCAGGCCAGGCGAAGACCGTCTCCACAACCGCAGAACCGTTGAGCAGATAGGTGAAGTTCAGACTCACTACAGTGATCACGGGCAAGAGGACATTTCTCAGAGCGTGTCTGAGCACGACCGATCTCTCCGGCAGGCCTCTCGCTCGAGCGGCGGCAATATAATCCTGCCCTAAAGCCTCCAGCATGCTGGTGCGTATCATTCTGCAGGTAACCGCGGCAGCCGAGATGCCCAGGGTGGCCGCCGGCAGGATAAGGTGCAATATGTCTCCTTCCTGGCCGTATCCGGCAACGGGCAGAATGTCCAGATTAAGTGCAAAGAGAATGATAAGCAGATAGGCCAGCCAGAAATTGGGAACCGATACACCCAGCAAGGATATGGTCATCCCCAGGCAGTCAATGGCCGATCCGCGCTTGACCGCGGAGAGAATTCCCAGAGGAAATGAGATCATTAATGAGATCAGCAGGCTGATAAGAGACAAGCGCAATGTAGGCATGAAGCTGCCCAATACGGCATCAGAAACCCTTTCACCTGAGACGTAGGAGTAGCCCAGGTCTCCCTGCGCGACCTTGGAGAGCCACCGCATATACAAAATGGCAGCAGGATCATTCAATCCTTCTCTCTCCCGAAACTCCTGGACTGCAGCAGGATCGGGCGGACCCTGTGGTCCAGTGAGCAGTATCTCGGCAGGATCACCTGGAGATAGATAGAATAGGGAAAACGCAATTATGGAAACGAGAAGCAATACCGGCAGCAGGAGAAGAAGCCTTTTTGCAAGAAACGAAAGCATTCTTTGGTCCATCCTCCCAGGCCACTTACCTCAACTGCCCAGCGCCCTTCTCGCCCATTACAAGAAAGACGGCATCGGCATTGGCCAGCCGATAAGATAGATTTGTATGCCCTCTGTAAAATCGATTGACCTCTTGCAGGCGATCAATGGCGACGTCCTTCAGCCCTGAGGCCTCAAAGAGTGCATGACATCGATTTGGTTCGGATTTCTGATAGAGCGGCAGATGCTTCTCGATTGGCTGGTAGAACTTCTGGAAGGGTATCGGATTGCGATTCTGAGAACGGCTGGAAAGCAAGTTTGATATACCTCTTGCCAGCCTCTTCTTGGGGCTGGGATCAAACCAGTTTCCGTCAATTGCCAGGATTCTTCCTCCTGGCCTAAGGATGCGCATCCATTCGTTCAGAGCGCGGGCGGGATCTGGCAGAGTCCAGAGCAGATGCCTGCTTACTACCATATCGAAGGAGGAGGAGCGAAAGGGCAGAGACTCCGCATCTGCCTGACATAATTCAAGATGAAATCTCTGATGACTTGAGGCCTCTTTAGCCTGCGAGAGCATTCCCCTAGATAGGTCCATGCCGATAGCATCGATGCCCATATCAATTAAAATGAAAGAGAGAAAACCCGCGCCGGTGCCCACGTCCAGAGCGCTGCGGATGTTGCAGTCTGCTGTAAAAGGCTCCAGGCATCTCTTCCAGACTCTTCTCTCTTCTGCCCCATTTGCAGTAACGCCCCTGGCATAGCTCTCGCTGCGCAGATCCCAATACTCAGCTATGATCTCTTTGGGATGACGATCCATTCCCAGAGGTGCGGCATCATCGGGAACAGCTTTGCTATCCAGGAGCGTCAGATTCAGTCCTCCAGGGATAGCTCTGGCGTCAGAAAGTTGATCTCGCTGGAAGGATACATTACGAAGCCATCGACCTTCTTATTCTCGCCTACCAGAACATTCAGATAGAATAGGATGATCTCCGGAGAGTCCTTCATGATCTGCTCCTGAACCTTCTTGTAGTACTCCATCCTTTCGTCCTGGTTAGAGGTAGCCCTGGCTTCATCCAGCCATTTGTCAACATCCGGATTGGAATAGCCGGTCTTCTTAGCCTCAGATCCCGTGGACCCGAAGTGCTTAGAAAGTGTGTAGTCCGGATCTCCGGTCGTTCCCGTATTGAAGGAGCCCAATCCCAGGTCGTAGTTGCCTTGGGACAGGTCGCTGCTAAATGCGCCCGACTCCACGACCTCAACATGGGACTTGATGCCTATATTCTCCAGTTGCGCAGCTACGACCTCTGCGGAGGGCTTGTTCTCTGATCGGGAGGTATAGGTCTTTATGGTGATCTCAAATGGCTTTCCATTAAAGTCCAGCCAGCCGTCGCCATCGGTGTAGTTTATGCCTGCCTGGATAAGAAGCTCCTTGGCCTTCGATGGATCATATTCGTATGGCTTAAGATCATCATTAGCTGACCATTTATCGCCGGATGATAATGGTCCGATTGCAGCAATGCCTCCCACTCCCTCCAGGGCTGTATCCACTATCACCTGGCGGTCGATAGCATGGTTTAATGCCTGACGAACCAGAAGGTTGTCAAAGGGCGCTTTCTTCATATTAATATAAATCAAATTCTCGCGAAGAGTCACCTCGCTGAGCACCTCAAGATCCGACTGGCTCTTAAGATTCTCCACCTCAGTCTGCGGAATGCCCAGAGCGATGTCCACATCTCCGCCTTCCAGTTGCATGGCTCTCGTCATCGGGTCGCTGACAAAGTAAAGAACCGCCCCATCAAGCTTCGGCTTATCACCCCAATAGTCATCATTTCTCACTACGTTCAGCTTGACGTCCTTCTCAAAGGATTCGAATTTGAAGGGGCCGGTGCCCACCGGGGTTGAGTTCAGGTCCACATCTGGCTTGACTATGCTGACCAGCGGGTCTATCAAGGAAGCGATAGTTGGAGAATGCGGCTTTTTAGTTTTTATGGTTACAGTGTTATCATCAACGGCTTTAACCGATTCTATGAATCCGAATTCGCCATGTCTGGAATTGGATGAATCCATGACTCGTTCCAGAGAGTAGACCACTGCATCGGCATTGAGAGGAGTACCATCGTGGAATTTCACGCCAGTTCTCAGATGAATCGTATACTCAGTATCGCTGATCTGATCGAAACCGGTGGCAAGAGTCGGGACAAGATTCATATTTTCGTCCAGTGAAAAAAGGGTCTCATATATTCCCGCCTCGTGCATGTACCAGCCTGTGTACTTGTAGGCGGGATCCAAATTCTCGTCTGGTCCGAAGATCAGATCGGCTTTCAGAATTTTGCCGGATGAGCTCGAATCTGCCAGAGATGTTGACGATATGGATAATAATATTAATAATATCGCCACCATTGCATAAAACGCTTTAATTCGTATCATATATAACCTCTAATAGTAGAATTAAAGCATACCTAGTAATAAGCATTTCGAAAGCCAACCGCACTTTGCTCATGATAACCCTCGATCTGGCAGCCGCAGGGAAAGCCTGCGACAGGATTGCCGTCATGGAAAAAGGAAAGTTAGCCTGGGAAGCGTAATCTCAGGAATATATGGGCAACTCAGAGATATCTGCTAATGGCAGCCGACATCAATACTATAATTGTGATCAGCAGAGCAGGCAGATAGTCGTCTCCCCCATCTTTTATCCCCTCATTGGCGTCACCTGTCTTTTCGCCTGCGTTTTCCTTCTGAACATCGGCCTTTTCTGTTTGAACGCTGGCCTGGCCGGTCATATTTTGCGAATCCATCCTCCCAGTCCCATTCAGAGCTGCATCAGTTGAATTTCTCTTCATCCGATTATCCGTTTTCTTTTCTTGAACATCGATCTCAAGTGCCTTCATACTGGTATGGTATTCATTGCCCCGAGCATCTCGATAATTGAGCTCTTGACAAGGAATAATCACGGTTCCCTTCTCCATACAGCGCAACTGGTAATCGTTTGAATAGGTCCCATTGGGTGGGAGTATGACCGATTGATTGACGGATCCAGAGACCAGTTCGGTTCCGTTGGGCACGCTCTCCTGCAGAGTGATTGCAGCCTGTTTATTTCCAGTATTGGTCAGCTGAATTGAAACCGCGGCTACGTCACCTGGATGCAGCTTTGTGGGACTGACCTTTCTCTCCGCCTCGATCGATGGACCAAAGATATCTACCACAGGCTTCTCGGAGCGGACAATGTATCTGTTCTCTCCCCAGAGGTAGCCGACCTCAGCATTCGGCAGCATCTGTCCCAGGCCGGGCTGTTGAGCCTCAATAAGATAGCTTATCGTCTTCGCCTCGCCTGGAGTGAGGGTGAATTTCCAGCTCAATGGACAATCTGCTCGAAAGCCTGACCCTGTCGAATCTGATAGCTCCAGGTCCAGAGTTCTGTTGCCGGAATTTCGCAGGGAATTGATGACGTAATAGCTCTCCTGGAATTCCTGTGTTTCTTCCACCCTCTTGTGCAGCTGGATGGGACCTCTTATGTGAAATGCCGCACCCCCCCAGGATTCATAAGCCTTTCCCTGAGGGTCAGAGTACAAAGCATGGGCCTCGATCCTCAAGTCGGTTGGATGTGGAAAATAGGGTGCTTTTATATTTATTTTAAAATTATCTATATCATGGGTTTCCTTCTTTTTATCCCAGACCCTTCCTGCCTCTACTATCGAAATACTGTATCTTTCGTTTACAAAGGGCGGCGTCGAGTCCACTATTATCCTCAGATTCTCAGCGTCAACGATTCCTCTATTCTCAATCTGCAATTGCACCCTCATTTCATCGCCCCCCTGGTAAGTCTCTCTATCGCCTTTAAGGATGAGAGATATATCCGCAGCAGCGGGGAGCTGTAGCCTTATTATTGCAAAAGGATCATCCTCTATATCTCCTTTGACGATCTGCTCCGCAGTAACCTTTATGGAATCGTTCAGATCGAACCATTCTCCTGCCTGCAAAGCCCTGCGGGCAATGGTGAGATTATCGGCTTGCAGCTCTACAAGGACCTTGAAAGAATGGCTGTCTTCGATAGAAAAATCAGCCAGCTTCAGGGAATAGTTCTCTAAGAACATGGTCTCACCCCAGCGAAGCTCTCCTCTTATTCCCTCATTCCAGGCAACTGCCTGGGCAGAATATATCAGCGCTAGTATTATGAATATGCATTTGATCATATCAATGCCTTAACAAAAGATAGACCGCTACTATTACCAGTACAGCATACAGATAAATTCTATCGATATCTTGCAGAGACTCTCCATTCAGGGGATTATCCTTCTTATCATATGAGGCTTTATCCATCACGACATTCGTTCTCGTCTCGGCTTTGGTTATGCTTTTTGAGTCTGCCCCATTTGCGCTGCTTTTCGTTTCATCTTTGGTCTTATCATCTGTCAAGGTTTTATCTTTGGCCTTATCATCCGCTATCGTATCATTTGTCAAGCTGGATTTTTCGCTTGCATTCTCATTTATTGTCGCTATTGTTGTCGATTTTATTGTCTCCTTTGCAGTCGATGTTGTCTCTTTTTTTCCTTTGGCATTCGTCGTCTTTTCCAGCTGAACATCGCTCTTTTTAGCCTCAAAGGAGACGCCCTCGGGTGCATAGAAGATTAAGACGTCATCTCTTGTAACCGTTATCTTTTTGGACTTCTCATACTCTATTTTGGTTTCTCTGTCCTGCCACCTTACAGATAAATTATGCACCCCCTCTTCCAGTTTTATCGTTCCAAGTTCAGAGGTACCGTCCTTGCTGACCTCTTTGCTCTTCTCGAAGCTATCATCTACATATAGGAAGGCCTCCAAATCGTTGCTGTTCTCATTGGTCAGCTTTACCAATATCTCGTACTTGTCTGGTGCCTCATGATTGGATGCATAGAGGTTGATGGAGGTCTCATTCTGGATATCCTTAAGCTCTTGCATCTCGAATGATCTCTTGACATCCTCGTCCCACCAGGTTATCTTGAAGAGGTGAGGCCCTTTTGAGAGAGGATAGCTATCGATCTTCGATTCCGAATCAGAGGAAAGCTCTTTGGTTTCCTTAAGATCGGAATCGATGAACAGGGATATCTTGAGGCGCTCATTATCCTTATTGGAGACATAGACATGGACATCATAAGTAGATAGATTCAGGGCTTCATTGATTGGCGAAGAGTCGCTCAGATTGCCATCAGCAGAAGATTGCAGCTCGAGCGATGCGTTCTCCCCTGCACAGAGCGCCGTCTGAAGAATGATGAGCCATGTCAGCAATATGAACGTGAAGGGGAGAAATCTCTTCATACTTTCAGGAACGGAGTTCGTGGACATGTCCGTTTCATATTGGCAATTCACCTTAAATAATATGTGGTTTAGGCACGATTCTGTTGGATAGCATTATGTGTTATTATTATAATCAATAAAGCGAAAAGATTATTTATAGGTATGGTAGATAGTCATTATAGAGGATGAGATCTTGACTGATATAGCCATCCAGCTTCTGATATTGGAGGGCGTGCCCGTTCTGGCGTTCGTTTACTATCTGCTCCATAAAAAGCAGATGTATCAGCTGGAGAAGGGAATTATAGAGAAAGATGATAAACAGACCAGATCTGAACGCAGGATCATCAATGGGATCTTCTTGACACTGGCTGGATTTTCTATGGTCCTGGCGCCAAGATTTGCTTCCCTCATTGGCATCGAGGCAAATCTATCCTTCGAGCTTCTTCTGGCAAGCCTCGTGGTTCTCTGTGCGGGAATGGCGATGATAATAGGTGGCGAGCTAATAAAATACAAGGCCGGCTTTTCCAAGGATCAGGATTCGTTGATGGGATTAAAATAATTTACACTCAATATCATATCAATTGCAATCATAATAGTTAGCACTTTATCAAATATATTTATTAACAAAAGAGACTTATATTTGAATTGTCCTAATAAGCGAAAATTATGAGGAGAATTGATATGAAGAATAGGATAGTTTCAGCTTTGCTGATTCTACCGCTAGTGGCATTGCTCTTCTGCATGTCCTGCGGGGCAGCAGATTATCCAATGACATTCACCGACTCAGCCGACAGAGAAGTCACCCTGCAAATGCCGGTGGAGAGAATTATAGTATTGAGCACCGATGCGGCAGAAGCAGTCGAGCTACTGGGAGCTGCGGACAAGATCGTCGGAGTTACAGATACCGTTCAAAAATACAGCTGGTACTTCCCGAATCTTAAAAATAAGGCACTGGTGGGCAAATGGAGCGCACCTGATTATGAGGTCATAGCCCAAATCGCCAAGGGAAATGAGGATTCTATAACACCTAATATTCTTGTGCTGGGCTATCCTTCCGGCAAAATGGGCGGAAAGTCCTATGGTGTGGATGCGGTAGCTGAGGGACTTGCACCATTTAAAGACATCGCAATTGCCGGCTTCAGCTTCTATAAGGGTGATAGCATGGATGAAGAGATAACCATGCTGGGCAAGATTCTGGGCAAAGAGGATAAAGCTGCTGAGTATCTTGCCTGGAAGAACTCCAAGAAAGAGGCCATCACCAATGCCGTAGAGGGCAAGAACATTTTCAGGGTTTATTTTGAAAATACTCAGCCTAAGGGACTGGGAGAGCTCAAAACCAATGGCGGAGCATCCGATATCGATAAGAGTATCCGGCTGGCTGGAGGGCTAAATATATTCGGATCTTCCTCAGATGAGTCAATTACAACCAGCTGGGAGGAGGTCATCAGCAAGAACCCCGATGTCATCTTCCAGGTAAAATCCGACGACATTTTGGGTTGGGGTGCCTTCCCATCCAGCAACACAATTGCCGCGCAGCAGGTTCGCGAAGAGATCATGACCCGCACCGGTGGTAAATCAGTCCCTGCCATCAAGAATGATAGAGTCTGGATACTCTACCGCAAGATGCTCTATGGTCCGGGAGGCTTAGCCGGAACAGCTTTCATGGCCAAGCTAATGCATCCCGAAATAGATCTCGATCCGGTCGGCATCTATAAGGAGTACCTTGATCTGCTGGGCATCAAGTATCCGGAAGGCAGGACATTTGTATTCCCTGAGATGGAAAGTGAGTAAAGCTTTCTACAACCTTTTTTCCTATCCGGTAGCCATCAACAGAAACAAGAGAACCAATAGCCTGACCAGAACATTGATTCCTGTCGATACTACTACCAGTGACAGGCCTAGTCTCATGCCGAAGACCGAGGCATAGTTTGGCATCAGCGATTTTATGGCGTAGACGGGAAGCATGAACATGCTGCCCAGCATCAAGACGATCAGTGCCTGGATCTCAGATATGTTTCCATTCTGGATCATGGGTCCGAGAAGGGTCATGCCTGCTTTGGGGCTGGCCACATGAATAGAGAGGTTCAATCGCTGACTTCACAGCTTTTTTTATCTGCGCCTGTATCCAACCAGCAAATAGATGACGAATTCGGCAGGTTTGATGACATTTTTAAATCAATGGAGGAATCAGAATTGGATGGAGGAGAGGATGGGTGATTTAGAGGGGGAGTTTTAGGGCGGGGAGATCGACGTCATCCCCGCTGATGAGGTAGCTGCCTGCAAGGAGAAGATGGCCGGGGTGATCGGCGAATAGATAGGACGGAAAACATCTCGAAGGACATGAGACCAAAGCAGATAATTTTGAAAAAGTTCATCATGATCTTTATCTCTTTAATGCAAGATATAAATTATAACTAATTACGATTTTAAAGATAATCAAAACCTATTTAATCATATCTTGTTTAACTATAGTATTATGATAGAGGGAAAAATGGTAAGGGAAGAAAGGAAGGTGCAGAGAAATAAAATCGATTAGGGGATCTCAGGAGGTTGCAGATACCATTCTCGATGTCCGGAGAGTATTTGCGCTAATGCCGAAAAGATGGGATGAATAGAGCGAAATCTGAAAAATCTGAATATATGCGGTTGCAAGAAATCCGATGATGCTTGATATCATTCAAGAAGCGGCGAAATCGACGATATCAACAATGTCTACCGTCTTCTTGATGCTCTTTCTGACAGGCATAATGGCTGAGATGGGCCTATTTCATAAAATGGCATTCATTGCCGAGCCTCTCGCTTCGGCGTCGCATCTGCCTACCATTTCCGCCTCCTCCTTTGTAGTAAGCATCGGCTCAAAGCTCGCCGCCAACGCAATGACTGCCAGGCTTAAGGAAGAAGGGCATTTGACTGAACGGCAGGCATTCCTCAGTGCCTTATTGAATACAGTCCCCGTCTATTTCCGGGAGATGTTCACATATCAGCTTGCCTACGTAATTCCGGTTTTAGGTCTGATTGTGGGAGGAGCATATGCAGTCATCTTTTCTGCGACCGGGATCATAAAGCTGATAATAATCGTAATGCTGGGGCGAAGATTCCTTGATAGGGATTTGGCAAAGCCTGCGGAAGCGATTAAAATTGCACCCAAGAGAAGCATTATGCAGGCAGCGAAATCCTCATTGGCAGGAGAGATGCCGATGTTTATCCGGATGACAGTGATCTTCTTTTTAACGACATTTTTAATCATATATTTGAATAAAAATGGAGCACTCGAATCGATGAACGTGCTTCCTTTGGCTCATCTCTTCCATGTCCCTCCCGAGACGATAGTTCCATTAACAGTATTCGTGGCCAGCCCCAAAGCAGGAATGTCCATTCTCGGGCCTATGATTCAAAGCGGCAGTTTATCCGAGGTCAAGGCATTAATGGTCTTGATGCTGGGCAGCATGTTCATGCTTCCGTTTATCGCCATCCGTTCAGAGATACCAAACCATGCGTCTTTGTTTGGCATGCGCATGGGACTTTCATTGGTGGCGACCTCTACAGCCATCAGCATGTTGGTGAGGCTGACTGCATTGTGCTTGCTGATGATAATGAATTGATATGAATAATGTTTGAACACATTATATTATGAAATTAAATTATAATCAAATTTAGTAAGATATGCTAAAATAGTTGTAATATCTTATGCTATTTCATTTGCGCATGGCAAGAGAGATGAAAGCATGGTTGATAAATTGATATCATCTGGGGTGGAAGCATGAAATTTTCTGCCGTTTTTCTGGCATTGTTCCTGGCAGGTACATCGGTTGCATCAGGTGCTTCTGATTATGTCCTGGGAATCTTTGGAAACGCAAATATGGATGGAACAATAGATGAAGCAGATGCCGCATACATTAAGGAGATCATCGATGCAAAGGCGAATACTACGGAGCTGGCCGACGCCAACCATGACGGCATGGTGGATTCAAAGGATATAGACCAGGTAAAGATGATAATAAACGGCATTGAAGAAGAGCTTACTGTGCTCATGGATGTCAGGACCAGCATGGGGTCCACTGAGATATCAAAGACGCCGGTGACGATTCCTATTCCCGTGAATAGGATAGTTGTAACCTCACCGTACTCCCTTTCCATTCTCAGGTCGCTCAAGGTCGAGACGGACAGAATCGTCGGCATTCCGCTCATCAGCAAAGAAGCAACTGATTATTTCCCTGAGTTTGGCCAAATAGACTCCATCGGCGGCTCAAACAACGTGGACTATGAGAAGATCCTCAGCCTCAACCCAGATCTGGTCATAGTCTTCACCTCGGGCCTGAAAGATGCTTCCGAGAAGCTTCCCGGTGTGACCATAGCTACCTTTGATTTCTGGAGGCCTTCTTCCTACGTCGACGAGACCAGAAGGCTTGGATATATTCTGGGAAAGAATGAGGAGGCAGAGGAGTTTATCTCATTCTATAGCGGCGTCATGGACTCCATTAGCAAGAAGGTTGATGCGATTGCTTTAGACAAAAAACCAAAGATATACTTTGAGAGCGAGCAGCCCTATGCGACCAGCGGAAACGGTTCAGGATGGAACGAGAAGGCAACTTTAGCAGGAGGAAACAACATCTTCGGCGACCTTCCCGGATATCCGACTGTCGATGCTGAGACTGTGATGACCAAGAATCCGGAGTTCATTGTCAAGCAGCCCAAATCCGGGCCGGTGACAAGCGCAGCTTACCTGCTCGGAACTAATGAAACGGCTCTCAGCCAGGCAAGAGATGAGATCATGCTGCGTCCCGAGCTATCCCAGGTGGATGCTGTCAAGAAGAGCAATGTCTACATCCTCTATGGAGACATCATTGGAGCGACACGACATTTTGTAGGCATCGCTTATATGGCCAAGTGGTTCTATCCTGACCTCTTCAAGGACCTCGATCCAAAGGGCATTCACCAGAGATATTTGACCGAGTTTCAGGGTTTGCCAAGCGATTTCCTGGAAAAGCACGGCGAATTCGCTTATCCTGAAGCGGCCTGATGGCTGATCTGGCCGGAAAATGAAACATGAATGAGTAGGTCCATAATTGGACCCCATCATTTTTGCTATTATTTTTAGTATTATGTAGTTTTTTTACATATAATTTATTAGCCTAAAAATAACTGGTATGATTTGTCGGGCAACATTTATATCCTGAATAGTAGGATTCCAAAAGATAGCCATGCAGCCGTTTAAGGTGCCGCATGCAAGCGGGTGCCGAGGTTGGGAGAATGATCGAATCGATATCTAATGACGCCGGTTTTAATGAAAAATGCCTTCGCTTGAGCAATCTGTCCGGGCCTGGTTTGATGCCCAAGACCGCCTGTGCTCAGTATCCAGGCACGCACTGCTCATTTCGGGCAGTGGCAGGAAGCTTGACTCTGATCAAAAACGCATATGCTCTTCTCCTTGGACCTGCCATCTGTCTTTATAACGCCAAGCTCTCCATGAGCGTCAGATCTCTTACCTCGGACCCCAGGCCCAATAATCTGCTATTTCTTGAATACACTCAGGACGATGTGATATTCGGCTTTCGCAATAGAGTTATGCAGACAATACTGGAGATAGACCGCATATACCATCCCGAGCTTCTCTTCGTGGTAACTACATGCCTCCAGGAGATTGTAGGCGAGGATTTTGAGGCCACAATCGATGAGATAAGGTCGATAGTTAAGGCCAAGCTGCTGGTGATCCATACTGAGAATTTCACCTCTGAGGAGGCCACTCCCGGAATCGAGAACCTGTTCTCTTCTTTCTTCGACTTAATGCAGCCAGAAACCGTTGTACCTAAATCTGTTAATATCCTGGGGCTCTGGACCTACCACGCCAGGGAGACCGAGCTGGCACTGCTCCTGAAGAGCAAGGGGGTAGAGGTCAGAAATGCGATACCATCATTCTGCACTCCGTCGGATCTTGCCGGAGCGACGGGAGCACAGATGAACATAGTGCTGGATCAGTATGCTCTGCCTCTTGCCAAAAAGATGAGGGAGTGCTTTAGCACCGACTACATCTACTGTCGCAAACCCTATCATCCGGATTCAATTGAGATCTGGTATAGAGATCTGGCCGGAGCGCTTGACATAGACCTGAGCGAGGAGATCCGGAGGATGAAGACGGAGTCTCTGGAGATGATGGCACGGGCGAGAAGCCTTCTTTCCGGCAGGAGCTGCGCCCTAACCTGGAACACCGGAAGGACATTCGATCTGGCAAGGCTTCTCTCGGAGATTGGGATCAAGATCGATGTGATTTTGGCCCAGACGATCCTGCCTGACGACCAGGAGGATATCCGAAAGCTTCTCTCTATGGGTGTTGATCCGTGGATCTTCAGAGGCGACAACTCTCTACAGACCGAGGCTCTTCTTTGCCGGCTCAAGCCAGACATATTCGTGGGCGGCCAGGACCCTCAGTCTCTTGCCAGGCTCGGAATAGAGCCATGCAGCATATCATTGTCACATTCCATGTTCGGCTTTGGGTGCTGCAAGGAGGTGCTAAGCCGCCTCTGCCGAAGGGCTCCAGGAATAGAGGCTCTTATGTACAAAGAAGATCTGATCTCTCAGGGGGCGGTCTAGATGGATCTGAAGCATAGCGGCTTTCCGGTTCCCTCGGATTATTTTGGCGTCCTTTGGGGCCTTTCCGGCATCAAGGACCTTGTGATCCTGGAGCACGGCTCTCCTGGGACATGCAGCTACAATGCATTCAATTACAGAATCATGAACCGGCAGTCTCCCAAAGGCAAGCTCTTCTCCAGCGGAATGGACCAGGATGATGTGGTCATGGGCAGGGCCGATAAGGTCGTTGAGGCCGTAAGAGAGCTGGACCATAACCTTCATCCCAGGATCATTGCGCTTGTTGCTACGGGAGTCACCTCCGTGATTGGGCTGGACCTTGACGGGATCATCAGTGAGATCCAGCCTTTGACCCATGCAAGACTCGTATCCTTCCCGCACGGGGGATTTGCCGGAGACTACAACCAGGGGATAATGGAATCATTTCGCACTATGGTCGATCTGGCTAAAGAGCCGGCGGAGCATAAGCCGTTCTCAGTCAACATAATCGGTCCAACCATAGACTCCTTCAACAATGTCTCAGACCTGGCGGAGATAGAGAGGATGCTGGAGCTATTGGGTGCCGAGGTCAATACGGTATTCACCAGCCGGACCGCGGTTGAGGAGATTGAGCAGATGGCCTCTGCCTCTTTGAACCTGGTGACCAGGGATTTGGGACTTGAGACCGCTCAAATTCTCAAAGAACGGTTCGGCATGCCTTACATTCATGGCCTTCCTTTTGGAGTTCATGGCTCTGTCAGGTGGATGAATGATATAGCAGATAACCTGGGACTTCGCCTGGAGAAAAGGACTATTGCCCAAGAGCTTCTGAAGTACGGATATTCTGTGCTTGAGCTCTTCGGTTTCATGCAGAACTTCGACCATCTCAGGTCGCTCTTATCCTGCCCCTGCGATTACGCCCTGGGTCTGGCAGGTTGGATGGCTGAGGAGTGGGGTTTGCCCCCATCAGCTGTTGCCCTGCCAGCCAGGCCGCAGATGCCGCATGTCCCTGAGAAGCTGGAAAGGATGGGGGTCTCAAAGGTGCTCATAGAGCCAGAATCCCTGACAATCGAGGATGCCCTCAACAGCATCAAGCCGCATGTGATCTTTGGAAGCTCTTACGATCTGCAGATCGCCAGGAACGTTCCCGTCAAGATACATGCTGCATTTCCTGCCTTCGATTACATCTACCGGTTCGATGGAACGCCATTTGTTGGCTTTAGAGGACATGCCTATCTGACCCAGACGCTGGTCAATTCGCTGAATGCTCACCCAGAGGTGTTTTTAAGTTGAAGAAGATAGCCATCTACGGCAAAGGAGGAATTGGAAAGTCGACCACTGCCGCAAACCTGTCTGCAGCCCTGGCCGGGCTGGGGCACAGGGTTATGCAGATCGGGTGCGATCCCAAGGCTGACTCCACCTGCCTTCTGATGAACGGACGGCAGGTGCCTACTATTCTGGATATTTTAAGAGAGCAGAAAGGAGATATCCGGCTGGATGACATGGTGTTTCCCGGCTTTGGCGGCGTCCTGTGTGCAGAATGCGGCGGGCCAACGCCCGGAGTGGGCTGCGCAGGACGGGGAATCATTGCCTCCTTTGAGAAGCTGGAGTCCCTGAAAGCTTACCAGGTCTACAGGCCGGATGTGGTTATCTACGATGTCCTGGGGGACGTTGTGTGCGGCGGCTTTGCCATGCCACTGAGAAAAGGATACGCCGAGGATATATATATCGTGACCTCTGGAGAGAAAATGTCCCTCTTTGCCGCCAGAAACATCGCCAAGGCGGTAGAGCAGTTCAAGGGAAGAGGCTATGCCCAGCTGAAGGGCGTGATCCTCAATGCCAGAGGAATAGAGAATGAGTCTGAGATTGTAAAGGCAGCCGCCGGTGAAATGAGGACGGAAGTTGTTGCTGAGATACCACGTGACCCGACAATTCAGATCTGCGAGGCAATTAACGCAACCGTAATACAGGGAGCACCAGATACACCTCTGGCTGACAGGTACAGGATGCTGGCCGCCGCTATTGCTGATTAGTACCGTGACTTTCGTCATAGGACGACCAGGTGTGCATAGTTTTTTTTGTTACTTTTAGCGTATATTTTTTGAATTAGTAATACAGATAACATACTATTGTATGCTTTTTAGCTCTTTAATGTTATCTCCTAGAATAACTATTAATATAGGTGATATGAATAGCATAGTTCATATTAAATGATAATAGCATTATTGAAATGTTGGTGATGGAATATGAAAGTCGTCTCAATAACCTGGGCCAGCGAGCTGCCGCTGCTGCTTCAGGCTTCAAAAGAGATAGGCCTGGAGATGGAGCTGTGGTCCGCAACCCAGCTTACCAGCGAGGCAGATCTCGCAAGATGTCTGGAATCTTTAAAGAAAGCCAACCTGATACTTCTCCATCCATCCAGCGATGCCTGCTGGGATGAAATTATCCCTGCTCTCAATCAAAGCATTCCTGTAATCTCCTTTGGAAGGGATCCCTCTCACTGGGCTCTGGCAAATGTCTCGATAGAGATCACCCAGATGGTCAACAAATATGTTCTCTTCGGTGGGCCTGAAAACTACAAGAATATGCTCAAATACGTCTGCAAAGAAGCTCTAAGTCAGGACTCTATCTATGATCCGCCACAGCAGCTCTTATGGCAGGGGTTCTATCATCCCCGGTCGGACGATGTCTTCGGCACTCTTGACGATTACCTGAAGTGGTATGGCCCGCTGAAGAGCCCGACGGTGGGAATAATATTTTCCAGAACCTACTGGGCCAATGGGGATACTGCCCTTGTGAACGCCTTTATCTCTGAGCTTGAGAAAGTGGGTTCAGTTCTTCCCGTCTTCTGCTTCGGCATGGGCGACCGGGACATTGGTGCCTGGTCGAGCGTTGAGGTCTCTGAGAGGATCTTCAAGGGCAGAGTGGATGCGATAATCAATCTCCAGCCCATCTTCCGTCCGCGAAAACCGGATGAAGCAGCCAGCATCCTCAAGGCAATCGATGTTCCGGTCTTCCACCCCCTCATGGTCTATCACAAGACAGTGGACGAGTGGAAAAAGGACATTCATGGCCTCTCCAGCAGTGAGGTGGGCTGGTCTGTGGCCATGCCCGAGTTTGAGGGCGTAATAGAGCCTCTGATAGCAGGAGTGACCGACAGGTCCGAATCGGACGGAGCCTTGATCGAGCGGCATGTTCCCATACCGGAGAGGGTCTCAAAGGTGTGCAGGCGTGTCTCCAGGTGGATCGCACTCAAGAACAAGCCCGTCTCGCAACGCCGTGTGGCATTTATTCTGCACAACAATCCCTGCGTATCCACAGAGGCATCTGTAGGCGGCGGCGCTCATCTGGATACCCTTGAGAGCGTGGCCCGAATCATGAACCAAATGGCCGCAGCTGGCTACTCTCTGGATAATACTCCCAGCAACGGCAAAGAGCTTATCGAGACTATCATGGACCGGAAGGCCATCTCCGAGTTCCGCTGGACTCCCATCGAGGAGATCGTCCAGAAAGGAGGAGCTCTGGCATATCTGTCCAAAGAGGAATACGAGCATTGGTTCGAATGCCTCTCTCCAGAGGTAAAAAGCCGGGTGAGCGATGCCTGGGGAAGACCGCCTGGAGAGGAAAAGGACGGAATTCCCGCTGCCATGATCTACCAGGGAAAGATTGTGATCACGGGCGTCCAGTACGGCAATGCCCTGGTCTGCGCTCAGCCTAAGCGCGGCTGCGCCGGCGCCCGCTGCGACGGCCAGGTTTGCAAGATCCTGCACGATCCGGAGGTTCCGCCGACTCACCAGTACATCGCAACCTACAGGTACATCGAGAAGATCTTCGGTGCAGATGTGCTCATCCATGTGGGCACCCACGGCAACCTGGAATTTCTGCCCGGAAAATCTGTGGGCTTATCCTGCGACTGCTATCCGGATATTGGAATAGGAGATCTGCCTCACCTCTACATCTACAACTCAGACAATCCTCCCGAGGGGACAATTGCCAAGCGGCGGAGCTATGCCACTCTCGTGGACCACATGCAGGCCGTAATGACCGACTCCGACCTCTATGGAGAGCTCAAGGAGCTGGAGGAGAAGATCGCCGAGTACAACCGCGCCAGGGTATCAGATGGGGCCAGGGCTCATGCTTTAGAGCATATCATTATCTCGCTTATCGAAAAGAGCAACATTGCTAAGGAGATGAAGCTTGAGAAGCTGAAGGAATCGGGGGCAAGCTTCGAGCAGATCTTAGAGCGGGCTCACGACAGGATCTCGCTGCTCTACAACACCCAGATTCCGGATGGAATGCATATCTTCGGAGCGCTTCCTGAGGGCGAGAGGAGAAAGGAGATGGTGCGATCCATTCTGAGATCCGAGTTTCGCAAGACCGCCGCAGAGCTACTGGGAAAGGTTGTCACGACTAAGATGGAGGATCTGCAGGAGCTGGACAGTCTATGCAAAGAGCTGGTCGCTGCCATGATGCCATCTTCTGAGACAGAAGCGGATGGCGGCAGCCAGCTGCGGGAGCTGCTGGAGAGCAGGGGACTACATGGAAACGGCTCTCTTCAGGCTCTGCAGGGCAGGGTGGAGGACCTCTGCCGGCGGATAGAGGCGTCAAAGGAGATGCAAAGCCTGATGCATGGCTTCTCTGGTGGTTTCATCGAGCCGGGTCCATCCGGTCTGGTCACTAAAGGAAAGATCGAGGTTCTGCCCACGGGCCGCAACTTCTACTCTCTGGACCCGGAGGCGGTTCCCACTGAAGCCGCCTGGATGGTAGGGAAAAGGCTTGCTGAGAGCCTGATTGACAAGTACCGCAAAGAGCAGGGCAGATTGCCGGAGAACGTCGCCATGTTCTGGATGGCGGGAGATGTGATGTATGCAGATGGGGAGCAGATGGCTCAGATCTTCCACCTGATCGGAGTCACGCCGGTCTGGAAGGGAGCAAAACTCAAGGGCTATCAGGTCGTCCCTCTGGAGGAATTGGGAAGGCCCAGGATTGACCTGACAATCAAGTCTTCGGGCATTATCCGCGATTGCTTCTACAACTGCATTGAGATGGTCGACAGAGCGATAAGGGAGGTCGCAGCTCTCGACGAGCCACCGGAGATGAACTACCTGAGAAAGCATGATCTGGAGAATGGCCCCACGCCCAGAATCTTTGCCAGCCGGCCCGGAACATACGGAAACGGTGTGAACCTGGCAGTTTACGCATCGGCATGGAAGAAGGAGAAGGACCTCTCAGACATCTTCGTCTACTGGAATGGCTATGCCTACGGAAAGGGCTTCTTTGGAGAGGAGTCTCAGGAGAAACTCATCAAGCAGCTGAAGAGCGTGGATGTCACATTCAACAAGACGACCACCGATGAGAAGGACCTGTTCGGCTGCTGCTGCTACTTCGGAAACCACGGTGGCATGACCATCGCCGCCCGGGAGGTCTCCGGCCATAAGGTTGAGGCGTACTACGGAGATACCAGGGATGCGGATCACGTGGAGGTGCGAACGCTGGCGGACGAGGTCAGGCGTGTCGTCCGAACAAAGCTGCTCAACCCCAAGTGGATCGAAGGCATGAAGAGGCACGGCTACAAGGGAGCCGGTGACATATCCAAGCGCGTGGGCCGAGTCTACGGCTGGGAGGCAACGACCCAGGAGGTGGACGACTGGATCTTCGATGACATCGCCAAGACCTTCGTCATGGATGAGGAAAACCGCAAGTTCTTCGAGGAGAACAATCCCTGGGCCATGGAGGAGATGGCCAGAAGGCTGATCGAGGCCGAGCAGAGGGGCCTGTGGAAGGCTGACCCGGAGGTCCTGGATGCTCTGAAGTCCACGTACCTTGAGATCGAGGGCTGGATGGAGGAGAGGATGGGCGATGTCGAGGGCGATTTCCAGGGCGGGGCGATCGATGTGATCAATGCCGATGAGGTAAAGGCCTGGAAGGAGAGGATGGCAAAGGTGCTGGGAACGTAAGGCATTTGCATCATGGATTGGCAGCCAGCCTGGCCTGGGGCTGGCTATGCCAGGATTTTTCTCTGAACTGATTTTTGGCAAAGATTACAATGAATGAATCGTAACGGAGATCTGGCGGAGGAATTAAGTGAGGGGGTTCAGTTCAATTTTCCACCAAATTGACTTAAATTAAAGCAAAATTGCGTATCATATGGGTTAGTTATAAATACATCAACCTACATCTCATTTTTTCGTATACTTATTAGTATTAGTAATATTATTGCGTGGCTGGTCAATCGATCCGAATTAGTCGGTCCATGGAAGGAATGATGATCGGAAAGGTAGAAATGAGGGCCCAGTGGTCAGGTTGATGCATGATTTATTAGTCGAAGCTGAGAGAGCCTATGCTATCCTGTGGGCGGATCTGGTCGCCCT
>MVRL01000137.1 GCA_002067705.1 Methanosaeta sp. PtaU1.Bin112
CCGGTTGATCTCGTAGAACACCTTCTCCCGCCGCTCATCCGGTGCAACCATGAACAGATCAAGCTTGATGTTAGGCTGCATGCTTACCAGGTCCGACATCCTCAGCAGCCCGGAGTAAATGGCAGTGGTGTGCTCCACCTCGAATGCCGCAATTATGGCATCGCCTTGAAGCCAGAGGACATCGATCAGTTCAATCGTCCTGTTGGTGGCATCATCAAACTGCCTGGGAAGCTCTTTTCTCAGATTGGGGACATCCTGAAAGCAAATTCCATTGTGCCTGCGATTTCGGTCGTTCCTGGCAACCCAGACATCAAGGCCCAGATCGGAGCCCAGCTTCAATAGCAGAAACTGAATTTCCTCATGAGTCGTATCTTCGAGCGGTGCCTTTTTTTGGTCCTCATCATGATCCTCAGGCACAGTCACGACGCCGATCTTCGACTCATACGTCTTGGTTTTGCGCCGGTATTTTTTCTCGTCGTATTCCAGCTCGACCGGATTTTTTGCCGCGTTCTTGATGGCATTGAATATTTTTTCGCCATCTTCTGAGCCGAATTCGGCAGGAGATCCCCTGAAAAATCCCGTCCAGGCATTCTTTGATTTGAGTCCCTTGAATAGATCAAGATCATCTTTGAGGCTGAGCACTGGGATCGCAGTCTTTGCATCCAGCTTTTCCACCATCTCGACTTCAAATCGGACAGGGAAAACTTCATCCTTCCAGATTTTAGTGGAATCAAAGTAGCATTTGGATTTGACCTCCAAGATGCCGACAAATCTTGAAATGCCGGTCAGGTAGCAGAGGAGATAATCGCCTGGAGAGATTCGCTGCGCTGATTTTTTCCTGCTCTCTCTAAAGCCGCTGATTTTTGCGCCGTGCTCCAGGAATTCCTCCCAGGTCGTTCCTGTAAACAGATCCAGCCAGTACTTTCTGCTCATCAAGGCCCCTCTTGGCAGACTATTTTGCTGCTTGTCTACTGGATAGATGCGAAACAGATTAAAATAGCTTTAGGCTGGAACGTGCAATGCTCCATCCAATGGAGTCCTATGATTATTGGCAAAGATGTGAGAACTCATATCCATTATTAAAATTGCTCCGCGAATGCTTAGAGGTTCTTTTCGACGGTTATTTAAATTCATCCAAAGTTGAATAAACTGCAGTAATAAAACAATGCATAAACCTTTGTACTTGAACTTTATACACCTAATTTAGGTATTTATGATAAATATAAATAGATCATACTACTCGATACGCACAGGAAAAAATCCGTATTCCTCCAAAATCGAATTGCCGATTTTGCTTAGACTTTTCCGTGATCTTTTTTTGACATTCTGGAACAAGAAATATTTTCAAGAGGCTTTTGGCTATTACTGCGTTGATGCAGGTGATGTTCAAGGAACATTGGGTTCGGATATTGAAGCACAAGTGTTTCTTATTTTTCGTAAATCAAATTTATGGCCGATAGAAACCAAGTGCTTAAATTACTCTGAAGATGATCTCTTCGATATTATTGAGTTCATCTACGATACGATATCGAAGCCAATTGATGGTTGGTATCATGATTATGGTTCTTGCGGATGGCACTATACGAAATTCGACCGAAATGCGGGCAGGCAAGAATTTCGTTCGCAGATAAATGTACTTCTTCGAGACTATATGGATGGCTATGAACTTTCTGAGAATGGAGAGATTCTGGCTTCTATTGAGAATGGATTCGATGATTTAGTGGAAGAGCAATTAGTGGAATATGATCCTAAGAATATAGATAGTAGGATCGAAAGTGCTAAATTAAAATTCAGGCGCTATCGTTCGTCTCAAGAAGAAAAACGTGATGCTATTAGGGACTTAGCAGATGTTATGGAATTTCTTCGCCCTCAAATAAAAAAAGTTCTCAGTTCAAAGGATGAGAATGATCTGTTTAGTATTGCAAATGGTTTTGGAATTCGGCACCATAATGATAAACAGAAAACCGATTACGATAGATCGATATGGTATAACTGGATGTTTTATTACTACTTGGCAACTATACATACAATAATAAAATTAATAAAAAATAAATAATTCAGCTGCTAAATCCCTATCTTCCCCGTCCTTTCATCGCCTCTACGAACGCCAGGAACGGCGGCGATGGCCTGCCTGGCCTCGACTTCATCTCCGGGTGGAATTGCGAAGCAAAGAAGAACGGGTGGCCAGGTATCTCGCAAATCTCCATCAGGTCCCCGTTGGTGCCCGAGAACATCATGCCCTTCTCCTCAATCTGGGCGATGTAGGCGGGATTGACCTCGTAGCGGTGCCTGTGCCTCTCCACGATATCCGTAGTCCCGTAGATTTTGTGAGCGAGGCTTCCCTCTGAGAGGTGCGCCGGATAGTTGCCCAGCCGCATGGTGGCCCCCATATTCCTGATCTTCTCCTGCTCGGGAAGAAGCGCAATCACCGGGTGAGGCGTAGCCCCGAACTCAGTGCTGCTCGCCCCGTTCAGGCCGCAGACATTCCTGGCGTACTCGATTACAGCAAGCTGCATTCCAAAGCACAGACCCAGGTAGGGAACCTTCATCTCCCTGGCATACTGCACGGCCTTGATCTTGCCCTCAGTCCCACGGGAGCCGAAGCCGCCAGGAACCAGTATGCCGTCTGCATCCCTCAGGATGATGTCAGGCGAGCCGTGCTCCAGCTCCTCGGCATCAACCCACTGGACATCGATCTTCACCCCGGCCTCAATGCCGGCGTGCTTGAGCGACTCCCGGATGGATAGATACGCATCCTCCATGGGATCAGCGCACTGCGATCCGACGGTGTATTTGCCGACTATGGCCACCTTCACCTCGCCCTCGGCGGCATCCATCTTGGCCACGAACTCATCCCAGTCCTTCCTCTCCTCCAGCGGGAAGAGCCGCATGGCCTTCATGAGGTACCGAGCCAGCCCCTCTGCCTCCATCTGCAAGGGCACGCGGTAAATGTCGGCTGCAGTGTGAGCGCTGATAACCGCCTCCACAGGAACGTCGCAGAAGTGGGCGATCTTGTGCTTGGTCTCCTCCAGCAGGGGCCGCTCGCATCTTACTACTATCATGTCCGGCTGCAGTCCCAGCTGCCGCATCTCCTTCACACTGTGCTGGGTGGGCTTGGTCTTCTGTTCGCCGTCCACAGTCGAGGGGGCCAGGGTGACGTGAACGAAGAAGATGTTTCCCGACTCCTCATACCTGAGCTGACGCATGGCCTCCAGGAATGGCATGGACTCGATGTCGCCCACCGTCCCGCCAACCTCGATCAGACAGATCTCGCAGCCCCCATCCCTGGAAACCTGGCGAATGCGCCTCTTGATCTCCTCGGTGATGTGGGGGATGATCTGCACCGTCTTGCCCAGATACTCCCCTCTGCGCTCTTTTTCTATGACTGTGCTGTAAACCTTGCCGGTGGTGATGTTGTGGTCGCGGGTCAGCTCCACATCCAAAAATCTTTCGTAGTTGCCCAGGTCAAGGTCCACCTCGCCGCCATCCTTGAGGACGAAGACCTCTCCATGCTGAAACGGACTCATGAGCCCGGCATCGATGTTGATGTAAGGATCTATCTTGATAGCTGTGACCTTATAGCCCCTGTTCATGAGCAGCCTGCCAATGGATGCCGCAGTAATGCCCTTGCCAAGCCCACTCATTACCCCGCCTGTGACCACAATGTATCTCATATTCACGCCTTCAGATGAATTCACGCCTTGAGCAGCGTAGCCGCTCCGTATATGATAAGGGTGACGATCAGGATGGACGATGCCAGAGCGCCTGGAAACTCGGGAATATTCAGGGTGATGAAGGTCATGACCAGGACGATAACCAGCGCCAGAAACAGGACCACTGGGACAACCTTTATCGAGCCCATGCCGCCGAAACTGCCCAATCGCTCCAGGTAGATGGACTCAGGCTCCTCATTTTGCTCGACGTAGGGCTCCGGCCCCTCATGGTCCCTTTCCGTCCTGCCTTCCTGCCTATCTGCTTCCGCCTCGGAAGGGGAAAGGGGACCCTCCCGCATATCACCTTCAAATCCCTGACTAAAACTCCGGTAGCGATCTTCATAGCCGGATGTGGGCCGCTTTCTTTCTTCGTTTTGTTCTTCGGTTCTCTCTTCCGCCCACTCTTCTGCCCTCGCCTCAACTTGCTCTTTCTTCCATTCTTCTGGCTCGACGGAAGGCACCTGCCTGGAAATAAAACGGGGAACCTCATCCGGCCTGCTATCCGGATCTACAAAACGATCGTCAATGCGAGATCGAGAGCTGTTTTTGATGCGGATGCTATCATCATCTTCATCCTCACCATCAGCATTTATATTGCCATTGTAGCGATTCTCTGCTTCATCTGTATCTGCACGGTCCTTAAGCATCCGCCTTTTTGCTGGCTTTTGCAAACGGCCCTCCTCTCGGCTCTCTGCCGTCCCGGCGGCCTTTCGCTGACGGGAGGACCGATATCTCTGCAGATCTTTATCGCGAGAGAAGGATATGCGCCGCGGCTCTTTCTCCGTCTCTTCGCCCTCGTCATCGAGATCATCCTCTTCTTTCTCGCCCTTCCTGCGCCTTATGCTTTCATGGACGTATTCATCATCGTCATCAATGGCTTCATCATCAGCAAAATCCCGGTCCCTGCCAGCACTCAGCCGGTCTGCCGGATCGAGATCCTCATCATCTTCATCGGCTTCATAGTCTCTCAATTCCTCGTCCCCCTGCAGACCGGGATCTTCCAGATCGTCCCCCGGATCTTCTGAATCGCGCAGCAGAGTGATGGGCACCTTGCTCTCTCCGCCGCTGCTGGTGAGGAGAATCTCGCCGTCCAATCGTTTTTTGTCGGCTGGCATCCTGGCAAGTACGGGTATTGTTTCCTCGAGGACCACGTAATGATCCGGCTTCTTCAAACGCACCGCGTTGAAGACGGGGCTGCTCGCCAAAAGAGAGATGTTGGAAGGCTCTCCATCATTGAGAACTTTGAGATTGAATATCATCTCTTCGCCGGGAAGGAGACGCAAAATGATCGGTTTAGCCGCCCCGCTGCCATTATTGATGTGAACGACGTGATCCATTGCCATAGCTCCCCCTTGTCAAATACAACACAATATTATATAAATATTTTGCTGATGTGGTCTATCTATCCCGCGAGCCCTCGGGCTTAGCCAGAACCCTGAACCGACTTTTATCCCGGCACTAGGACTGATTCCTCAGATCAGGCGGCAGCATATTGGGAATTCCATCTTCAATGGGATAGCATTCCTTGCAGGCCTTGCAGCAGAGCTTTCCTGTCACAATCTCCTTCTCATTCTCCTCAAACACCTCAAGAGCGAGGTCTCCTTTGCACATCGGACAGGCTAAAATATCAAGCAGATCGCGTTTCATGGATCAAGAGATCTCTTCTAAGGAAATTAAACCTTTGGCCCGAGCAGCTTGGATGCGTTCTTGCTGAGGACTGCCATCTCATCCGCTTCACCGAGATCCAGGCTTCTGATGATCTCCGCCGCTCTTCCCGGCTCCTCCCAGGGGTAATCGCTGCCGAACAGGACCCTATCCGGCCCGATATCCAGGATCAGCTCCTTCATCTCCTCCTCATTCATGTAAAAGGAGACATAAGCGGTATCAAAATAGATGTTTTTGCCAGCGGAGAGGAGGTAGCGCCGGACATCCTCCCACATGCGCAAGCCTCCCAAATGGGCCAGGACCATTTGCAGCTCCGGATAGCACTCAATGGTCCTGGCGAAGCGATCCGGAGTGCCGAAGATCTCGGGCCGGTCCAGGGGATCCCGACCGGCATGGGATACCAGGATCATCTTTCTCTCGATCAGTGCCTCAAAGAGCCTGCCGCAGCGCGGATCATCAGGATATACCTCCTGCAATAGGGGCATCATCTTCACTCCCCTGGTACCCCAGGCAGCCAGACGGTCCAGCTCTGCCTCCAGGTTTTCCATGAAGGGATGCACGGCGCCAAAGGCAGTCAGCTCCCTGTTCTCCTTAGAGATCGATACAACCCAGTCGTTCAGGCTGGAGACATCATCCCTTCCTTTGGCCAGAGGCAGGAGAACCGATCCCTTGATCCCTCCGGCCTGCATCATCCCGCAGAGGTCTTCCGGCGAGCCGGTGCCGGGAACCTCCACATTCAGCTTCCTTTTAGCCGCAGGCAGAATCTTTGCTGCCACCCATTGCGGATAGATGTGGGTATGAAAATCGAATGTCAAGCTCAGATGATCCCCATCTCTGTGAGCCTTTCCGGCAGGTAGGTCTTGGTCACATAATCCAGGCCCTTGCCGGCAAAAGCCTGCTGCTCTGCCTTCTTCTTGAGGTCCAATTGCAGCCGGATCTGCTTGTCCCAGTAGGGCGTGTTGAATCTGGGATCGGTCAGCTCGCTGCGCAGGGCCTGCATATCCTTATCGGTCAGCTTGTCTGTGGAGAGGTTATAGTCCACAATGTCGCTGGGCTGCACCCCAAGGAAACGCGCTCCTGGTGTGACCAGGTGCTCGGAGAGGTGAGCGCTTTTGATGGCACCGTAGGCGATGCTGGCGAAGATGCGATAGGACCAGGGATCGCCATCCGTGAAGACCACCACCGGAATGTTCAGCTCGGCATTCAGCCTTTTAATAATGCGGCGAGTGGACCTTGCCGGCTGTCCTTTGATATGAACCAAAATGGCATTGTACTCTTCATCAAAGCCGTTCTCAATCAGCCGGGCATACATTCCGCCGGTCTCAATGGCCATAACCAGCTTTGCATCATGGCTCAAAAACTCCAGGTTATCCACATTGAAGGGTATCTGATAGCCTGCCTCGCCCACATCCTCCTGGCAGTGCATCTCCCTCTCGCCGCGGCGGGTCTGCTCTTTAAGGCGCAGAGGCCCGAAGACCGCAGCGCCATCCTCCTCGGGCCGGACATGAAAGTCCTCCCGGTGCATGGTGGTGACGATCTCCAGGTCCTCGATCAACCGGTCGCTCTCCGCC
This sequence comes from Methanosaeta sp. PtaU1.Bin112, assembly GCA_002067705.1. Lineage (GTDB taxonomy): Archaea > Halobacteriota > Methanosarcinia > Methanotrichales > Methanotrichaceae > Methanothrix. The sequence continues at coordinate 6,950 of MVRL01000137.1, forward strand.
TGCTCGTGAAACTTTGCGATATCCCAGTTCTCTGAGATGTAATAGATCTCTCTTAATGTTGAACCCCGATTGTGTTCCAGGTGCTCTTTGATAAGAAGCTCAGCCAGGTGAACAGTCTTGAGAAGCGTCTTGGCTCCCCGTACCGTCTTGACGCTGCGTGTCGTCTCCTGGTCTCCATAAACCCAGACATCCCCGCTGGTTGAGAACTCGATGTTTCCTTTAGTTCGGGATGGCAGGGAGATATGAGGAACTATCCCCTGCTGAAACTGGTTGTAGAGAGAATCAGCCAGCTTTAGCAGCTTTCCCTCTGCCACCTTTGATTTTTCCGTTTTCTTTTCGCTCTGCTTGCCATCAAATTCGGTTTTCCCATCGGAGCTCCCGTCAGAGTTCCCTTCGGAGTCTTCCATAGGCTAGATCACCCTCGCACCGGTAACGATTTCTGCATCCAGACCCTCAACCACCGGCTCTTTCAGGACCGCGCCTTCGGCTGTCATGCTGTAGCTGAGAGCCGCAGATTGACCGGGTGCAATGGACAGCTTCCAGTGATAGTCGTAGCCGTCCCCCAGGGATATGACCTTCGCAGCAGGAGTGACCCCTTCCGCCCGGGCTGCCAGCACCTCGTGCAGCTTGAAGGACTGAAGATGTTCGCTGTGATTTTCTATCAGAATTTTCACGTTCAGCAGCCCATTGCTCCTCTCCACCTTCCTGAAGACGAGAAGATTGCCCATGATCTTTGCCACCACCGGCCCTATGTCCGGAAGATCTTTTTCCAGAACATCGGAGAGCTTCTGGGCGATGCGCGGCAGGATCTTTCGGATGATCTCCTCCTTCTCCCTTCTTTCGGATAGGAGGCTCTGCCTGGCCAAGTAGCGGCGCAGCTTTCTTGCCACCTCTTTCAGCCCCAGATCAATCTCCGTCAGTATCTCAGGCATATCTGCCACTGCATCTTTGCTCTCCGAGGTGAAGGGGATATTGGTTGAGGCGATATGCACCAGCAGCACCGCCGGGCCTACAGGCACTCCGCTTCCAGTGGGCTGGCTCAGGGAATAGTTCTTCCAGGAGACGTTCTCTACACCGTGGGTCATGGCGCAGGCACCCTGCTGGTAGACAAGCGGAACCCGATTGGCAAACCGCAAAAGCTCTATTCTGCCCTCCTTCTCCAGCTCGCCGCCATAGCCCAGTCCCACCTCGACCAGGAAGGGATTGCCGGAATAGACGGATACCGGCCGGATTGCGGTGGCGATATAATCCAAACGATACTCTTTCTCCAGGCCGGCCTTGATCAGCTCCTCGCCTATAGGGGAGAGACAGTCTACCGGAGGCGATTTGACCTTGATCTGTTTGAAGGCGCAGTGCAGGCGCGCGGCAGCATCGTGATCCAGGCCGGTGGGGGCCTCTTCCGGGTCAAGGCTCGCCCGAGTGCACAGCTCCTGGGCGGAGATGGTGCCGATGGAGGAGAAGGTTTCCTTCAGGAAGATGCGCAGCTTCTTTTTATCCGTGTAACGCAATAACTTTATCAGCTCGCCAAGCTCAATTCCCTCTGGATGGGGGGAGATGGCATAGGCCTTCTTGGGCAGGCTCTCCGTGGCCCTCTCGAAGACCTCCATATTTCCCTCCGGCTCTACCAAAGTCAGGCGGGCGTGGGGGTTGACGATGGCTGTGCTCTTCAAGAGGCCGTAGACCGACTGGCGGCGGCCACGCACATAGGTCCCCTCCATCTCCAGCTCCACGCGAGTTCCTTTGGGCCGCTCCCAGTCGATATCCTCTGATTTTAATATTTCGGGTTCGTTTTTAGCGGTATTTATCAGCAGCTCGCAGTAATGTGCCGGTCGGTCGGCTGCGATCTTGGAGATGACCTTCGTGGGTCTGCCGCTGGTGAGCTGGGAATAGAGAACCGCCGCGGATATGCCAATGCCCTGCTGTCCCCGGCTCTGGCGCAGGGTGTGAAAACGAGATCCATAGAGCAATTTTGCAAATACCCGCGGTATCACTTCTTTCACAATGCCAGGCCCATTATCCTCAACAATAACCTGATAGTATTCGCGGCTCTTCTTTATCTGCACAAAGATATCCGGCAGTATCCCGGCATCCTCACAGGCATCCAGAGAGTTGTCTACAGCCTCCTTCACGCAGGTGATGAGCGCTCGTGGAGCGGAGTCGAACCCCAGGATCTGACGATTCTTCTCAAAAAATTCCGCTACGGAGATGGCTCTTTGCTGCTTGGCCAGCTCCTCGGCAATTTCCATAAAAAAGGGATAAAGGGCTAGAGTTCAGCCCCAACCACTGTCTGGGTGGCAGTTACGTTATCGATCTCACGAATAACGTCAACAAGCTTGTTCAACATGCTCAGTCCCTCAACCTCGATGATCACTACGAAGTCGAATTCGCCGAAGACATGGTAGACATCCTTGATCCCATCTATCTCCTGCAAGGCATTGTAGACGGTCTTTTCCTGTCCCGGCACCACCTTTACCATCGTTACTCCAATTACCATTCTGATTCACCCATATTGTAGAGCCCATGTACATTATTTAAAACTTTTCAGCTCTTCTTGCCAATGTTAATGGTCTCCACCTCGTCCTCATCTTCAGGCTGCGGCCAGGCATTGAATGGCTCGCTCTTCTTGGGCTTGCTCTTTTTGGATGGCAGCATCTCTTCCGCTCCCGCCTGCGAGGCAGCGGGCGAAGCTTTATTACTGCCCTGGGCCGCCGCACTCTTGGATTCTGCAGCCACCACATGTGCATCGCTCTTGAGCAGTTCCTCCCTCAATGAGGTGAGCGCGCGAAGGACCATCTCCCGGAAGTGACCTATGTCGGTGTGATAATGATGCAGAGCCCTTTCGGCATCCTGCGCGGGAGTAGTCGAGGAGGAGGCGACGGGCACATTATCTGCAGTGGTGAAATCACCCGATGCCGGAACAGGGCTGGCGTTCTTGAGCGCATCCAGTCTCTCCAGGGTACGGCGAGCAGTGTCAATTATCCACTGGTTTCTCGTCTTTTCATCCACCCGGGAAATGGACTCCGCACGCAGAGATATGATGATATTTCCATCCTCGGTCTGGTAGAGGTTGGGCTTGCCAACAACGGCGATGTATGAAGGCGCCTCCATGCAGGCAAGTATCTGCGCCGCCTCGGGCTGGTACTGGCCGGCATAGATCAGGATGCTTCCCGTTGGGTCCACAACCCTCCCCCGCCAATATTCAATGTCGCTGCCGATGTCATCTTTCTCTGTGAGGGTGCCTACCAGAAAGACGCGATTGCATTTTGCTCCCGTGGGTGTAAGAAGATATGAAGGAGCATACTGGTGCTGATCTTCTCCATCGCGGAATGAATAGTTGGAACTCTTCAGCTCCTCTGCGAAGATCCTCTTTGCCACCTCTCGAGAAAATCCTGCCATTCCTGCCATCTATGCCACCACCACAGCCGCGATTAGCTCGTCCACCTGTGCAGCCGATACCGGCGGGACCTCAGTGATGCTCTCCACCAGAAGATAGCGATCAATCCTTGGCCCGGTTATGGAATAGTATCTCCCCATCAGTTTGCTCTCAATGAGCGAGCGCACCACCTCATGATCCAGCGCCTCCATAGCCATCTGCTTTGCCTCTTCCAATGTGAGACTGAGCAGCCTCTCGGTAGTCTCCCGGTTGACCAGCAGATCCTGTACACGACGACCGTCGTCCAGCACAGCTTTGATGCGCAGATCATAAGTGCCATCCACCTTTCCGTGCTCACTGCATACTCCCTTAGCCAGAGAGCGCCTGCAAACCGGACAGCGCTTGATCAGCCCCGAGCCCTTCTGAACATCTACCAGGGCACCAGAGAATTCAGCGGCGATGGATCCAATCTCCACATCGACATCCAACGGCTCGATATGGCTGGTGCGATTCATTTTTACGGAAAACCTGCCTTGAAACTCGTCTGTTACCAGATTCTTGAGAAGGTAGCTCTTGCCCTCTACTAGATCCGGCAGATCTGACTTGGCCCACTTGACGAATTTTATGGCTCCAGTCTCATCGCCCACCAGACCAGACTGAGAGATGGCTTCGCTGTTCGTCTCCCAGAGCTGCGCTACCTTAACTCTTAAGTCAACCCATAGGCCCGGCTCATTGATCTCTGCCACGGTTACCTGCTGCGGAGCTCTGCTGGCGGGCTTTGCCTCAACATCGACGTCTAGCGGCTCAATCTGGCTGGTGCGGTTCAATTTTACGGAAAACCTGCCCTGAAATTCATCCGTGACCAGCTTCTTGATGAGATAACTATGGCCGAGCTCCAGATTGGGCAGATCTGACTTGGTCCATTTCACAAATTTAATGGACCCTGTTGCATCGCCCAATAGCCCCGTCTGAGAGATGGTCTCAGCTGCCGGTTCCCAGAGATCCAGAACCTTTGCCTCCAGATCCACCCATTTGCCTGCTTCCTTGATCTCGGCTATCTTGACCCTATCTGAGCCGGCCCTGATCTGAGGCACTATGCCGTGCTCTTTGAAGAAATAATTCAAAACCGATCTTCTCGCCTCGCTCTCGGGAACTTTAAACTCCACGATGAGCTTCTCTAGGCGAGACTTGATATCCTCATCAGAGACCTCGATATTCTGGTCCCTGAGACGAGCTTTTATCTGATCAACCAGTTCTTTCATAGACAATTCGGCCCCCTATTTTTTATTGAGAGGTGACATTAACTTGGTCTGGAAGTATTTAAGCTAGATCACCGCGGGGCGAAAGTGATCTATTCCAGAGTGCAAAGGTAGTATACGCACATAAGTATGCGAACAGGATTATGCGGGCAGGAGCATAAACAGATGAAGCAGCAGATGGAGCTTTTAACCTGGTTTGGAAGAGTCGACCTGATAAATGGATGCTTGCTCGCCGGACCCATTTCCGACAAAGAGAGTTCAGAAGGAGAATCGAAGACCGATCAGGAGACGAGCAGTGCCTTCCCTCTTCCCCAACCAGATCTGAGAGCTCTGGCCAAGAGATGCGGAGTTGCAGCTGATGATGCCGAGTATAACAGGCTGCTGCGAGGGACGGCCCTGAGCCTGGTTCGTCGCAGCATTCTTTCTGGCAGCACGGTCGAGCAGGACCTTCTCCAGGCCATAGAGGCACTGGACAGCTTCTCCCAGGCGATCAATCTGCTCGACGAAAGGCTCTACGAATGGTCCCGCCTGCACAGCCAGAAGATCATACATGGAAAGGATCTGGCGGAGGGGCTAAAGGAAGACGAGAATATGGGCACACTGGCCAGAGCAGTCCTGAGCCTGCGGCAGTCACGCAGCGCTACGGAGGCGGATGTCTCAGCCACGGCACAGGCATTGGCCCCCAATCTCTCCGCCCTTGCAGGGCCCATCCTGGCGGCAAGGCTCATCTCCCGAGCAGGGGGTCTTCATTATCTGGCGAAGATGCCCTCCAGTCGATTGCAGGTCATGGGCGCAGAAAAATCTCTCTTCAAGCATCTCAAGGGCCAGGCCCCGTCACCCAAGCACGGCATCATCTATCGCCATCCCGCAGTAATAGGATCCTCCAGAAAGCTGAGAGGGCGTGCTGCCCGGACTCTGGCAGCAAAGCTGACTCTGGCAGCTAGATTGGACCGGTTCGGGGCAGGCCTCTCTTTTGATCTACAGTCGTCACTTGAGAGACGACTGAAGGAAATAAATCGAAAAGGACTGAATAAAAGGCGCCATTAACTGGGTCCCATATATGCCACAACATTCTTATTTCTAAATGGAATAAGAAAGATGAGGCTAAAGAATGAGATCAAATACTCTTTGTTTTTTATTGGCATTTGCCATCCTGGTTTCCCCATCTCTATCTCAGAATGATATGGCAAGCTACTGGATGAATAAGGGCATTGCTCTTGATAACCTTGGCAATTATCAGGAAGCGGCAAAAGCATATCAAAATGCAACCATAGAAAACTCAAGCTCCTATTTGGCATGGAATTATCTGGGACTTGACCTCATGATTCTGGGGGAGTACAATGAGTCGATCATCGCATTTGATAAAGTCATTTCCATTGAACCTGCATTTGCCTGGGCCGCATGGAATAACAAGGGGATGGCTCTCGCTGCAATAGGAAAATATGAAGATGCCATTGAAGCCTATGACAATGCTATCAAGATGGACCCAAACAATATCAAAACATGGAATAACAAGGGCATCGCTCTCTTGACCAGTGGCAATTTCAACGAGTCTATTAAAGCTTTTGATAAAGCATTGGAGATTGAGCCAAAAGCTGCCTTGACATGGTATTACAAAGGCATGGCCCTGCTCAATACAGGCAAATTCAATGAATCCGTGAATGCATTTGAGCAAGCAGTGAATTTCGAGCCAAAGTTTGCCATGGCCTGGAATTACAAGGGCATTGCTCTCTTGAACCTCAACAGAACTGAGGAATCGATCGATGCCTTTGACAATGCCACAAAAGCAGACCCCACCCTTTCGGAGGCCTGGAACAATCTGGGCTTGACTCTTAATGCAGCAGGCAGATATCAAGATGCGGTAGCCGCCTATGACAAGGCTATAGCCATAAAAGGCACAGATCCATCATAAATTCCGATATTTACTTTTTTGTGCAATCCTAAAACTTCCTATAGGCCATTTCTTAATAGAAAAAAGAGAGAGCTGCCCTTAGGGCACCCAGTCCACTATGCCTGGAACTGGGCCTTTGAGGGCACATCAAAGCAACTGCAG
>MVRL01000138.1 GCA_002067705.1 Methanosaeta sp. PtaU1.Bin112
TCTGGCAGTGCAGCAGAATATGATCCAAGAGGGCCTGCGGCTCATGGCGCTGGCGGCTGTGGTTTTGAGAAGCATCAAGAGCGATGATCTGAAGAACATCGAGCCGCTGGTGGAAAGGCTTGCTGCACAGCTCAATCTGTCACAGGAGCAGTTCACGGTAATGGTACAGGAGGTCCTGCAGAGCTATGTACTGGATAGGGGCTGGGGGCTGGTAGAGAAAGCCTGGGGGAAGGGAAAAGAAAATTGAGAGCTAAGCCTGAGGGCAAATCCCTCTGCTCCCGGCTAGTGCAGCTTGCATCTCACCGTCGGCAAATTTGCAGCATCTTTGCGGGTCAATTCATCTGTTTTCCCGGTCTCAAGTCTCTTCAGTCTTAGGAGTAACCGTCACGGTTCGATTCACCGTTGTGTCACCCAAAATGACAGAACGTGAATCGCAAATCTCATCACTGGCCTCCTGAGCCTCCCTTGCCGTAGCAGCCTGTTCTTGAGCCTTGAAATGCGAATTGTAAGCAACGGAGACAATTGCGATAACGGCCCCAAGGATCGTGGTCAACAAGCCCAGCAGTCCTTCTGAGATCTTAACATCCGGCCTGTAAACGATTATGGCTATGATCGCAATTCCGAAAAGTGCCAAGAGACTTACGGCCATCACCGTCAAAATAAAGCGAGTATTTTTAATTTCCTCTGTGAATATATTGAACATAATTTATCATCTCGATTTGCCCGTATTCAAAATCCATTTCATTCTGTGAGGTTAATTATTGGCAGGCGATAACATATATATTTTTTGATTGATCAGCGGTCAAATTATATATCTTTAGTAAAATGTTATCTAATACTATATTCTAAAAATCTGCAAGTAACATTGTTGTTTCCAATTTGATTTTTGATATACAATTTTTGATATACAATTTCAACCTGTGTATATCGGCGCCTCTCAGACAAGATCGGCCGGCTCACCGAGAATGCTGAGATTGCCTATACAGAAAAGCATCTGGTGAGAATGATCCAATTGCTGAATCGGCAGATAAGGAAAAGATGCCAGGCCTTCGTCTCTTTTCTCTCTCAATCGCTCTTCACCACCGGCAACTCGTCAACCCCGCAGGCGGCGATCTTCTCTGCCAGCTTTGCCAGCACCTCTTTTCTCATGCCGCCCACGAATTTGATCGATCCCACCACCAGGTGCCCGCCTCCGGAGACCCCGCCATTGGGAATCTCCCCCTATAACTCCTTGACTTGCCTACTTAGATGGCGAGACATTCAGGCAAGAGTCTATTTACCTGCTCTCGGAGAATATCGTCAGCTTCACCATAGACGCTAATAACATGAATTCTTTTGACCACTGCCAGCCAATGGATCTTAATCGCCGAAGTCTTGGGCAATCCTGCTTTTGCACAGGTTGGTGAGCCAAAGACAATCAGTATATCCGTAGGCCTTAGATTCGATATTTTTGATGTGATATAAGCAACTGTAAGCTGCCTTAGCTCGACATCATGATAGAGCACGAGAGCTGGCCGCTCTTTGGATTGAACGAGGTCTGAATAGGTAAGCGGGAGTTTTATAATATCTCCCTTCTTCAAATTCTCCCACATTTTAGTAATCGGGTTCTTCGGCTAAGGATTCTGCAGTTAGCCTCATCAGGCCTTCAATTATTTGATCGTCGGTAATATCTTCGTCAGAATCTATATCGTATGGAAGACAATCTTTTCGTATGCGAATCTCAGGCGTCAATACCTCAGACATAAGCGTTACTTAGGGGCCATATGTATATAAAGTTGGTCAACAAAGAAAAGGAGCCAGGAACCCCTGTCCCGCCATCTATCCTCTATCCGCCCTGCGCAGGCTCATCCACCCCGCAGGCGGCGATCTTCTCGGCCAGCTTTGCCAGCACCTCTTTTCTCATGCCGCCCACGAACTTGATCGATCCCACCACCAGGTGCCCGCCTCCGGAGACCCCGCCATTGGGAATCTCCTCCATCAGCTCCTTTACCATCTGAGGAATGTTCATCTTCACCGCCCTGCTGCGCAGCACTGCAAAGTCAGGACCGTAACCGATGGTGACCACTGGCTTTCCGGCATACTTCTTGCAGAGCAGATCGTGCACCTCGCCGGATGTCTTGCCGGGCGGAGGGAAGGTGAACTTGTGGGCGAAGTTTTCCACATCCAGAACATTCATGATGATGCCGTTGGGCAGTTTTGTGCTCTTGACATTGCCCATGCTTGCCCGAAGCTGCTCGTCTATGGCGGCATTCGCCTGCTCGCATAAGAGCTCCACCACCCTCTGGTGGCGGTCGAGCCTGCCCAGGCACAGGATATCGTTAATGATGCCCCGCCCGTCATTGAAGCGCTGCCAGAATGCCTCGTAGTCCAGTGCGAGAGCAATCTTCTTGAGGTCCTCCCGGTTGTATTTGTCCTCGACCAGCTTTATGTAAAGATCAGCCTCTGGAGCCTCGCTTCTGTCTCCTACCGCCGAGACCGCAGGAAAATGACGGATCTTGCTCTCAACCGGCGGATAGATCATTCGGGCGATCTCGGTCGCCAGCATTCCCGTAGTCAGGCCGAAGTCGCCTCCGGCGTGCGCTGGATTGACGTGAGCGATGAGAAACTGGTCCACAATCTTGTGGGGATGATGGTGATCGACGACCAGCATGTCCATGCCGTAGACCTGAGCCTGGCGCATGGCCGGCACATCCTCTTCTGTCGAGCCGTTGTCCATCAGGATGATGAGCGGCATCTTCTGGCCGTGCCTCGTCTGGTCCTCCAGAGCGTAGGTCAGGTCCTTGGTCACATCCTCCAGCTCGTAAAATGGTGCCTTGCTGGGAGCCCGCCGGTAGTTGTGGTACTCGGCATCCGGGCCGCCTACCTCGGTGATGAGCGGCAAGATGGCCATCTCGATAGCGACCGCCGCGGTAATTCCGTCGGCATCGGCATGATGGCGCAGCACAATGGGCTGGGACTTGAGGACCGCCCGGCGAATCTCCTTGGCAACCTGCCTCATTGCCGGAAGCAGCCTGGTCATGATCTCGCTTTTCACCAAAAATTCAGTCTTTGAGGGCTCAGCGCGCCGGTCGATTGCCTGTTCGATCAGGTCCTTTACAGCAGATGCCTCTCTGCCCCAGAGGCGTTTCATGGACTTGATCTCGACCTGTACCTGGTTGTTTCTCAAGCTCACCTCGCCGATGACCCGCACCATCATATCGCTATCGATGTCGGCGTAAGCCCGCACTCCCGCCCGCTCGAAGGCGGCACAGAATGCCAGGCCGCTGTCGTCCGCGATGGTGAAGATCGTAGGACCGCCGGTCTGCTTGACCTGGATGACCTCTCCCTTTATCATGATCTGCTTGTTCACCTGTTTGTGCAGATCCGCCGTCCTGGATACGGGAAGCTCCTTTTCGACCTCAACGGTGTTGTATTCCTTCAGCTCGGCCGGCTCCAGCTCGATATTGCCGTTCGCGAGAATATTTCGCACTGTGACGAAGACCGTCTCGCCCACATCCGGCTTGCTCTTCAGATATTTGTTATGAGCGAGGCCCCTCACGCTTTCGGATAGGTCCACAAAGGCCCCAAAGCTGGCAAGGCCATTGACCCTTCCCTGATAAATATCGCCGATAACGAGATCCTTGACATCGCAGGCAGGATCCAGAATATGGACGAGCGGCTTTTTAGCGCAGCGCTCGCATAGCTCTTTCTTGCTGGAAAGCTTGGTTTTGCACACGACGCACAGATACTCGCGCCCCAGGCCATTGCAGTCCGGACAGCTCTCAGTAATGGGGATCTTGCCAGTTCCCTGGCAGACGCTGCATTTGGTAGAGCCGCTATCAATCAGCTCTTTCATCTCCCGGTCTGATGCCTCGCCCAGAGAGATGGACTCGGTCTTTCCGCTGCCATTGCAATTGGGACAGGGCTTCTCTCCAACCACAAGGTAGCCCTTGCCCAGACATTTCTCGCACAGGTTCATCCTGAGCATTGACGCACCATTGGAATTTAGCTATTTTGCAAGGATCCAACCGATTAAGACTAAATAAGAGGCTGCAATATCCGATGGCATGGCAGTCGTGGTGTTGCGCATCGGCCACCGGCCGGAGAGAGACAAGAGGATCACCACCCATGTAGGACTGGTGGCCAGGGCATTTGGAGCAGAGGAGATGCTCCTATCCGGGCGCGATTCTCACGTGGAAGAGAGCCTGACCGATGTGACAGAGCGCTGGGGCGGGGGATTTCGGTTGCGTCCGGATGTCTCCTGGAAGGGAGAGACAGTGCGCTGGAAAGAAGCAGGAGGAAAGGTGGTTCACCTCACCATGTACGGCTCCAACCTGCCGGATGTGATTGATGAGATTCGCGAATGCGAGAATATTCTGGTAGTGGTGGGCGCAGAGAAGGTTCCAGCGGATATGTATGACTTGGCGGACTGGAATGTGGCCGTGGGAAACCAGCCCCATTCCGAGGTGGCGGCGCTTGCCGTCTTCCTGGATCGGCTCTTTATGGGCAGAGAGCTCAGAGGCGAATTTGAGGGCGGACTCAAGATTGTGCCATCCCCTCGCGGAAAGCATGTCTTGTATCCAGAGTACTGCCCTGGTGACGAAGGATAAGACTAACCGCTACAACAAAAAAACACCATGAGGATATTAATAATAGGCATCAACATCAGACACATAGTCCGCTCAGCCAGCCTGGCAGGCCATGAGGTCATCGCAGTCGATTGCTACGGAGACCGGGACCTGGCGAGATATGCAAAAGAGACTGCCAGAATGCCTCGCGAAGGAGCGATTGATCGGCTCTCATTTTATATCGACAAATTTCGTCCGGATGCCGTCGTACTGGGGCCGGGACTGGAAGAAGCATCCGTCCGGAATGCGGTCGTGCTCAACAATCCGCCGGAAAAGACCGCGCTGGTATCAGATAAGCTATGGCTTGCTGGCTGGCTGGAGGAAAAGGGCTTTCCCTTCATAAACACCCAGCCACTCGATTCCCTGAATGATCCGCACTATCCCTTCCTCGTTAAGCCGCGCAAGGGCGCCGGTGGTGTAGGCTGCAGAATCGTTGAGAGCGCCTCCCAACTGCTGATCAGGCCGTGCCCGGAAGGGCGCATCGATTCAGAGAAGGGCATGCAATGCAGCCCAGAAGAAGACCTCATCGCCCAGGAGCTGATTGCAGGCCTTCCTGCTAGCGTCTCTGTGATCGGAAATGGCAGCCAGTCACGCGCCATCTCCGTCAATGAGCAGCTCATCGGCGTTCCCTGGGCCGGGGCAAAAGGATTCAGGTACAGCGGCAACATCACGCCCCTCCAGGCCCCCCACTGCGGCATGGAAGAGATGGCAGAAGAGATTATCACTGAGCTTGGGCTTGTGGGCAGCAACGGGGTTGATTTCCTGCTTACGGAAAAGGGGCCTGTAGTAGTCGAGGTCAACAGCCGCTTTCAGGGCAGCCTGGATACGGTAGAGCTTTCCGGTGGGGATAATGTCTTTGAGGCACATCTGCAATCCTTTTCGGGAAAGCTTCCCCAAAGGCCGGCTCCAGCAAGATGCTGTGCAGGCAGAATCATCATCTATGCTCCCTGTGATCTGAGGGTTGAGGCGGATCTAGATGGAGGCTGGACGGCAGACGTGCCTGCAATGGGATCGCGGATAAATGCGGACGACCCGATCCTCTCGATACTGGCCAGAGGATCATGCAGAGAGGATGTGGTAAGCAAGCTGAAGATGAGAACGGCAATGATCTGCGATATGCTAAAAAGGGCAAATTGATAGATTACCAGGATATTACTCTGTAGAGCCAGTTGCTGAGCAGCGTCCAGGCCTTGACACAGCCTGATCCCTTCTCAAGCTTCTTTCTGTCGCTTTCGCTGTACTTTTTCCCATCCTTCATCCAAGAGTCCATGAAAATCGATTCATCTCATTTGAATTTAACCATGTCGGTCAAAAGCGGCACGCTCATTATGGATATCAGCAATAGGCAAGCAGTTTCCGGCATCAGTATAAAAAGATAATGCTTGAAAAAGATAATATAGCATAAGAAAAGAGTTATTGATAGAGCTAGATGTTGGGGATCAAATGAAGTCACCAGAAAGAATTACAATCGCATTGGACGAAGAGACTGCAGGTCTGTTCAAGAAGATGAAAGAAGACCTGGGAATGTCCCAAAGCGAATTGATGCGAGAGTCTCTGAAGTTCTTTGGCAAACACAAGATGCTCTTTGAATTTGCCGAGGATAAGAAGGTCTACACTCACGCAGAGATGCTCTCGGCAGGAGAGCACGTGATCCTGGATATCGACCACTGGATACTGTTTCTGAATTTCATGGAAACTCATCCGGACAAAGAGAAGTTCTGGAACCTGCATAAAGAGGTCTGCCGGGCCCATGCAGAGCAATTCAAACACAAGCTCTTGAATGTGGAGAGCATCTTAAGAAGACTTGAGATATGCAACCTGTTTAATATGAGCAAGACCGGCAAGAGCGAGTTCACCCTCATCTTCGGCTCAGATGCTCCCAAAAAATTCGTACGCATTGAACTGGAGGAGATCTTTGCAGGCATGGGCTTTTTAGTTGAGATCAAGGATGATTTCTCAAAGCTGAGGGTCAAAGTAATCCATGATCTTTAGGACAAACTCAGGTCCAACCCTCGCCAAGGGGTTGCAGCCCGTGCCTAAATCGTAAGATCTACGAGGCAAAGAAGCTCATATATATCATAGATGCCTAGTCGCAACCACCACCAATTTAAGGGATGAATAAGACTGCTTGATTCATGGATCTCAAAGCCCAGGCGCAGGGATTCATGGCCAGGAAAGCAGAGCAGCTTAGCGATGAGCTGGCCAAGAAGTACGGTGTTCCCATAGCAGAAGTGGCGGAGGTCGTAAATTCCTTTTTGGATGATACCTATGGTCCGGCGATAGCACAGGTTCAGTCTATAGAACGCATGGGATCAAAAATGGTGCTGCTCTTCATCGGCAAGAAGGATTGCAACATCTGCAAGAGATGCGAGCCTATTTTGGAGAGCTTTCTGTCCAGTCACAGGGATTTGCAGCTGGTAAAACTGGATTATTGTCAGCCTTCGGGTCTGCTCTATCATATGATCCATAGTCAGAAAAATGGCATGCTTCCGTTGATCGCATTCATCCTGGATGGTGCCATAAGAGGAATCATCACCGGAGAGTGCCTCAACACAGATGCTTATGAAAGATATTATAATGATATGCTGGCCGAATGCAGCCAAAATATATATGCTCACTGAGGTTACAGAATTGATTCGAGGAAGACAATGACTATAATCGTGCTCAACTTCAAGACTTATCGTGAATCGACCGGCCCAGAGGCCCTACGCCTGGCAGAGATATGCGAGGATATTTCCCAGGAGTATTCCGTGCAAATCATGGTAGCCCCTCAGGTAGCCGATATCCAAACAATATCCAACGCAGTCAAGATACCTGTCTATGCTCAGCATGTAGATGGAGTAGGTTATGGCGGCTTTACGGGCCATGTGACTGCAGCATCCTTGAAAGCCGCAGGAGCGTCGGGATCGCTTATCAATCACTCAGAGCGAAGGCTGAAGCTTGCCGATATCGATGCATCTATCACCTCCGCTCGTCAGGCAGGCCTGAAGACAATCGTTTGCACCAACAACGTAGCTACCACTCGTGCCTCAGCTGCCCTTGGCCCTGACTATGTTGCCGTCGAACCGCCGGAGTTGATCGGCAGCGGCATTCCCGTCTCCAAGGCGGACCCACTGGTCGTTTCCCAGTCTGTTGGTGCCGTGAGGAGCATTGCTCCTGGAGTAGGCGTGCTCTGCGGTGCGGGAATAACGCACGGCGAGGATCTGAGAAGTGCTCTGGAACTCGGATCGATTGGAGTATTGCTCGCTTCTGGAATCGTCAAAGCAAAAGATCAGCGCAAGGCCCTGGAAGATCTGGTGACGGGTGCCAGGAAATGATCGCAGTGCACGTTCGTGTCTCCGGTCGAGTGCAGGGCGTTTTCTATCGCGCCTTTACCCAAGAGCGAGCGCGAGCACTGGGTGTTAAAGGATGGGTGCGGAATATTCCCGGAGGAGGAGTAGAGGCAATATTGGAGGGCGAGAGAAAGCAGGTTGGCCAGCTGCTCAAAGACATGAAGTCGGGACCTACGGGCTCCATGGTCCTGGGGATGGAGCTCTCAGAGCTGGACAGCAAAGGCTATGTGGACTTTGCAATTGAATATTAATAATTTATGGGATGTGATCTCATGCTTACCGTCAATAGATACAAATGCTGCTACTGTGGTGCCTGCGTCGGAGTCTGCCCGACATGCGCCCTGGAGTTGGTGGAGACCTGGCTTGAGGTCTCGGCTGAGTGTAAGGAGTGCGGCCTGTGCACCAAGATTTGCCCTGTGGGGGCTCTAGAGGTCAAGGCATGAAGTGCGACCTGATCGTGGTAGGGGCAGGTCCCGGAGGATCGATGGCTGCAAAGGCAGCAGCTTCGGCAGGCCTCAAGGTCGTCATGCTGGAGAAACGCCAGGAGATTGGAGACCCAGTGCGATGCGCGGAGGGCGTCAGCAAGAGAGCCCTATGCCGCATGGTGAAGCCTGAACCGGAATGGATCTCCTCCGAGGTGAAGGGTGCCAGGATCTATGCGCCGGACGGAAAAAGCATCGTCATGTCTGAGGATAAGGGTGGAGATGAAGTGGGCTACGTCCTGCAGAGGAAGATCTTCGATAGGAGCCTCGCCATGCAGGCTGCAGTCGCCGGGGCCCGGGTGCTGGTCAAGACCAGGGCTTTGGGGCTGCTCAAGAAGGATGGAGCAATCAGTGGCGTGTCCGCCCTTCGCATAGGCGAGCCCTTGCAAATTGAGGCACCTCTTGTTATCGGTGCAGACGGGGTGGAGTCCAAGGTGGGACGATGGGCGGGCATCGATACCACTTTGAAGCTAAAGGATATCGAATCTTGTGCCCAGTTCCTTGTACAGGATGCATCAATCGATGACGAGTACACAGAGTTCTATTTGGGAAACAGCATCGCTCCATCAGGGTATGCCTGGTCGTTTCCTAAGGGCGAGAAGATGGCCAACATCGGCCTTGGAATCCAGGGCTCCCGCTGCCATCCAGGGGAAGCGGTGAGGCTGCTGCGCCAGTTAATGAAATCCCGATTTCCCAATGGCAAGGTCGTAGAGATGGTAGTGGGAGGAGATCCCTGTTCCGGGCCCATTGACAGTGCAATCGCCGATGGCGTGATGCTGGTTGGAGATGCCGCCCATCATACCGATCCGCTCACTGGGGGTGGCATCCTAAATGCCATGCAGGCGGGGATCATGGCCGGAGAGGTAGCTGCAAAGGCCATAGCAGCAGGCAACGTCCGTCGATCTGGGCTACAAGAGTATGAAGACCGCTGGCGAAACGGGTTTGGCAAGACCATTACCAGGAGCCTGCAGTTCAAAGAGTTCTTTGTCAAGCTTACTGATAACGACATGAACCAGCTCATCGGGTCTCTTGCCAACGAGGACATAAGCAAGATGGACCTGCAGGACATGTTGCGCGTCCTCTTCCGGCTCAACCCGAAGCTTCTCTGGGCGCTGAAGAGTCTGATAATCTAGCTGATTGGCAGAGAGATAGTGCTCGATATCCTCTCCAGTCTTTTCCCATTTTCTGCAAAATTTTCCAGTGATTGCTAAGCCAGAACAGAGGTGCCGTCTTCTCTCTTGGGCAGCCTCTCCGGATCGAATTTGATGCAAATCGATTCTTTATCAGCATCAATAGCTGCCACGCCCATGTGAAAGATGTAGCGCATGGTTCTCCGTCCGTCAGGAATCCGCAATTCATGTTCCCGACGCAGAAGAATAACACTCGCAGTCTGTAGAGAGGGACTGCTTTGTAGGAATAGCAGGCCCGGCAGATTCAGCAGATGATGGCTGGTGGTAGGATACCGCCCTCCCATCAATTGGCAAAGCTCCTCGCGAAGAATTGCAGCCTGCTCTTGTCCGCTCTTCACAGCGATCTGCATCTCATCGGCATGAACCTGGTCGATATGAGAGCGAATCGCATTGAGAATGTAGCTGTCCCCACGTCCTCTGTTTTCCGCAGGCAGCAAAGCCTCCAGCTTTTTCATAAAGGGGCGAAGGAGTGGACTTGCCCCGGCAAAAAGAACTCCTGGGAGGTTTCCTACCTCGGTTCGGGCCAGCTCCTTGAGATCCTTCTCGCGGACCGTTATGGTTATCATAGCAGTGCTATTTGCCAGCCTGAGATAAATATTGCTGCATTCCGAGGAGAGGCGGCAGAATGGATGTCTTAATAAAGATTATTCTAATAAGATCTATATTGATTCTTTCTAAATTAATTATTTAATCTAATTCTGATTTAAGATAAGATCGGGCCAAGAAAGATCCATCCTGTCGTGCACCCTAATAATGGGTGATTGGAAATTGCTACAAATATAAATTCTCAACTAAAAGCGTTATTGCCAATATAGTCCCCTAAATGTAAATAAAGATTGCTTTTTAAGTTATTATCTAAAGTATTAGTCTAATATAGTAAAATTAAAGATATTCCCTTTCAAAACAAATTATTTATATCATTACGTATTTGTGGCAAGAAAAATATGGTGACGATTATGAAAGAGTCCACCGTCAAGATCCTTGATGATAAGGACATGGAATTTGTCGAAACGCTTCGATCCCTGAGCGTTCCACGCAACGTTGCAACGCTCATAACCTTTCTGGCCAATGTGGATGAAGCCTCATCTCGCGAGATCGAGATGGGATCAGACCTACGGCAGCCGGAAGTAAGCATTGCCATGCGTACCCTGCGTGACAACAACTGGATAGAAGAGAAGGAGATCAAGCGCGAAGGCAAAGGCAGGCCGATGAAGGTCTATTCGTTGAAAGCGGGAATTGATTCAATAATCAAGCATTTTGAGGACGAGAAGCTTCATGAGTCAGCTCAGGCCATGGAAAGCATTCAGAGGCTAAAGCAACTCATAGCAACATAGATAAAACAAGGGGAGGAGATTTTTCTAATGGGAGGGGTGGGCAAGTACTTCCACCTCTATTTTTGCAGCAATATTGCGACCGAGCGACATCTTTGAGCCGCTTACCTCAATTACTATCGGCCCGCCAAATGGCTGTGTTGCAATCTTGCGGATGTATTTGCCTTTTCGTATGCCCATGGACTCAAACCTCTTCACCCAACCGGCATCATTTACCGTCATGATCTCCAGAGTCCGATTGCAGGGTGCCTTGGTAAGCTCTATGTACCCCATCTTCGATATACCCTCTATCTTCGACTGTTTTTCAGCCCTTCCCTAAATTGCACTCATTTGGATTAATCTCTTGCAGCGATGAGGGTACGTCAGATGCGCACGTTTACCCCTCTCTCTTTAAGATAGGCCTTGACACTGTCGATACTGTACTCACCAAAGTGAAAGATGCTCGCCGCCAGAGCTGCCGATGCCTCAGTCTTCTTGAAGACCTCCAGCATATGGTCGGGGCTCGCGCAGCCTCCTGAGGCGATAACAGGCACATTAACCCTTGTGGCCACGGCATCTGTGAGTGGGATGTCGAAGCCGTCATAGGTCCCATCCCGATCCATGCTGGTGAGAAGGATCTCTCCCGCCCCCAGAGATACCGCCTTTCTTGCCCAGGAGATGGCATCGATTCCCGTAAACTGTCTGCCTCCATAGAAGGAGCACTCAAACCAGCAGGGCCCCTGCTCGGTCTGCACAACATTCCGGCCTTCCTCCAGAGCATAGCGGCGCTTGGCATCTATGGCCAGCACTACAGCCTGATTGCCATACAGATCGGCAATCTCGCTGATCAGCTCCGGACGCTTGAGGGCTGAGGTGTTCACTGTGATCTTGTCGGCTCCGGCATTGAATACCTCTCTTGCCTGCTCTACGCTGCTTATGCCGCCCCCTACGGCCAGAGGCACAAAGACTGAGCGCGAAGTCTCCCTGATGACGCCCGTCATGGTCTCGCGCCGCTCATGGGAAGCAGTGATGTCCAGGAAGACGATCTCATCGGCGCCTTCTTGGTAGTACTTGCCTGCCAGCTCCCAGGGAATGCCGGCATATCTTATCTGTTTGAACTCAATGCCCTTGACAACCCGGCCACCCGGCACGCCCAGATCGCAGTCCAGACAGGGAATAATCCTTCTTGCTAGCATCGGGCAGACCTCACAAAGTTCTCCAGTATTCTCAAGCCCTTGGCGCCCGACTTCTCAGGGTGAAATTGTGTCGCGAAGAGGTTATCTTTGCTCACCGCAGCGGTCACTTCTGTGCCGTAATCCGTCGTTGCGGCGATAACTGACTTGTCTTTCGGCAGGCCATAGTAGGAATGCACGAAATAGAACATGTCTCCGTCAGATATTCCGTCAAGCATCGGAACAGTACGCTTGATGGAAAGGTCGTTCCATCCCATCTGAGGAATCATCACACCCTCTGGCAGGTGCACCACCTTGCCGCTTATCCAGCCCAGTCCAGGAGCGCCAGGACTCTCCTCACTCTCCTCGAAGAGGACCTGCATGCCTACGCAAATGCCGAGCATCGGCACTCCATCCTGGAAACTGCGCAAGAGCGAGCTTTCGAATTTGGATAGCTGGGTCATACAGCTTCCAAAGGCCCCTACACCCGGAACAACAATGCCGTCTGCGCCTTTCAGATCTTCAGGATCGCGAATAATCCTGGGGCTTGCACCTACATAGTTTAGAGCATTGTAGATGCTGAAGAGATTCCCCATACCGTAGTCTACTATGACTATTGTCATCTTTGTTATCCTTCTTTCACCAGCTATGATGCTATGACTGGAGATCAACCGGCTTCTCCTAGGGCAGCCCGCCTGAAAAGCTTTTCCTTAAGCGGTTTTCATAATTGTTATGAATTTTTCTTAAAAATCTATTTATATTCGGATCGATGAATGAGCATTATGATCAGTTCATAAATGTTAAGAAATCAATCACTAATATAGTGAAGAAGATGAATTGGGCATAATGAAGCTACATTAAATGATATTTAGTCGTTGCTATATTTCTATTTGCTCCAGTTCGGAACGTCATAAAGCGTTAGTATTATAGAATAAAAATATACAAGGTGTTAATGATGAACCTGAGAAGGCCGAATGCCAATGAAGCAACAGGAACATTCAATCGTTCGAGAGATGTCGTCCCAATGTCTGGAATCTGCACCAGATGTGTTGACGGATGCAAAGGCGGATGCGAGACCTGGCTTGCCTCATTCCGGGGCAGAGAGGTTCTCTATCCGGGCCCATTTGGAGAGATGACGGCTGGAGCCGATAAGAACTATCCCCTCGACTATTCTCATCTCAATATACAGGGTTATGCAGTCGGCGCACATGGTCTGCCGGAAGGGGTGGAACCGGGACCGGACACATCCATCTTTCCCAACGTGGACGTCACCACCGATTACGGCTGGTCAAAGAAGGTGAGAATGAAGCTGCCCATCTTTACGGGCGCTCTCGGGTCCACAGATATTGCCAGGAAGAATTGGGAGCATTTTGCTGTAGGTGCTGCAATATCCGGCATCACACTGGTCTGCGGCGAGAACGTCTGCGGAGTCGATCCAGAGCTGATCCTGGACGGAAAAGGCAAGGTGCAGAAATCTCCGGAGATGGATCGCAGAATTGAGACCTACAAGAGATTCCACGAGGGATTCGGCGAGATACTCGTGCAGATGAACGTTGAGGACACTCGCCTCGGAGTTGCCGAATATGTATCCTCCCGGCATAATCTTGAGACCATTGAGCTTAAGTGGGGTCAGGGCGCAAAGTGCATCGGCGGCGAGATAAAGGTAGATACTCTGGAGAGAGCACTGGAGCTGAAGAGCAGGGGCTATGTGGTGCAGCCGGACCCCACCAACCTGGAGGTGCAGATGGCCTATAAAATGGGAGCCATCAAGGAATTCGAGAGGCATTCTCGATTGGGCTTCGTCTCCCGGGACGGGTTCTTCGAAGAGATAGACCGGCTGCGGGATCTGGGTTTCAAGCGCATCACCCTGAAGACCGGAGCCTACAGCATGGCTGAGCTGGCCATGGCCATACGCTACGGCGCCGAGGCAAAGATAGATCTGCTAACCATCGACGGCGCACCGGGCGGGACGGGGATGAGTCCCTGGCCGATGATGAATGAATGGGGCATTCCGACCTTTTACCTGCAGGCTCTGGCCTATGAGTTCTGCAGCAAGCTCTCTCGAAGAGGCATGAAGATCCCGGATATTGCCATGGCGGGCGGATTTTCCACGGAGGACGGAGTATTCAAGGCCATTGCTATGGGTTCGCCATTCGTCAAAGCGGTATGTATGGGCAGAGCCCTCATGATTCCGGGAATGGTAGGAAAGAACATCGGCAACTGGCTGGAGAAGGGCGAGCTGCCGAAGAGCGTTTCAAGGTACGGCAACAAAGCAGAGGAGATCTTCGTCTCCTACGAGGAGATCAAGAGCCGGTTTGGCCAGGAGAGCAAGCAGATTCCGTGGGGCGCTATCGGCCTGTTCACCTATTGTCAGAAGTTCAAGACGGGAATTCAGCAGCTAATGGCCGGATCCCGCAACTTTAAATTGGACACAATATCCAGGAAGGACCTTATGGCTCTCTCAGAAGAGGCTGCCTATGTGTCCGGCATACCCTACGTCATGGATGCCTATCGTGATGAAGCGGAGGAGATCCTGGACGCCTGGATCACAATAAGCGAGTAGCTTCCCGGTCTGCAAGAAGAATGCCCACATCACTAATAGCTAATCCCGCAATATTCACACGACAGCTGCCCACTCCTGCGGCATGATGGCGAAGATTGCCGCCATCCTAAGAGGTGAGCAGATCAAAAGCATGGCACGATGGCTGTCGCCATGCAGTTTTTTCTATTGCATAGTTCCTGCCTTATTCTCGTCTTTGCGAGGCAGCCTATTCGGATTTATCACGAATGTTTATACAGTGTAAATTAATTAATTGAGATTTTTTATGAACTTTTATGAATTCGCACTCTGAGGACAATATTTAAATTCAATAAAGGAATAAAGAGTATATAGCTCTCAGCAAATTTATTGATCGAAAAAGTTTAAATATACCGACACTACATTTCCGCCCCCCTTTTTCATTTATAAATTTAACTCAGAATTGTTATATAGCTAAGGATGGACCTTTGCCACCACCAGTCAAACATAAAGATTTGGGTAGATGCTAAACGGAGATGCAAAGAATGTCCAAACCGAATCCATTTGAGATATCCCAGAAACAACTTGCGGATTGCGCTAAGATTCTGAACCTGGATGCAGGAGTGCATGAGTTCCTCAAGCACCCCATGCGTGAGTTCCATGTATCTATTCCGGTACGCATGGACGATGCAAGCATAAAGATCTTTCAGGGTTTTCGAGTCCAATATAATGATGCTCTGGGCCCCTGCAAGGGCGGCATTCGATTCCATCCGGAAGAGACCATTGACACCGTGCGAGCCCTTTCTGCCTGGATGACCTGGAAGACCTCTCTTCTCGGCCTGCCCCTGGGGGGAGGCAAAGGAGGTGTCATCTGCAATCCCAAGGAGATGTCTGCGGGAGAGCTAGAGCGCCTCTGCAGAGGATACATTGATGCCCTTTGGCAGAATATAGGTCCCGAGAAGGATGTTCCTGCACCTGATGTTTACACCACGCCCCAGATGATGGCCTGGATGATGGATCAGTTCTCCAAACACACCGGAAACAACTCATTCGGGATGATTACCGGCAAGCCGCTATGTGTGGGCGGCTCCTGCGGCAGAGGCGATGCCACCGCTCGGGGCGGCATGTATGCGTTGAGAGAAGCGGCCAAGGAGCTTAACATCGACCTGGCAAAGGCCACTGTTGCCATCCAGGGATACGGCAATGCAGGCAGTTATGCTCACAGCCTGGCCAAGGAGCTATTCGGCAGCAAGGTAGTTGCCGTCAGCGACTCCAAGGGAGGGGTATACAATGCCTCCGGAATTGATGCCGATGAGGCAGCCCGCGTCAAGGCTCAGACCTCAACCGTGGCCAGCATTCCCAATTGCAAGAAGATCAGCAACGAAGAACTCTTGGAGCTGGATGTTGACATTCTCGTTGCCGCAGCTCTCGAGAACGTCATAACCAAGGATAACGCCGGCAGGATCAAGGCCAAGGTTATCGTAGAGCTGGCCAACGGACCAACCACCCCGGAAGCTGACGCTATACTCTTCCAGAACAAGGTCCACGTCATTCCCGATTTCCTGGCCAACGCAGGCGGCGTCACGGTTTCATATTTCGAAATGGTGCAGAACATCATGCGCTACTGCTGGTCCTTCGATGAGGTCTACGAAAAGCTCGATGAGAGGATGACCATGGCCTACCAGGGCGTCCTCGCCGCCTCCAAGAAGTACAATATCAACATGCGTCAGGCAGCCTACACAGTAGCAGTGGCAAGGGTTGTCGATGCCATGAAGACACGCGGCTGGGTATAAGATCGGCTATACTATTCAGGATTAATTCAAAACCACCAGCAAAAGTGCTTTGCGTCCCACCAGGGCGACCAAGCCATCATAGGGGCGCAAAGACTTCCTTTTTTAAAATAGAGCTTTTAGAGGGCTCTCTAGACGGGCACCTTCTCTATCATCATTTCTTTGCTCCCCAGTGGCCCAACGGCGACGTTTGCATCATGCAGATACATCTCCCAAGGCCTCCAGAGCGGCTCTCTGCTGGTCATTGTCTCTTCCACCCCTTCTTCGGGCAGAATCGAATCCCAGGGCTTCATGCACAGCGCGGCGGCGCCTGTCCTCGTCCCAACACCGGATGCCGGCATGTACCTCTCCCAGGTCGTCCAGTTTCTGGCTTTCATTCACCTATCACCGAAATATATCCTCTCCCGACTCTATTTAACTATTTTTGAGAATCTTTCATAATCATTCATATCATAATCGGTGTGAAAAACAGCAAAAAATAATAGCACATAATATGTTTGCGATAGTACAAACGCGGAGATGATCAACAATCAGGAGTCTCCTGCATGTTGCTAGTGAGAATGAGGATGCGATGGCAAGATGCCGCTACAGAATTGATCCTCAGGTTTAAAGAAATAACCAAAAAGAAAAAGAAAGATTTAAGATTGCGATTTAGGATTGCGGACTCAATCTGCTTCTATCCAGCACCATCAGCTTGGTGGCATTATCTGCCTCTATGCTGCGCCGGCAGACCGGGCAGATCCGTATCCATTCCAGGCCGCCTGAATCTTTCTGCAAATCGGCAGGAATAATTGACTCAATTCTGCGCAACATGGGCTCCGTGGCATAGCGGGATCCGCAGATCTTGCAGGCCACCAGATCAAAGGTGAGATCAGGCTCAGGCACCGATTCATCGAAGGCTACCAATGTCAGGGCTCTGGCCGGGCAGAACTCCACGCATAAATCGCACTCCTCCTTGCACCTCTTCCAGTGAATGCTGCGCGTCTCTTCCGTTTCTGTACGAACGATATTCTGACTGGGACAGACATTGGAGCAAGACCGGCAACCCAGGCATAGGCCGGCATCAACTTTGATCATCTTCTACCTCCTTGGGCAGCAGCTCGAGCGGCGCGTTCCCGAGCCCGGCGAGACGGCAGATCAGGATCTGTGGATAGAGCATTGGCGGGACAGGTTGTAACGCAGGTGGGTGCATCTCTTCCTTCACAGAGATCGCACTTATGAGCAATCTTGTTCGTCCAGACCACTCCGAAAGGACAGGCCAGCTGGCAGAGACCGCATCCTGTGCACTTTTCCACATCGAATGCCGTTCGCTCCCCATCTTTATACAGAGCGCCGCTAAAGCAGGCCAGAGTGCAATTTGCATCCTTACAATGATGACAGAATATGGGCAGTGAAGCAGTATCACCTACATAATGAACATTTATGTGCCCGCTACCTGCATGAACCCTCTGGCAGGCTACCTCGCAGGAACGGCAGCCAATGCATCTGCTGATGTCAATATAGACCGGCATTTAATCCCTCCGGGAGATCTTGCATAACTTTTGTCATCTTCATCCCCTTAATAAGTATAGAGATTGCTGTAGGGCCTCTTCGACTTGGGCTTGAGCCTGTAGAACTGAGATTGCATGATCTCCCTCTGGCTCATGCCAATTTCCGGAAAGCGCTCCAAGAAACGGCTGACATATCGGTCCAATATAGACCTGTCTGGCTCTTCGATTGCAGTGACCTCCACCTGCCCACCCAGCTGATCAGGCTCTACCTGGCCCCGCAGATAAATCACGCCGCCATGCATGCCTGTGCCTATGAAGTTGGCTTTGTGAGTCTGGTCGAGCAGGTTGAGGATTATAACAATTCCCCCAGCCATGTACTCGCCTAAAAAGTCCTGGGTGCAGCCCCCTACTACCAGAACAGGCTTCTTGTCCTCATACTCCTTCATATGCAGAGCGGTTCTGTAGCCGCAGTTGTCCCGCACATAAATCTCGCCCCCACGCATGGAAAACGCCAGGACGTCCCCTGCTCTTCCTTTCACAATGACCTCTCCGCCATCCATGGTGTTTCCCACGCCATCCTGGGCATTGCCGTGCACAGTTATCTTATGGCCGTATAGAAAGGCAGCCAGATCATTGCCGGGAGTGCCGAAGATCTCTATCTCCATTCGAAGGTGTTCAGGTGTGTAGAGGCGGGTGCCGATGTACCTCTGGCCGCAAACATTTCTGATGTTTACCTTTTTTATGCCGGAGAGGAGTAAATCCCTCAGCTGATCATTCAATTCCTTTGTCTGAAGGCCTGTGGCATCAATCTCTGCAACAGCTATCCTCTCCTCAATGTGATCTGCTCCGACACTGGTTTGAGATGCAGCAGCTCTCGCCATTTCCGCCTCACTCTCCTGCACCCTTGATTCCCAGCACATCAAGCTCCCACTCGTACAGGCCTACGCCCCGCAGATGGTCCCGGTTTCCGCGCAGGCTTTCCAGGGCATTGATGCCCATGCCGCCCAGCATCTCGGCGATCTCATGCGACCAGGCGGAGAGCAGGTTGGAGAGCCTCTGGGAGGCGATATCAACATTGAGCCGACCGGAGAGACGCGGATCCTGGGTGCATATTCCCCAGTTGCACTTGTTGCTGAAGCACTTCTGGCAGAGGGTGCATCCCATGGCGATCAATGCAGCCGACCCGATGTATACTGCATCTGCGCCCAAAGCTATGGCCTTTATTACATCACTGCTGCATCGAATTCCGCCTGCGGCAATTATAGAGCATTTGTTTCTGATGCCTTCGTTTCTCAGTCGTCTGTCCAGTGAGGATATAGCAAGCTCTATCGGTATGCCCACATTGTCCCGAATTACCTTTGGTGCCGTACCAGTTCCGCCCCGCAGGCCGTCGATGGCGATTATGTCTGCACCGGCGCGCACGATTCCCGAGGCGATAGCCGCAAAATTGTGCACCGCGGCAATCTTTACCGATATGGGCTTTTCGTAGTTGGTCGCTTCCTTCAGAGCAGAGATCAGCATGGCAAGATCTTCAATGGAATAGATATCATGATGAGGTGCGGGCGAGATGGCATCTGTGCCCAATGGAATCATGCGCGTCTTGGCAACTGCGGCTGAGACCTTCTCGCCTGGCAAATGGCCCCCGATTCCGGGCTTGGCTCCCTGGCCCACCTTGATCTCCACAGCCTGGGCACAATTGAGATACTCAGCATCTATGCCGAAACGTCCTGAAGCCACCTGCACAATGGCACATCTTCCAAACTCCGCTCTCATCTCGTGGGGAAGGCCGCCCTCTCCGGTGTTGAAGTAAGTTCCGGATTTGCAGGCCGCGGTCGCCAGGGCACGGAAGGCATTGTAGCTTATGGCTCCGTAGGACATGGCCGAGAAGAGGATGGGAGTCTGTACCATCAGATTCGGTGAGAGTTGGGTCTTGATCTGCACGTCTCCATCCTTCACGGATACATCCATCAGGTCGGGTTTTGCACCCAGGAAGGTCCGCAGCTCCATGGGTTCCCGCAGGGGATCGATGGATGGGTTGGTGACCTGAGATGCATTGAGCACGATATGGTCCCAGTAAATTCTAAATGGTTTGTCATTACCGGATCCGGTGAGGATCACTCCGCCAGTCTCGGCCTGTTTCTTCAGATCCTCCAGCTTCTCGCGTGACCAGGATGCATTGGGTCGGTAGAACGAAGGAGTGGGCCTGACTTCAATGGCATCTTTAGGACAGAAGATGACACATCTCTGGCATCCGACGCACTTGTAGTTGTCGGAAATCAGCCGGTCAGCCACCGGATCATAGGTATGGGTGCCAAAAGCGCATTGCCTTTCGCAACCCCTACACTGCCCGCATTTCTCTTCGTCCCTTATGATTTGAAACTCTGGAAAGACGAATGATTTCATTGCAAAACCTTCCTAATGCTATTTAATTCGCCAATAACCGGTTCTCCACCATTGGGCGTCCAGACCCGATCAAGCTTTGGCGAAATGAGTCTGATGGATGCTTCCTCTGAGGAGAGATAGAACATATCTCCTCTCGTTGCAGCAGTAAGTGGCCGAAGCCGGATTCTGTCTGTGAGGCCGATCATCCTGTTCGTCTGGCCGATGATTATTGCAAAAGGCCCGTTCATGAGCAGGGGAGCATATACCATTCTCAATGTGGTGAGCAGTTTCTTCTCCGACTCATTCATGCGATCGATGGAATTCCAGATAGGGGGAGCGAAAATCTTGGCCACAACCTCAATGGGAAGATGCTGTCTTCTCATGAGAAGGTCCGCAGCATAAGCTATGACCTCTGTGTCGGTCTGGAGGGTGCAGGCGTAGCCGTACATCTCCAGATACCATCGATTGGTGCCGTAAGAAGAGATCTCGCCGTTATGGACGACGGTCGTATCCAGCAAGCTGAAGGGATGAGCTCCACCCCACCATGCCTGGGTATTGGTAGGAAATCGACCGTGAACCGTCCAGGTATAGGCTTTGTAGAGCTCGTCGAGCATGAAGTATTCGCCGATGTCCTCTGGATAGCCCACACCCTTGAAGCAGCCCATATTCTTGCCGGATGAAAAGACATGGGCATTCTCTATCCTGGTATTGATCCACATGATCTTGCTTACCACATAATCCTCGTCATTGAGCATTGCGTCGTCACCCTCTTTTCTCGGATGAACGAAGTAGCGCCATACTAGAGGCGGATCGCTTACGGTTGACTCATCTCTATGTGGGACCTCCTCATCGAAGACCACATCGAAGTTGCTGCTGAGAAAGCCATCCAATTCTTTCTTTGCGGATACTTTATCCTGGTGGCTCCTGCCGGTGAACATCAGATGGAACGCATAGTAATCCTTATAATGCGGGTATATGCCGTAGGCGGCAAAGCCACCACCCAAACCATTGCCCCGCACATGCATATTGGCAATGGCTAACATGACACCTTCTCCGTTGAAGCGCTCACCATCTCTGTTCATAGCACCGAAGATAGAGCAGGCACAGATCTCTTTATTGTATAGCTCCCTTCTTATCCTTGGCATAGTAATATCGGACTCCATCCATCGACCTTTTCACTGGTTTGATGCTGACCTGCCGATGCAAGTCTTGCTCGACTCTGGTGTGTGGGCAAGAATTGATCGCAATAAATGTCTTATATCTATTTAAGAAACATTCATAATACTTATGATCGTAGTCCGTCGACGCGGATACCTTCCACTTCACTATATTTTTCCACCATTATTACAGGATGACCTTCCAGATGCAATGCATAACAGCAAAATAAAAAGGATAAGAGCCAATTATGGGCTCTAAAGCAGAGGCAAGTACCGATTCAACTCCCACTGGGTGACATTGGTGCGATAGGCGTCCCACTCTGCCTTCTTGTTGGCGATGAATGCATTGAAGACGTGATCGCCCAGGGCCTCGCGAATGAGCTTGCTTCCCTCTGTCAGCTGGATCGCATCATTCAGGCTTCCCGGCAGGGAGGTGATTGCCGCCTTCTTTCTCTCTTCATCGGTCATATGGTAGATGTCCTGCTCCTGGGGTGCAGGCAGATCGTACTTGTTGGCGATGCCGGCAAGGCCAGCAGCGAGCATGACTGAGAATGCCAGGTACGGATTGGCAGCAGGATCGGGGCTTCTGAACTCTACTCTGGTGGCAGCCTCCTTTCCGGGCTTGTACATGGGCACTCTGACCAGAGCAGATCTGTTTCTTCTCGCCCAGCAGATGTAGACCGGAGCCTCATATCCGGGCACCAGGCGCTTGTAGGAGTTAACCCACTGGTTGGTGACGGCCGTGATCTCGGGAGCATGCTTGAGAAGGCCGGCAATGTAGTATTTGCCTTCATCAGAGAGATGGAATTTGTCTGCCGGATCGAACATCACATTTCTCTTTCCCTGGAAGAGAGACTGGTGTACGTGCATTCCGCTTCCATTCTGGCCGAAGATGGGCTTGGGCATGAAACTGGCATGGTAGCCGTATCTGCGAGCAATCTCCTTGACGGTGATCTTATAGGTCATCACTGTGTCGGCCATGCTCAGAGCATCCTTGTAGCGCAGATCGATCTCATGCTGGGATGGAGCAACCTCATGATGGCTGTACTCAACATCTATGCCCATAGAGTCCAGAGCTAGGATGGTATCGCGGCGCAGATCGGATGCATTGTCTGCAGTGGTCAAATCGAAGTACCCGCCGTTATCCAGGATCTCTGTGCTGCACTCATTCTTGAAGTAGAAGAACTCCAGCTCAGGGCCTACCAGGAAGCTGTAGCCCTTGTTCTTGAGGCGATCCAGATTTTTCTTCAGGACGTTCCTGGGGTCACCCTCATATGGGCTGCCGTCAGGATTTTGAATATCGCAGAACATTCGGGCTACGCCGTTCTCCTGCTGTCTCCAGGGGATAAGTTGGAAGGTGGTTGGGTCAGGCTTGGCGACCATATCGGACTCGTGTATACGAGCGAAGCCCTCGATAGAGGAGCCGTCAAAGCCCATTCCCTCAGAGAATGCCCCCTCCAGCTCGTTTGGATTGATAGCGAAGCTCTTGGGAACTCCCAGGATATCAGTAAACCAGATTCTGACAAATCGCACATTATATTTATCAATTGCTTCAAAGACTTCATCTTTTGTTTTTGTTTGCAGGGCCATATCACTAGCCTCCAAGAGTCAAAAGGCCAGGTTGATTATTTATAGGTATTTAAGAGCCGGTCTTAAAAGTTAGGAATAATTATGATCGGAATGAGTCGCCCGACCATGACAAATAAATTCAGATTATTGAAACAGTCTGCGAAATTCGTCCTTCGCAATCCTACAAGTTAAACGAAATCATCGGATTTCATAATAATCTATTATTAGATAATCGTATCCAGTAATACTTATATATCAATAAGTAGCATTAATCCTCCGGTGATAACCACGAGAACTGCATTGGTATTGTTCTTGCTCCTCCTGGGAGCGGTAACCATGAATGCCAGCGCCCACGGCGTCTGGGTAGAATTGAAGGATCAGGTCGAAGTCGGCGAGGTCCAGGATGCCTATGTCATCTACGGCCATGCCAACGATCCGACTGGATTTGCTCTGCCGGTCATGGGTGAGCCATATCTGGTGACTCCTGACGGCCAGAAGATAACACTCAATATGAACAAGATTGAAGGAAAATGGATTGCAGGATACGGCTGGATCGGAAATTATGGTGTCTGTACTATTGTACCCTATTGGGCAGGAAACTACGTCTTTGTCGCTCCTCGCGCTCCATCCTATAGCAACACCACCCTGCGCCTGACCTACAGCGCTGCTGAGGCAGTCATCCACGCCGGAAACGACAGCTCCGCAGCCTTCAAGTCCGGCCTGCCGGTAGAGATCTCCTCAGACAAACCCCTCAACCAGATCAAGAACAAGGAGAATGTCACATTTACCGTCAAGTACAACGGCGAGAAGTTCAATGCCTCCTACTCTGCATACCCGCAGATGACCGCGACCAAAGTGCAGAAGGGGTTCACCAAAGACAAGGACAGCTTCGTCATCAACTTCAACCAGACCGGCATGTGGCTGCTCACCTGCTACAATGATGTTAAAGGCGACGGCAACTGGACCGCAACCTACGATTCCAGCAGCAAGGCATTCAAGACCGGGGATGTTGTGCCCTTCAACACCACCAGATACTCCACCATACTCTCGGTCTATGTCAGGAAGTAGTCACCGGTGGTGACCTTCCTTTTTTCCAAGTGGTGATGAAATTGAGGCCAATCATTTTGATGGCTCTGTTTTTGCTCTTGATTGCAGGCAGCATGAGTGCCAGCGGGCACAGGATGTTCCTGGGCCAGAGCATGACAGTCAGCCTCTCGGCAATCTATGAGGACGGCGAGCCGGCGGCGCAGGCGTCGATCCAGGTTTTCCGGGACGGTACACTCTTCAGCCAAAATCAAACGGATTCAACGGGAGTCTTCCGCATGGTTCTGCCGGGAAAAGGAACCGGCGACTGGAAGTTTGTCATCTCCGGAGATGGTCATGAAGAGGTGGTCGAATTGAGCATAAACGATGGTAGCCGGCCAATCGTTGCCTCAGCCGCTCTGGCGATTGCATTCGTTCCTGTGGCATGGCTCTGGAGAAGGCTGGTCCAAAAGCAACGTTGATGCAGCGAAAGTTGCATTCAATCTGACCAATCATAGATTTTTAATACTAAATAGTAATAATGCGTGATATAATATGAAAAGCATAAGCATGTTGTTGCTGATGGGTTTGATCCTGGTTTCGGATGTCTCTGCCCACTCTCTTTATGTCGAGTTCCCCAGGGACCTTTCCACAGATGCAAACGCAGAGTTCTGGATAGCCTACGGCCACGGCGGCTCAGCCGATCAGGAGATTGCAACTCTACCGGTTGCCAGGATCGTTTCTCCCTCCGGCCAGCCGAAGGAGCTGCAGATGCAGCCGTTTCAAGGTGGTCTTAAGGGAGATGTTGCATTCCCGGAGCCGGGCTGCTACATCATGGACATGCAGATGGACAGCACATTTTTCGATCCCAGCTGGTTTGGCTCTTCCGGAAGCCGGTGCCAGGTAGAGAAGTATGGACGGGCGCTTCTGCCAGTCCAATCCGGCCAGGGCTTTGGCTGGTCGAGCGGAACCGGTCTGGAGATTGTTCCCGAGACGGATCCCTATGGCCTTAAGTCCGGTCAGGAGTTCAAAGCCAGGGCACTATGGAATGGAAAGGCAGCTACAGGCAGCTACAGCGCGGTTGTCGTCCGGTCGCCTGAGGATGTGCTGGTAATTCAGCATTCCCAACAGACGGAGCAGGAGGGCAGCAGCAGCGATGGATCTATCAGCTTTACAGCCACCCGGCCCGGACTTTGGGTCCTGAGCTATGAAGCCACTCTGGATGAGGCCGGCGAATGGACCGCAGGAGAAGACGATCCTCAGGGCCATTATAAAAAGGGAGAACAGCTTTCCTTTGAGCAGATTGCTCCCACTGCCTATCTGAGCTTCTGGGTGAATAAGTAAGAGGCGGCAAATGGTCCATATCTCAGACGGGGTGCTGCCCGGGCCCATGCTGGCGGCAGGTTTCATCCTGACAGCCATCCTGCTCTACTACTCTTTAAAGGAGATAAAAGCAGAGGAGATTGCCAAGATCTCTTTGATCACCGCCGCTCTCTTTGTGGCCAGCCTGGTCCATTTTCCCATTGGGCCTACATCAGTTCATCTGATACTCAACGGTCTGGCTGGAATACTGCTCGGCAGAAGGGCATTTGCGGGGGTATTTGTGGCTCTCACCCTGCAAGCGCTCTTCTTCCAGCATGGTGGGCTCACCTCCCTTGGGGTCAATGCCCTGAACATCGGACTTCCTGCTCTGCTGGCCTGGCAGCTATTCGAATATAGAAAGAATCTGGCTTCACCCAGGAGAGAGACGATCTTCGGAGCAATGGCAGGCGGCATGGCAGTTCTGGCATCGGTGCTGATGGTCTCTTTGGAGCTGCTTACTATGGGCGAGGCTTTTAAGGAGATATCGGTTCTGGTGATTGGCGTCCATCTGCCTGTAGTTGTTCTGGAATCAGTGGTTGCAGGTGCAGCCACCGGATTTCTGGCGAATGTCAAGCCTGAGATGCTGGCTGGAGGAAATAATGGAAGCTTTCCGAGGTGAATTGAGATGAGGTGGATAATCGCGGTGGCAATTGCAGCTATCCTGCTATGTGCCGGAGCTGCCAGCGGCCACAGGATGTTTGTGGGACAGAGGATGACCCTGGACCTGTACGTTTTGTACGATGACGGAAGTCCAGCCGGCAATGCTACGGTCAAGCTCTATCAAGATGGCGCGCTCTTCGCTGAGAATGTCACCGATGCCCAGGGAAAGGTCAGCTTTGCCCTTCCGGGAAAAGGCACCGGCAAATGGCAGTATGTGGTCTGCCATGGAGGGCACACCGAGATGGCAGCGATTAATATCGATAGTAATGTGCCAGTTCAGGCTGGATCTTCGGCGCTCTTTGTAGTCGGTCCCCTGTTTTCGATGCTCCGGAAAAAGCAGAAGAGCAGGTGTCTTCTATGAAAGGCAAATTGGCTCTGATGATCATCTTAGTACTGGCGGCCTGCGGCATCTCGGACGGCCACCGGATGATGATGGGTTACAAGGTAAACGAGTTGCAGCTGACTGCTCTCTATGATGACGGCACTCCTGCTCAGGGAGTGAAGATCGAAGGGCTCAGCGACGGAAAACCCATAATCGAAGGGGTGACCGATTACAAAGGGTCATTTGTATTCAAGCCTGACAAGAGACTGGAGGATATCACCTTTGTCAGCTCTTCGGCAGGGCATAGGGCGGAGCTCTCTCTCAACCTGGCTCAGAAGAGGCAGGCAGGAGATCTCTCTCTGCCGATGAGAGCTCTTGCGGGCCTCGGCTACCTTCTGGGATTTGCGGGCCTCGCTATGATCTATGTTTCCAGAAAGGACCGCAAGAGAGCATGAGCCACTTCGATCCGGAGAAGCACTCTTGTCTCGGGTCTGCTATCCACAGTTGGGACCCCAGAGCTAAGATCGTCTCCTTGCTGGTGCTCATATTCGCAATAGCTCTCGCGGGAAGCATCTTGCCCGCCCTGGCCGGTCTCTGCGTATCAATCTCTTTGGTGCTTATATCCCGGATTCCTCTCGCCCACGTAGCCGGATTCATGAAGTGGCCGGTCATCTTTCTTCTGCCTCTGGCGCTCTTTCTGCCTTTTACGACCGAGGGAGATTGCCTGTATTCCTTTCAATTCCTCTCGGTCAGCCGTCAGGGCTTATTTTTCAGTCTGCTATACCTTACTCGGGGTGTGGCGGCAGCTTTGCTCGCTCTTCTGATCGTTGGCACTGCTCCTTTCACCGTGACCATAAAAGCGCTGCAGGAGATGGGACTGCCGGCCTCTCTTACCCAGATATTCCTCTTCGCCTATCGGTACGTCTTTCTCCTCAATGAGGAGTTTTCCATCATGAGCCGTTCTCTGCAGTGCAAAGGTTTCGTCAGGAGATCTGATCTCAAGACCGCTCGCACGCTGGCAATGGCTTTTGCCATGCTGCTCATCCGAAGCTACGAGAGGTCTCTTGCGGTCTATAATGCCATGCTCTCACGAGGCTATCGGGGTGATATTCCGATTCCAGGAAGAAATGGATTGGCAGCCAGCGATCTTTTCAAGAGCTTGCTTGTCCTGGGGGCGGCATTTAGCATCATGGCAAAATGAGGGAGCAAATGAAGGCAATTGAAGCTATAAACCTGGTCTTCAGCTATCCCGATGGAACTCGTGCCCTGGAGGGCGCGAGCTTTTCAATCGATAGCGGAGAATCGGTGGCTCTTTTAGGCCCCAATGGATCCGGCAAGTCCACTCTTCTGCTCCATCTCAATGGAATTCTGCGCGGTCAGGGAACTGTGCGCATCATGGGAAGAGAGATCACGGAGGATAACCTGAGCTGGGTAAGAAGCCAGGTGGGCATGGTCTTTCAGGACCCTGATGATCAGCTATTCATGCCCACCCTGGAAGAGGATGTCTCCTTCGGACCGCGCAACATGGGATTGTCTGAGGCGGCTGTGCAGGAGGCTGTGTCCTGGGCATTGCGGTCCACCGGCCTCGTCGATCTGGAGGCAAAGAGTCCTCATCACCTCAGCTTCGGGCAGAGGAAGAGGGCTGCAGTGGCCACAGTTCTATCCATGAGGCCGCCCGTGATGGTTTTAGATGAGCCGACCTCGAACCTGGACCCTCGCTCCAAGAGGGAGGTGGCCACCTTGATCAGAAGTCTGCAGGAGAAGGGGACTACTATTATTACGGCCACCCATGATGCAAATCTAGTTCCGTATATGGCGGATCGGGTCCTTCTTCTTGACAGAAAGATCGTGGCGGACGGCGATGTCCGTCAGATCCTGTGTCGCAGGAATCTGATGAAGGGACTGGGGCTGGAGATGCCTCTCCTGGCGGACCTTTTCGAGAGGCTGCGGGAGGAGAAGATCTATTCGGGAGCGACTCCTTTTGCCGCAGATATCGCCGCAAAGGAGATAATCGATCTGCTGAAATGAATTGCGGAAAAGGATTTGCAGAAATGGATTTGCAGCAAAAAAAGGGGGAATTGCGGGGCGGAATATCACTCGCCCTTGAGATACTGCGTCGTCAGGATCAATGTCGATATGTATTTTGGTCCTACGTAGCTCTTCTCGTTGGAGTTCTTTCCTCTGGGCATGTCCACCAGCTCATTGGTGCGAAGATCTGTGCCGGTGTCGGTTGTGATTATCCATTGGTTGAACTCTGCAGACGGGTTGGTCAGATCGAACTTGACCTTGCCTTCTTTGTCCGTAACTGCTGTTAGCTTCGTGTCGTTGCCCACCCTCTCTGCAATTGCTGTCAGGTTATCCATGGGCTTGCCGTCGAAGAGGACCTGAAACTCGAAATCGCCCTTGCCGACGGTTGTGATGTTATCCAATGGCACTATCTCCAATTTCTCTCCTATGGGCTTAGAGGCCAGGGAGAAATTGCTGTCCGGACCGGCTATAAATGCCTTGGCATAGCAGAGCTTTTCGTAGGACCTCTGCACATACCAATCATCGGCCCAGCCGGTCTTGTTCAGAGCATCGAAGTCGATCTCAGGGGCATATCCTGCATGCCAGACGGATTTTGCCGGGGGATTGGTGACGATGTTCGTCCAGGCGCCTTCGGTATGGAAGAGATCCAGGATATAGAGACCCGGTTCATCCACATCGAAGCTGTAGAGCTTCCAATAGCCGCTTGTGTCCGTCCTTTCATCGAAGGTGTGGTTGATCACCTGTCCGGAGGGGCTATTGACCCTCAGATACATCACTCCCTCAGGGATTTCAGTCGAGGTGGTATTGTGGCCGCTGCCG
The DNA here is from genome assembly GCA_002067705.1 of Methanosaeta sp. PtaU1.Bin112. GTDB lineage: Archaea > Halobacteriota > Methanosarcinia > Methanotrichales > Methanotrichaceae > Methanothrix. Next base: position 29,214 of record MVRL01000138.1, read on the forward strand.
ATAGGTACGATTGCGACGTCTCCCACCTCTGCCCAGCTGGAGACTGGCCAGGCGAATGTCTCATGTGCGTTTACTGCTGCCGGGAATAATAGCATCAGCAGCATTACTGTTATTAACTTATATTTCATAGTTTACCATCTTTGCTCTTGTTAATATTACTAACTACTTAAAAGTTGCTACTAAAGCATCGGACTTAAAAAAATAAAATGAAATTATATTAACTTCAGGGTATTCTCTCGTTCATCCAAGTCCTGATGTTATCTGAATTTGCCTGGACCTCCTTTTCCAGAAGGGTCATGTTGTTATAAACTGATGAGGATTGGCTGAAGATGACTGCCGTCTCATTGTGCAACAGGTTTGTGCGGTTCAGGCTCTCACTAGCCCGGTCGGCGCTTTCTTCAGATGAGTCCGCGTAGCCTTTTGCTTTCTCCAAGAGGGATTTCATCTGGCTCATATTCCCTTCTACCTCCACAGAAAGGGCAAGCGTCTTTCTGTAGGCCTCATCGGTTTTATTGAAGAGGACTTCCGCCTGGTCAGCTTTAGAGGCTGAGGCTTCCACGTCCTTTAGGAGGGACTTTATATTCTTCTCATTCTCCTCGATCTTTGTCAGCAGCGCTTTTGCTTCATCATTGGCAGCCTTTGCCTCATCTTTGGCAGATACGCTTTCGTTTCTGGCTGCGCAAGCCTCATCCATCAACTTTTTAGCTTGCGTTAGCATCACATTGGAGCTTAAGGCCATTGGCTGGGGCATGCTTGGGGACGCGAAACCGTGTCTTGCAAATTGAGCATTGTGGCCCGGCATCTTTGAGCCGGCATCAAGATTGATGGCCTGGTGTCTGCTTCCGTTGCCCAGGTAGAGGCAATCCATTCCAGTTGACGTCCATGACAGGGCGAGGAGCATCATAATTAACAGGACTATTTTAAGATTCATACGAGCTATCACTCCAGACCTGGCATGATTCTCTGAGTATATAATACTTATTTGTCATTTGTTCATAATTCTTGTTAATTAATTTGTAAATATAGAGCTTGAAGTTCTCTGGGAAACGCAGCCGCATGTCATTGTGATCGCCTGTCTGTCAAGCTCGAGATCTCTCTTTTGCACCTCGATAACCATGCGGCTCTTGCATTTCCATAAGCGGCTTTTCCTCTTGGTCCTTGCCGAATTGTATCTCGTTTCCTACCCTCAGCCCGAGGTCTGACTTTGCTCTTATGCGGATGTATTGGTCTCCGCGGCGCACGCCAATTGCAGGAATCTCCTTTTGCGCTGTGGCGCTCTCCAGCACCAGTATGCTTTTCTCATCCAGGAGGAAAGGCGCCCTGCAGTCATGAACATCTTTGCTGAGGATGATGGCAGTAACAAGATCGAATCCTCTGTCGCAGCAGCTTTTTCTGATATCTGTGATCATCAGTTGGGTCATAGCATGATAGCTCCTATCTGCATGATCTTCATCGCCTTTTTTAGAAGAGGAGTCCGGCCTGGCAGGGGCCGGAACCTGACAACAGGCAGACGACGATAAAGGAGGTCAACGGTGGTCTGTCGTCACATCCCCTGCTAGGATCTTACTGGTTAATAAACTTTTTGCCTTTGGTAGCAATAGGGTCCGGGCATGATCGATGCTGAGGCATGGCCTTCCGCGGTTCTCTGATCTGGCCCTGACAAGCACAGGGCGCTTTCAAACTCCAGCGCCGCATGGGTTCTTTCGAGGTGAACAGGCCAGAGGGGAACCGATCGAGCACGGAAGGCAAGGGCGCGCATCGCGGTCAGGGGGGGTCTCGCGCGGGTGTCGCATGCGGGCGGGCGTGTGTGCGTGTGGGCGTTCGTGGTCAAAGGATTCGCGTGCATGCAGATTTATGTGGGCCTTAAGATGCCCTCGTTATCTATGACTACATCAGAGATGAATGAGATGAGTTCTCCCATTTTTCGTGATATGAGCGAGGAAGCAGAAGAGAATTGACTTGAAATCCCGATTCCCCGGAAAACATGGTCGCTCATAAAGAAACGTGCGCAGGGAAAATGGAGATGGCCCTAAACCTTGATGTTGCGTCTTCGGCAATACTCTTCAACCGTTATCCCTTGATCTTTGTTTTTAAGGAGATATTCATACACTTCATCTACGTGGGCCGCCTCGCTGTAATCAATCTTTTCTTCTTTTGCTTTCACGACGGCTGCCATCTCATAATCACCTGGCATGTCTTTTTGCAGGGAATCCTTTTTCCTTTTCTACTTCGTCCCATCCGCCTCAGGGCGGCCTCATCCTTTTCGAGAAGGACTTGCAACACTGCACAAGGTGAGATGCATCAAGCTCAATATTTGAAGATGACGAAGATGGCAAGATTGCGAGGCTCCGGCGGGCGGGCCTTGAGGGCTAGTGCCATTTCAACTTGATTTTTCTTGGAAATAAGCTTTATATTATTAAACATACTCTTTATTCCGCAAAGG